>JABFXP010000917.1 GCA_013361685.1 Catenulispora sp.
GGCGCCCGGGCATCGCCGACGGCTGACGTTCATCGCCCCGGCACGCGTCAACTCCCCGTGGCCGGCGGTTCGCCCGCCCATGCGGCCTGCAGCAGCCGGGTCAGCCCCGGTGCCGTCACCTCGACCGGGTTGGCGTAGGGGTTTGCGAGAACCTGCTCGACGATGCGCTCGATGTCCTGTTCCGCCATTCCCAGCTCGCGAAGCGACCGCGGAGCACCGAGCTGTCCGGCCAGCTCCCACAATCGGGATGCCGGGTCCGGGGCCCCGTCCAGGGCACGGGAAAGCGCGGCCACGGCCTGCGGGGCGCCGGGCTGGTTGTAGGCGAGGGCGTGCGGGAGGACGACGGTGTGGGTGGGCGCGTGGGGCAGGTCGAGGGTTCCGCCGAGGCTGTGGCAGAGCTTGTGGTGCAGCGACATGGCGGTGGAGCCGAGGCAGGCGCCGCACAGCCAGGCACCGTATTGTGCCTGGGTCCGCGCCTCGATGTCCTGGCCGTCGTCGACCAGGGCGGGCAGGGCCCGGGTGAGTGCGCGTACTCCTTCCTCGGCCATCAGCGAGATGATCGGGTTGGCGTCGGGGGCGTACAGGGCCTCGACGGCGTGCGCGACGGCGTTGATCCCGCTGGTCACCGACAAGGCGCTGGGCAGCGTGAGCGTGAGCTCGGCGTCGTAGACGACGCTGACCGGCAGGACGCGCGGATCCCGGCCGGTGCGCTTGCTCCCGTTCTCGGTCAGGCCCCAGATGGGCGTCATCTCCGAGCCGGCATACGTGGTGGGGACAGCCAGGACCGGCAGTCCGTGCGCCAGGGCGACGGCTTTGCCCAGGCCGATCGCCGATCCGCCGCCGACGGCGACGCAGCAGTCCGCGCCGAGTTCGCGGGCGCGGTCCCGCGCCAGATCGGCGACTTCCAGCGGGACGTGCATGCGGGCCCGGGCCAGGACGCCGGCAGCGCGGGCGCCGAGCGCGTCGGCGATCCTGCGGCCGGTGGCCTCCTGCTCAGGGCCGCAGAGAATCAGGGCTCGTTCATAACCGAGGCGCTCGATCTCCGCCGGGAGCGACGCCACGGATCCGGCGCCGAAGACCACCCGCATCGGCAGGGCCTGATAGGTGAACGGCTGAACGAAGGTCACTGCTGCTCCTCAGGGCGCAACACCACGTCGAAGTGAACGGTGCGGAACGGGCTCGGCAGACCGGCGTCGGCTGCGCGGGCCGGGTCGTCGACGGTGGAGAATTCGCGCACCAGGCTGTCCTTCACTCCGAACACCGCGTCGGAGTCGATATAGGGGGTGTCCGCCACGAACAGATGGGTGACCAGCGGCCGGAATCCGGTGGCGCGGACGTCGAAGTGGATGTGCGCGGGCCGGTTCGGGTGCCGCGCGGTGGCGTTCAGGAGCCGCCCGACCGGCCCGTCGGTGGGGATCGGGTAGTAGCGGGGCACGATCGACCGGAACCAGAACCGCCCCTGGTCGTCGGCGGTGAACAGCCCGCGCAGGTTGCGCTCGGGTTGCAGCTCCGGCTGCTGCACGTCGTAGAAACCGTCGGCGTTCGCCTGCCATACGTCCACCACGGCTCCCGGCACCGGTGTGCCGTCCGCGTCCTTGACCGTACCGGTGACCAGGCACCGGTCCCCCTTACCGTCCAGGGCGATGTCGGCGCCGAGCGGGCGCGGCGGCGAGTCGACCATGTGGAAGGGGCCCTCCACCGTCGATTCCGTGGCGTGGCCCGCCGGGTTGTTCAAGGTCTCCACCAGCATGGACACCCCGAGAATGTCGGACAACAGGATGAACTCCTGTCGCACCGGCGTGCACGTCGCGCCGACGTCGGTGAGGAAGCCGATCGCCGTGGCCCACTCCTCGACGGTCGGCTCGACGTCTTTGACGAACGCGTGCAGGTGGCGCACCGCAGAGGTCATGATCTCCCGCAGCCGCGGATCGGGAGTGCCGGCGAAGCTCGACGTCACGACCTCGGCGGAGTGTTCGGCGCTGAAGCGCGTCGCGGGAGTTCCGGTGTCTTGCCGCGGTGGTTGCACGGTCGTGTCCTTTCCGGCTCCGTTCGCCGGGGCCGCCCGACATCGAGTATCGGTCACGATCCGAGCGGCCTCCGACTCCGACGCTCGGGATCACGACCTGAGCCACCGGCTTGCACGCTTACTACGCGACCGTCACCTCGACATACTTCGGAAGGCTTGCCTGCGGCGGCTCGTACGAATCCCAGCACGACACGGTCACCCCGTAGCCCGCCGGCCTGGTGCCGGCCGGCGGCCTCGCGGTCATCTCCCCGGTCTCCTCGTCGATCGACAGCCAGGGCGGTACCACCCCGGAGAGCTTGAAGTCCTTGAGCGGTGCGTTGAATGCCAGGGTGCCGCCGGAACACCGCACCTTGTACGTGGTCGTGTCGCCCGCCCGCGCCGTGAACTTCTGGCCCGACAGGACCGCCGGTCTGGGTGAAGCGGCCGCGACCCCGGCCATGAGCGTCGAGATCCCGGATATCCCCGCGTTGAGGTAGGCCGTGCCCGCCACCCGGTATGGGAAGCTCTCGTCACCCGGGAACGCGTTGAGGCGGAGGACCCCCACGATGCTCGGAAGCAGCGACAGCACCATCTGAGCGTAGTTGTACCGGTGCGTCTCCGGATTCCGGCCGTAATAGAGCACGACGCCCATCAGCGAGAGGCCGGACGTGAACAGTTGCATGATCGGGCCCCGGGACACCCCGCCGACGTTGCGCAGGATGGCTGTGGACTCCGGGTCCAGCCAGAATCGGAGCTTCCAGGCGCACGCGCCGATCGAGAACAGGGCCTGGCAGCCCGCGCTGAGGAAGGACATGAACAACGGCGAGTTCCAGTCCGCGCCGCTGACCGGCGGAGCCATCGACAGCATGGCGCCGAATCCGGTGCCGAAGACGAGGTCGCAGACTCCGTAGAACATGTCCCAAGCAGGGACGAGCCCTTCGGCCTCCAGCGGCGCGCGGTCCGCGGCGTAGCTGACCGGGATGGCCAGGGCGCTGGAGAACACGGATATGAGCTGCCAGGTCTTCATCCCGTCGTTCGACGCCGGATCCCCCGCTGCCGTGCTTCTCGCCTCGTAGGCCGGGTGCCATGGCGGTGCGGGGATGACCGGCGCCAGGCCGCCGGGGAACGGCGGCTGGTCCACGCCGCGTATCAGCTTCGTCATCGTCGTGACGCCGAAGGCCAGCGCCAGGAAGAACAGCCCGGCCAGTGAGGGGTCCTCGCGCTCCGCCTCCGGGACGCCGGCCTGCTCCTGGATCCACCGGTAGAGGGTCACCAGGCCCTCGGCCTCGATCGGCGCGGAAAGCAGCGCCCAGGCGTAGGTACCGAGGAGTTGGAAGAACCGCCGCAGGGTCTCGACGGCCAGGTCGAGCAGGCGCAGCGCCGTCACTCCGAGGTTCTCCAGCAGATCGAAGAACGCTGTCATGGTCGCGCGCGGCGCGCCGTCCGGATCCGTCGGGTCCACGATCGCGTCCAGCAGCACCTTCAGATCGCCGAGGATCTTGCTGATCTCGGTGTCGAAGTGCTTGGCCTGGACGTCCGCCAGGAATCCGGTGAACGCGGACGCGAGCGGATCCAGCTGCGCCGCGTCCACCTCCGGGTCGCCGGCGGCCATGATCTGCCGCATCATCCAGGTGCTCTGTGGATTGCTCTGCATCTCCATCGGCGTCGTGGCGTTGCCGGCGGAGTCGGTGAGTTTGGGGGTCCGGTCCACCGCGTCCCCGACCGGGCGCTTGCCGTAGTCCTTCTTCAGCTGCTCGCAGGCGGTGTGGAGCTTGTCCTGCTGTTTCTGGAACCATCCCTCGGGCAGCTGAAAGAAGAAGTGGTCGATGGAGGCCGTGGCGTAGGAGAGCAGCGTTTCCATGGTTCCGTGCAGCGCGCGCTTGCTGTCCCAGATGTCGTCGAACTCGAACAGCGCCTTCAGCCAGTCCAGAACCTGCTCGATGTCGTCGACGACCAGGCGGAACGCCGCCTCGACGGCGTGGACGGCCTCGACGATCGTGGCGACCTCGAAGTCGGCCAGCCGCACGAGCGCGCCGGAGATCGTGATGTAGATCTTGAGGGCGCCGTCGTAGACGATGTGCGCGACGTCGATGACGCCGGCCACGATGCCCTGCCAGACGTCGCCGCCCCAGGCGAGGAAGTCCTCCCAGGACCCGCCGTAGTGGGGCAGCCGTTCGATCGCCTCGACGTGCGCGCGGACCTGGTCGGCGGTGAGCGTTCGGTGTTCCACCGGCGCGGCGCCGGGGGCGTGGCCGCGCAGCAGCGCGTGACCCGTGCCGATCGAGAAGTGCGGCACCGTCTTGCCGTCGGCCAGCTTGAACATCGCGGTCACGGCGTCGACGACCCCTGCGACGGCGTCCCGGTCGTGCTTGAGCGGATCCACGACCGGGCGGTTCCCGGCCCGGGCGGCGACCAGCGCGTCCGTGCCGAACCTCGTCGGCTGCGACGGCAGGGACCCGAAGCCGGCCAGATAGTCGTGGACGGCGGCGGCCGGCTGGATCACGGCCCCGTCGCGCAGGCCGACGGCGTCCACGTGCAGCACGGCCGGCAGCAGGCTGTCGGCGGGCTGCGCCAGCACGATCCGCCCGCTCGGATCGGTGGTCAGCGAGGTCGTGTGTCCGGGCCCGACCAGGTAGGACGCGCCGCCGGACTGGATCTCGGTCAGCGCCTCGGCCCACAGGCGCACCGGCAGCCCCGGCACCGGCTGTCCGCGTCCGTCGAGCATCGTCACCTCGCTGACGTAGCGGGTGACGAGGTGCGGTGCGCCGCCGGAGGGCAGCCGCACCTTGTCGCGGCTCCAGCGGGCCGCGGTGCCGCGCTGGGTCAGAATGCTGAATCGTTCGGCCGCGACGGGCTCGCCGGACAGTTCGACCAGCTGGCTGGGCGTCTGGCCGGGGTAGGGGTCCAGAGCGAACCACGCGACGCCGGGAAGCAGCCCGACACATGTCACGACCGTCGTCGGCGGATCGGCGGCGGCCCTCCGGCGCCCGGCGGGCGGCGGCGCGGCCGTCGATGCGGACCAGACCGGAGTGGCGGACTCGCCCCAGCTCCTCTGGTGCAGCACTTGGAGGCGGCCGGCGCCGTCGATGCCGTAGACGTGCAGCAGGCTCACGGCGTCGACCCACAGCCGCGCCGTCACGAATCCGAGTCCGGGAGTCCGCGTCACGGTCACCCCGTTGCCACCGATCGCGGGGCTGCGCACCACCAGATTGCGGCGGTCGTCCAGATAGACGAGGCCGACGCTGTCCTGGGAGGGGTCGAGGAAGGTCCCGACCAGCGACGCCGCGTCGGCGGCGACGGGCTCGTCCCAGACGGTGGTGTTGATCTCGCGGATCGTGGACCCGGACCGCACGTAGCCGACCGCGCCGCTGCTGCCGCCCGTGGCGACGAACTCGTCCACCGGGCCGGGGCCGGTGACCACGGCCTTGGTGGAGATGCAGTTGAAGCGGTGCCCCGGCGAGGCGTCCGGGTATGTCAGGACCGTGATCCGGACCAGGTGGGAGTTGTTCGCGTCGATCGCCAGAATGGCGGGCGTGCGGCCGTTGAAATAGAAGAGGGACATGTGGCTCAGCGCGGTGACGTCAGGCCCGTCACCGCGGAAGTCGATCGCGTTCGGCGCCCCCTGCCAGGCCGTCGTCCCGCCGGGTTCGGAGGCGGTCAGGCGCAGCGCGCGCGGCTTGCCGGCCTTCGGCGCGTAGACGGCCCACGTGCTCTGGTCCCGGGGGTGCACGAACACCACGACCGCGGCGACGTCGGCCACCGGGGCCGCGGCATCGATGACCGGATCCTGGCTCCATCCGGTGCCGTCGGGCGTCCGCCGCAGGTAGGTGAGCTCGGACTCCGCGTTGACGACAAGCGCCTCCTGCTTCCCGTCCAGGAACGTGTTGGCGAACAGGGCCACCTTGCCCTGACCGGAACCGACCGAGACCACATCGGCCGGGACGGCGTCCTGCATCAGCAGACACGACACCGAGGTCGAGTCGACCGTGCCGATCTGCGCGGTCACGGCGTCGCCGGGGCTGGACGCCGCAGCGTCGTCTGTACGCATCCTTCGATCTCCCTTTTATGGGTCCTGCGGAAGTCGCTCGGATGACCTGAGCGGACTCATGAAGTCAGCAGGACGGCCGGGCGCTTGTGCGCCTTCAGAGGGAAGAGCGGCACACGGGCCCGTAGATACACGCACGGCCGTGGGGATGCCCCTGCTGGCGAACCGGCGTCGCGACTGTTACCGCCGTTCGTGGCCGGTTCGCCACGGCAAGCACGTTCGTCAGCATTCGATGACGTTCACCGCCAGACCTCCGCGAGCGGTCTCCTTGTACTTGATCTTCATGTCGGCCCCGGTCTCCCTCATGGTCTTGATGACCTTGTCGAGCGAGACGTGATGGCTGCCATCGCCGCGCAGGGCCAGACGGGCCGCCGTGATCGCCTTGACCGCCGCCATGCCGTTGCGCTCGATGCACGGGATCTGGACCAGCCCGCCGACCGGGTCGCAGGTCAGGCCCAGATTGTGTTCCATGCCGATCTCGGCGGCGTTCTCCACCTTCTCGGGACCGGCACCCAACACGTCGGCGAGCGCCCCGGCGGCCATGGAGCAGGCCGAACCGACCTCGCCCTGGCAGCCGACCTCGGCGCCGGAGATGCTGGCGTTCTCCTTATAAAGAAGGCCGATCGCCCCCGCGGCCAGGAGGAAGCGGACCACGCCCTCCTCGTCGGCGCCCGGCACGAACGTCATGTAGTAGTGCAGCACCGCCGGGATGATCCCGGCCGCGCCGTTGGTCGGGGCGGTGACCACCCGGCCGCCGGCCGCGTTCTCTTCGTTGACCGCCATCGCGTAGAGCGTGACCCACTCCATGGCCCGGACGGCGGGATCGCCCTCGGCGCGCAACGCCCTGGCCGAGGCAGCGGTGCGCCGGCGGACCTTGAGGCCGCCGGGGAGCAGTCCCTCCCGGGAAAGGCCGCGTGCCACGCAAGCCTTCATCACCGCCCAGATCTCCAGCAGGCCGGTACGGATCTCGTCCTCCGTGCGCCAGGCCTTCTCGTTCTCGAACATCAACGCGGAGACGGACAGACCGGTCTCGCGGCAGCGTTGCAGCAGTTCGTCACCGGTGCGGAACGGAAAGGGCAGCGTCGTCTCGTCGCGCTTGATCGGGGCGTCGCCGGCGGCCGGGTCACCGACGACGAAGCCGCCGCCGACCGAGTAATAGGTCTTCTCCGAGAGCAGCAGGCCCGTCGAGTCGTACGCGGACAGCATCATGCCGTTGGCGTGGAACGGCAGGGCGCGGCGACGGTGCAGGACCAGCTGAGAGGCCGCATCGAAGTCGATCTCGTACTTCGCGCCGGCCTCGGTGCCGAGCAACCGGATGCGCCCGGTCGCGTGGACCCGCGCGACCTCCGCGTCCGCTGTGTCGACGTCGACGGTGTCGGGCCGGTGACCCTCCAGACCGAGGATGACGGCCTTCGGCGTGCCGTGACCGTGGCCGGTGGCGCCGAGCGAGCCGAACAGCTCCGCCCGCACCCCGGCCGTGCGGGCGAGCAGCTCGTCGCGGTCCAGATGGTCGACGAACATCCGCGCGGCGCGCATCGGGCCGACGGTGTGCGAGCTGGACGGCCCGATGCCGACGGAGAAGAGATCGAATACTGAGATGGTCACCGGGATCCCCCTGCAAGCCGGAAGCCGCTCATCTCACAGCCCCGGGTACAGCGGGTGCTTCTGGGCCAGGGCCGCCACCCGCACGCGCAGCCCGGCCGCCCGGTCGGCGTCGTATCCCGGGCTGAGCGCCTCGGCGATGACGTCGGCGACTTCGGTGAAGGCCAGCTCCCCGAAGCCGCGGGTCGCCAGCGCCGGCGTGCCGATCCGCAGGCCCGAAGTCACCATGGGAGGACGCGGGTCGAACGGGACGGCGTTGCGGTTCACGGTGATGCCGATCTCGTGCAGCCGGTCCTCCGCCTGCCTGCCGTCGAGCTCTGACCCGCGCAGATCGACCACCACCAGGTGGACGTCGGTCCCGCCGGTGAGCACGGAGATCCCCGCACTCGCCAGGTCGGCGGCGCTCAGCCTTTCGGCCAGGCTCCGGGCACCGGCGAGGGTGCGCTGCTGGCGTTCCCGGAACAGCGGCTCGGACGCCATCTTCAACGCGACCGCCTTGGCCGCGATCACATGCTCCAAAGGGCCTCCCTGCTGACCGGGGAAGACCGCGCTGTCGACCTTCTTCGCCAGGCCCGCGTCGTTGGTCAGCACCAGGCCGCCGCGCGGTCCGCCGAGCGTCTTGTGCGTCGTCGTGGTGACCACGTCCGCGTACGGCATCGGGTCGGGATGGAGCCCGGCGGCCACCAGCCCGGCGAAGTGGGCCATGTCCACCATCAGGCGCGCGCCGACCTCGTCGGCGATCCGCCGGAAGGCGGCGAAGTCGAGATGCCGGGGATAGGCCGACCAGCCCGCGACGATGAGCCGCGGCCGGTGTTCCCTGGCCAGCTGCTCCACCTCGGCCATGTCCACGCGGTAGTCGTCGGCGGCGACGTGGTAGGCCACAACGTTGTAGAGCTTGCCGGAGAAGTTGAGCCGCATACCGTGCGTCAGGTGCCCGCCGTGGGCCAGGTCCAGACCGAGGATGGTGTCTCCCGGTTCGAGCAGCGCCATCATCGCGGAGGCGTTCGCCTGGGCTCCCGAGTGCGGCTGGACGTTGGCGAAGCGCGCGCCGAACAGCTCTTTGGCCCGTTCCACGGCGAGGGTCTCGGTCACGTCGACGTGTTCGCAGCCGCCGTAGTAGCGGCGGCCGGGGTACCCCTCGGCGTACTTGTTCGTCAGAACCGAGCCTTGCGCCTGCATCACCGCGACCGGAGCGAAGTTCTCGCTGGCGATCATCTCCAACGTGTTCTGCTGGCGCTTCAGCTCGGCCCGCAAGGCGGCGTGGACGGCGGGGTCGGCGTCGGCGAGCAGGGTGTCGACAGTGGTCACGGTCAGGCTCCTTCGATGAGCGCGGCGTAGGCGGTGGCGTCCAGCAGGTCGCCGACGCCGGTGATCCGCATCCGGAACAACCAGCCCTGGCCGAACGGGTCGCGGTTGACCACCTCCGGTGCGGCGACCGCGGCTTCGTTGATCTCGACGACCTCACCGTCCGCGGGCGCGATCAGGTCGCTCACCGACTTGGTCGACTCGATCTCGCCGCACGGCCGGCCGCCGACGATCGTCGAGCCGACGGCCGGCAGGCTGAGGAAGACGACATCGCCGAGGGCGTCGGCGGCGTGGGCGGTGATGCCCACGGTCGATACCTCGTCGGTCGCGATCCACTCGTGGTCGCTGGTGTATCTCAGATCTGCGGGCAGGCTCATGCTCTGGGTCCTTGTCTGGCTCTGGGGCAGGTCTATGCGCACAGATCTGTAGGCAGACCTGTGGGCACTCGGGCTCAGCGGTGGTAGAAGGGCACCTGGACGACCGTGGCGTCCACCCGGCTGCCACGGATGTCGACAAGCACCTTCGTGCCTGGCTCCTGGCAGTCGGCCGCGACGTAGGCCATCGCGATGGGGTGTCCGAGGGTGGGCGACAACGCCCCGGAGGTGACTTCGCCGACGGACTCGCCGCCGGGATCGAGGACGGCGTAGCCGGGCCGGGGAGCACGCCGCCCGGCGGTCGTCAGCCCGACCAGCACCCGGGTGGGGGCGGCGTCGCGACGCGCGGCGAGAGCATCCTCGCCGACGAACCCGCCCCGCTTGCCGAAGACCACGACCCGGCCCAGCCCCGCGTCGAACGGCGTGGTGCGGACGGTGATCTCCTGGCCGTACAGCGGCATGCCGGCCTCCAGACGGAGGGTGTCCCGGCAGGCCAGCCCGCACGGCAGCAATCCGTACGGGGCTCCGACGGCACTGACGGCCTGCCAGATGCCCGGCGCCGCCGCCGGCCGGCAATAGATCTCGAAACCGTCCTCGCCGGTGTATCCGGTGCGGGCCAGCAGCACGTCCTGGTCAGCCAGCCGTGCCGGAGTGATGCCGTAGTACTTCAGGAACGTGAGATCGGTGTCGGCCGCGTCGCCGACGATCGCGGCGGAAGCCGGACCCTGGACGGCGATCAGGGCCCAGTCGCCGGACGCGTCCCGGACCGTCGCGGCGTAGCCGTCGACCCGATCCCGCAGAACCGAACCGACGACCTGCACACCACCGGCGTTGGCGACGATCAGATACTCCGTCTCGGCCAAGCGGTAGACCACGAGGTCGTCGAGCACTCCCCCGGACTCGTGGACCAGCATGGAGTAGCGCGCCCGGCCGACCCCGAACTTCGACGGCTCGTTCGCCAAGGCGTGATCGAGCGCACGGCCCGCCTCCGGCCCGGACACCTCGATCTCGCCCATGTGCGACAAGTCGAAAACGCCCGCGGCCTTGCGCACCGCATGATGCTCCGCCAGCTCGGACGTGTAGCGCAGCGGCATGGACCAGCCGGCGAAATCGGTGAACCGCGCACCGAGTCCGCCATGGACGGCGTGCAGCGGCGTCTTCCTCGAGGCCATGAGGGAGGCTCCCTGTGAAGGCACCATGACGTTCGATGCCGTGGACGGGTGACCTCCCCGCTCTGTCATCGATGCCTGAGAGCTTCACCGCCGAAACCGGCGGTTTGCACCGTGGGCGCAGGGCGCAAGGCCCTGACTTTCCAGAGTCGCCTAACTGAAGCGGTAGCTGAGCCTGAGAGATTCTGGGGAGTGTTGCTCCTTCGGCGCCCCGCCGGCAACCAGCGAGGACTCTCCCGTTCCAGTTCGAACAGCGTGGTTTTCAGTTGTCTTCGCGCCGACGGCACACGACCGACCGACGCTGCGGATCGTAGGAGCGCGGTGACGCGGGCGTCAAGCCTGCCCGGGCGTCTCACCATCGGCGCATACCACGGAGCCGTCCCGGAACGAATTCCAGGACGGCCCCTTCACGCGCGGTGGCGGCTGTCAGCCGAGCTTCCACTGCTGGTTGCTCTGTCCGCCACAGCCCCACAGTTCGATCTTGGCGCCGTCCGTCGTCGATCCCCCGGTCACATCGAGGCAGAGCCCTGACTGCACACCGGTGATCGTGCCGTCTGCGTTGAGGGTCCACTGCTGGTTCGCGCCGCCGTTGCAGTCCCAGATCTCCACCGGCGTGCCGGCGGCGGTCTGGTTGTTGGTGGCGTCCAGGCACTTCGCGCCGCCGTAGACGGTGAGCTGGTTGCCCGCGGTGTGGGTCCAGGTCTGGTTGCTGCCGCCGTTGCAGTCCCAGATCTGCGTCACGGTGCCGTTGGTCTGCGATGCGCCGGGCACGTCGAGACACTTGCCCGCGCCGACCGCGTGGAGAGGGCCGCTGGTCGCGCCCCCGCTGCCCCCGCCACCCCAGCCGTACTGGAGCCGGTCGATTCCGGACTGGTTGGTGACACTGAGCGTGTAGTTCGGCGCGGTGCCCTGCAATGTGGTGATCGCGCAGGAGGCGTTCTCACACGGCCCGGGGCCCTGGGTCTGGCTGGCGGTCTTGACCCCGGTCCACAGGATCGAGCCCATGCCCTGCTTGCGCACCGTGTCGGTGAGTGCGTAGAGGAAGGACACGTCGTTGGTGCCGTCCCGGTTGCCGTCGTAGTTGACGCCGGTGGTCATCGGGACGCCGAATTCGGTGAGCACAGCGCGGCTGTCGTATCCGCAGACGTTGTTCTCGAAGCTGGTGATCCAGTCCGCCTCGGTGGGGTGGGTCTCTCCGCCGAGGGTGTAGTCGTGGAGGGAGAGCAGCGTTCCGTTCAGGCGCGAGTCGGCGCCGACGGTGCACAGGTTTCCCTCCCAGGCGCCGGGCACCAGGATTCGCCCGCGGGGTATCTGGGAGAAGTGCGCGACCCAGGCCGCCGCGATGTTGTCCTCGTCGGTGTTGCTGTAGCCCCAGGGCTCGTTCATGATCCCGAAGTACACGCGGCTGTTGTTCAGGTACTTGCTGATCACGGTGTTCCACATGGCGTAGAACGCGTTGGTGTCGCCGATGACGCCGTTCTGCAGCCAGGGCACGACGACCACGTTCATGCCCAGCGCGGTGGCGGCGTCCCAGGCGGCGGTGTAGTTGTTCCACCAGCTGCCCGTCACGGTCGCCTGGTTGAACGGCATGCGCACCGTGTTGGCGCCCAGGGCCTGGAATCCCTTGAGGATCGCGGTCGACTTGGCGTAGACGGTCGCGTAGCTGTCGGTGTCGGACAGCCCGACCGGTTGCAGATCTCCGGTGACGAAGTTGTCGTTGGGGTCGGCCCAGTTCACGCCGTGGAACTGGTTCGTGGCGGCGTGCGCCGCGGTCCCGGTCGCCGTCTGCACGCCGATCAGGCTCAGCAGCAGGGCCACCACCACGCCCACCGGGGTGAGGCGCCGCAAGCGGCCGGGCGGCCTAGACCAAACAGAATTCAACATGTGCCTCGATGCCCTTCATGACGCACAGCCCATAGGGTCTGCACCCTGATCCATCCCATGAATATGGCGGGATCACTCCGCAAAATCGGGCGAAATCGGATATAGGTGCGAGAGAACATCGCTAACATAGGATCGATTCGCGAAAGCGTCAAGGATCTGACCCAGTCGGCATCCGACCCCTGAAGCGCCCTGAACGAACAACCAGGAACGAAGTCAACCAAAGACGATCAGCGACTCTGGCCGCTGAAGGTCGCTTGTGGCGTCCACGGCGCAGCCGGGCTGGACTGCCCATGGCTCGTAGCCCCATATCCGCATGGGCTCCCAGCGCTCCTGCGCAAACACCCCAGCGATCCGGACGGTGTAGGAACTGGGGTCTTTCCCCGGTGCGAGCACCCTCACCTGGCTGTTGTGCTTACCCCAGCACCGAACATCCCTTGCCAAGCAGCCGCAGCACTCCGCCGTCCTAGAACCCGGCAAACCATCTCGGCGGACAACCAAGCCGCCGACATCACCAGGCCCCATCTCGTCATCGACGGCGGCCTGAATCAGCCCCCTGCAACACCCGTCTCCACCTGATCGGAGCCATCTGTGAAACACCTCCATGCCGCTTTCCGGCCGGGCGCGATGCTCGCCGTCGCCGTGGCCTCGGCCTTCGGGCTCGCGGCCACCACGATCACCACCGGGACCGCGCAGGCCTCCACCACGGCTTCGTCCACCGCCTCCTCCACCGAGCAGTTACCGGCCGGGTTCAGCGAGCACAAAGCCCAGGTCAACGGAATCGGCATCGACTACGTGATCGGCGGCCACGGCCCGACCCTCGTCCTGCTGCACGGATACCCGCAGACCTGGTACGAGTGGCGCGAGGTCATGCCGGCGCTGGCCCAGCACTACACGGTCATCGCGCCCAGCCTGCCCGGCGCGGGCCGCAGCGACGCCCCGGCCGCCGGCTACGTCAAGAAGGACCTCGCCGCCGACATCCACGGGCTGCTGGCCGGTATCGGCCACGACCGGGACATCCGGCTGGTCGGCCACGACATCGGCACGATGGTGGCCTACTCCTACGCCGCCGCCTATCCGCGGGACGTCACCAAACTGGTGCTCAGCGAGGCCCCGATCCCCGACCCGAGCATCTACTCCTTCCCGTCGCTCACCGCCGACGGCCCCGGCGGCTGGCACTTCGGGTTCTTCGCCCTCACCAACAACCTCCCCGAGGACCTGATCACCGGGCGGGAATCGCTGTGGGTCGACAAGTTCATCGACGACCTCGAAGTCGTCAAGGGCGCCGTCACACCCGACGACATCTCGGTGTTCTCCGGCTACCTGAAGGACCCCGCGCACCTGGAGGCGAGCTTCCAGTGGTTCCGGACCCTGCCGCAGGACATGGAGAACGACGCCGAGTACCAGAAGACCAAGCTCACCATGCCGGTCCTCGCGATCGGAGCCGCCGGCAGCCTCGGCAGCTTCGTGCCCGACCAGGTCAGCAAGTACGCCACGAACGTCACCGGCGTCGTCGTCCCCAACTGCGGCCACTGGATGTACGAGGAACGCCCCGCAGAGATGTCCCGCATCCTCCTCACCTTCCTGAAGGGAAACAAGTAATGATCAACCCGCCGTTCCCCGACGACACCTTCCCCGGCACGGCCGGCGAACCCTTCTGGTTCCTCGGGGGCAGAAGCAAGATCCTGCTTCCCGGTAGCGCCACCAAGGGCGCGCTGAGCGTCATGGAGTTCCTGGACACAGCCGGCCACGCGCCCCCGCTCCACATCCACGAGGACGAGGACGAGGTCTGGATCGTCCTGGACGGCGAGATCTCCTTCTTCGTCGACGACAAGCGCCTGGACCTGCACACCGGCCAGATCGCCCACGGACCGCGCGGCGTTCCGCACAGCTACCTCGTCCGCTCGGAGTCCGCCCGGCTGGCCGTCGTGTTCAGCCCGTCGCGCATCGAGGAGTGGTTCAGCGCCAACGGGACGCCCGCGACCCACCTGGACGAGACGCCCGCCGCCTTCGACATCGGGAGCGTCGTCGCTTCCGCGGACCCCTTCCACCTGCGCGTCGCCGGCCCGCCGCCGACCCCCTGACCCGAGAAAGGCTCGACCATGTCCGAAACCCCGCCGCCCGCGGAGCACCCGCACCGCTGGACCCGCAAGCGGGTCACGGTACCGGCCGTACTCGCCGCCGCGGCCCTGCTCGTCCCGGGCCTCGCCTCGGCCTCGGCCGCGCCGGCCCCGCAGCCGGCCGCAGCCGCAGCCGCCGCGCAACGGCACGGCCCCAAGCCCACGATCGTGCTGGTGCACGGCGCCTTCGCCGACTCCTCCAGCTGGAACGGCGTGATCGCCCGGCTGGAACACGACGGCTACCCGGTGATCGCGGCGGCCAACCCGCTGCGCGGACTGGACAGTGACTCCACGTATGTCTCCAGCCTGCTCGACGCCGTGCCCGGACCGGTGATCCTGGTCGGCCACTCCTACGGCGGCGCGGTCATCACCAACGCCGCCGTCGGGCACGCGAACGTCAAGGCCCTGGTCTACATCGCCGCGTTCGCCCCGGACCAGGGCGAGAGCGCGCTGGGGCTGACCGGGATGAATCCCGGCAGCCGGCTCGGCGCGGCGCTGGTCGTCCGGCCGTACGCCGTCACCGGCGGCGGCGGCGCGGACGGCTACGTCGACCAGGCGAAGTTCCGCGCGGTCTTCGCCGCGGACGTCCCGGCGCCGGACGCCGCCCTGATGGCGGCCGAACAACGCCCGGTCGCGCTGGCCGCCCTCCAGGGCGCCAGCGGAGCCCCGGCCTGGAAGACCCTGCCGTCCTGGTACCTGGTGGCCGGCGCCGACCAGGCCATCCCGGCCGTGACCGAGAAGTTCATGGCCGGGCGCGCCGGTGCCCACACGGTCGTCATCCCGAACGCCTCGCACGCGGTCATGGTCTCCCACCCCGACCAGACCGAAGACCTCATCGTCCGGGCGGCCGAGGCGACCGGCTGAGGCGCATTCGCCCGGTAGCCGAACAGCGCAGGGGTCGTGTCGCCGACAAAGGCGCGCGACCCCGCGCCATCTCCCATGCCCCATCGAAAGGACCGCAGATCATGGAAACACCCGTCAACGTCGCCGTCATCTACTACTCGGCCACCGGCGGCGTCTTCCGGCTGGCCAAGGCCGCGGCCACCGCGGCGGAGAAGGCCGGTGCCGAGGTACGGCTGCGCAAGGTCCGGGAACTGGCGCCCGAGGAGGCGATCGCCACCAACGAGGGCTGGTCCGACCATGTGGCGACCACTCAGCACATCAGCGAGGCCACCCTGCACGACCTGGAGTGGGCCGACGTGATCCTGCTGGGCTCGCCGACCCGGTTCGGGCTGCCGGCGGCGCAGCTGAAGCAGTTCATCGACACCACGGGACCGCTGTGGGGGCAGGGCCGACTCGTCAACAAGATCGGCTCGTCGTTCACCTCCTCCGCCACCGCGCACGGCGGCCAGGAGTCCACGATCCTCGCGATGAACAACACCTTCTACCACTGGGGCTGCATCATCGTCCCGCCCGGCTACGCCGACCCGGTCCAGTTCCAGGCCGGCAATCCCTACGGCGCCAGCCACACCTCGAACAACGGCGCGATCCCGCCCGGGGAGGTCGAGCTGGCCGCGGTCGAGTTCCAGGCCCGCCGCGTCGTGCAGATCGCCGAAGTCCTGCGGCGCGGCCGCGACACCTGAGCCCGGCACCACGCCTGAACCGAAGTCGACGAGGCCGGCGTCCGCCGGTCCGATGAGGAGGAAGACATGTCGTACGTGAAGGTGGGCACCGAGAACGGGGCCGACATCAGCATCTACTACGAGGACCACGGGCAGGGACAGCCGGTCGTGCTCATCCACGGATACCCGCTGGACGGGCACTCCTGGGAGCGGCAACACCGGGTCCTGCTCCAGAAGGGCTACCGCGTCATCAGCTACGACCGGCGCGGCTTCGGACGCTCCAGCCAGCCCACCATCGGCTACGACTACGACACCTTCGCCGCCGACCTCGCGGCGCTGCTCGACCACCTCGACCTGACCGAGGTCCTGCTGGTCGGCTTCTCGATGGGCACCGGTGAGGTCACCCGCTACCTCGGCACCTACGGGTCGGACCGGGTGCGCAAGGCCGCGCTGCTCGGCACGGTGCCCCCGTTCCTGCTGAAGACCGACGACAACCCCGAGGGCGTCGACGGCCAGGTGTTCGAGGACATCAAGGCCGCCATCGTCGCCGACCGGTACACCTACTTCGAAGACTTCTTCAACAACTTCTACAACGTGGACAAGCTGGCTCCCCAGCGGATCAGCGACCGGGCCTGGCAGGCCGGCTTCACCGTCGCCGCCGGCGCTTCGCCGTTCGCCACTTACGCCTGCGTCGACACCTGGCTGACCGACTTCCGCGCGGACCTGCCGAAGATCGACGTGCCGGTGCTGGTCGTCCACGGCACCGAGGACCGGATCCTGCCGATCGAGGCGACCGCCGACCGGCTTCCCGCCCTCATCAAGGACGTCCGCCTGGTGCGGGTCGAGGGCGGCCCGCACAACATCGCCTGGACCCACCCCGACGAAGTCAACGAGGCACTGCTCGCGTTTCTCGGCGAGTAGGCGAAGGGCGTGACCAGGATCATGGCGCAGCTCAGAGCACGAACGCGTCAAAGCCTGGTTTGAGCGCCCGCTCCCAGCCTTTCAGGGGCCGCCGTATGGCGGCCCCTGAAAGCGTTGTGCGTTCCCTGCTCCTGCCTTCGACGGGGTTCCCTCGGGGCGTGACAGCCTTCCGCTGCGTCACAGCCTGCCGTCCAGGGCCATCAGCGCATCGCGCAGCGCCGAACGCTTCCTGATGCCCAGCTTCGGGAAAAGACGGTACAAGTGGCTGCCGACCGTGCGATGCGAAAGATACAGGCGCTGCCCGATCTGTTTGTTCGTCAAGCCGGAGGCCGCCAGCTGTGCGATTTCCAGTTCCTGGGGTGTGAGGGGAACGTTCTCGGTCGGTGGCGCCGCGCCGATTCCGATGGCGCGCAGTTCCGTCGCGGCGCGTTCGGCCCAGGGCTGGGCGCCGAGGCGGGTGAAGGTGGCAGCGGCCGCTGTCAGCTCCACGTGGGCTTCGGCCTTCGCCGTCTGCCGACGAAGCCGCTCGCCCAGCGCGAGGCGGATCCGTGCCGCCTCGAAGGGCCGGCGCCCGGCGCCCGGGAGCGCCAAGGCCGCACGGAAGTGGGCGATCGCTTCATCGTCCGGGGCAGCCAGGCCGGTGGCGCCCGCGACGAGAAGCGCGTAGCGGTCGGACAAGCGGTCGATCCGCAGCTCCCTCAGGACCCGGACATGCGCGGCGGCCTCGATGGTCCGGCCGGTGCGCATGGCGGCCTCGACGAGGTCGTACGCTCCCCACAACGCGTGGCCCCGATACGGCGCGAGCGTGCCGGCCGGCGTCAGAGCAGTAGCGTGCTGATACGCCGCCTCGAAGTCGCCACCGCCCAGGCAGACCAGGGTTCGGGCCTGGAGCGCGAACATCTCGGCGGTGCCGACGCCCCGCGCGGTGGCCCAGCGCGCCATCTCCTCGGCCAGGGCGTCGCCGGCCTCTGTTTCGCCGCGCACCGCATGGAGCAGCACCTGAGCGAACTGGAAGTACCAGGCGAAGAACGGTTGCCCAGCCGCGCACACCGCCAGTCCGTCGTCGACGAGACGCTGCGCTCTGTCCCATTCGCCGCTCAGGAAGTCGTCCAAGCACAAGTGCAGCAGGACGCCCGGGTGCATCCGGGACGGAGTATCGCATTCGTCCCCGGCCGGAATCAGCTCTCGCAAACGATCCCGGATCTCGCCGACCCGGTCCAGATACAGCACCGCGGTGGCAGCACGTACCACCGTGAACGGGTTGGCAGACCCCTGCGCGAAGTCCAATACGCTACTGACGTCCTCCACGGCAGCTACGGCCGTGCGTGCCGGATCAGAAATCGTCTGCGTCGTCAGCGCCAGGACCGGCGGGAAAGCGGAGGTGAGCTGGTCCGCCGTTTCGGGGATCAGTTTCCATACCTGCTCGCGTCCGCTCCACCAGCAGACCAACTGCAGCGTGTGCAGAGCGTCGACGAGCGCCGGATCTTCGACATCGTGATCCGGTCCTACGTCTTCGATCGCGCTGACCAGTAACCGGCAGACCACGTCCAGATCAGCGCCGCTGTTGAGAAGGACATAGACCGTCGCGGCAGCCGCGTGCAGCCCGCCGTCGATTCCTGAAGGTACGGCTGCGAAGCTCTGCGTATGGAGCGCACGTTGGAGCAGATCTGACGCCAGAGTGATCTCGCCGGCGGCCTCCGCGCTGATGAACGCGGCTTCGGCCAGCCGGCGGCTGCGTTCGGCAGGTTGCGGGCTCAAATCGGCGGCTCGCACCAAACCGGCCACAGCCGCGGCCGCGTCCCCGCGCCGCAGCACCCCGCGCGCCGCTTCCTGAAGCTGATCCGCGACCTCTTCGTCCGGCCCGATGGCTGCTTCCGCCAGATGCCGCGTCCGCACCTCGGGCCGCTCGGACGACGCCTCGGCGAGAGCCAGATGCGCGGCGCGACGCTCAGCAAGCGTCGAAGCGTTCACGATCGCAGAGCGAATCAGCGGATGGCAGAACGCGACCCGTTGAGCCCCGCTGTCGATGCGGATCAGCTGGTTCTTCTCCGCGGCGATCAAGCCGGCCAGAGCGTCGGCGGAGGAAAGCGGCTCGGCGTCCGGCAGCGTCGCCGACGCGGCGGCCCGCAGGGTGCCGAGGTCGCCGGTGTCGGCGAGCGCGGCGAGCAGCAACATCCGCCGGCCGGGGGCGCACAGGGCGACGACGCGCGACACATACAGCAGACCGGTACGTTCGCCGAGGGAAAGCACCGCCGGCAGTTCGTCGACAGCCCGCTGTTGCGCCGGCGTGAGTTCGCCCGGCAGCTCCACCAAAGCCAAAGGATTGCCTCGCGCCTCGGCGACCACGCGGCCCCGCACCTTTTCCGCCAGCTGGGGGTAACGGTCGCGAAGCAGCAGGTGCGCCGCGTCGTCCCCCAGCGGCGCGAGCTCGAACTCGGCGATGCCGCCGCGGCCGAGGACGCCGCCGACGCCGGTGCGGGAGGCTGCCAGGAACATGATGGGGCCGTCGGACAGCCGGCGGGCGATGACCCCGAGGACCACCGCGCTGGCGCGGTCCACCCACGGCAGATCGTCGACCATGAGCAGCACGGGCGTCGTGGCGGCGGCTCTCCGGAGCAGCGCCACGGTGGCGTTGACGAGAAGCAGCCGGTCCGGCTCGGGACCGGTGCCGAAGCCGAGCGCGATCTGAAGGGCCCGACGATGCTCCGGGAGCAGTTCGGCGGCGTGATCGAGCACAGGCGTCAGCACCTGGTGGAGCCCCGAGTAGGTGACGTCGGCCTCGAACTCGACGCCGTCCGCGCGCAGGACCCTGGTTCCGGCCCGGGTCACGTCGTCGGCGACGGCGTCGAGCAGCGTGGTCTTCCCCACTCCGGCCTCACCGACGATGTGCAGACTCCGGCCGCCCTGGAGGTACTCGCGGATCCGCCGGACCTCTTCGAGGCGGCCGATCATCAGAGTCCGAGCTCTCACCGAGGTAGACCCGTGCGTCATGGCAGGCCCCACTTTCTGTTCTGTACGCCGTCTCCAACCGTGTCGCGTTCGCGCCACCTGGCACTTCTGATGTCACCGACTGCACCACATGCCGGGCCCGATTCGTATCGTGGGCGGACCCCAGCGCTTCGGCGGTGCTCAGGCAGGCTGGGGGCTGGGGTCTTTCCATGGTTCGAGCCCGCGAGGCCCGGTGGTCTGCTGCTAGCAGCACTCGCCGCCACTCTTCTGAAGAAAGCCGAAGGGACCATGACAAACCCCACCCCCGTCATCTTCATCCACGGGCTCTGGCTGCACAGCACGTCCTGGCAGCCCTGGATCGACCTGTTCCGCGAGGAGGGCTACGCCCCCTCCGCCCCGGGCTGGCCGGGCGATCCGGACACTGTCGAGGACTCCCGCCTGAACCCCGAGAGCATCGCCGGCCACGGCATCGACGACGTGGTCGAGCACTACGCCGAGATCATCCGCGGCCTGGACACGCTGCCGATCCTGATCGGCCACTCCTTCGGCGGCATGATCGCCCAGAAGCTGCTGGGCCAGGATCTGGCCGCGGCCGCCGTGGCCGTCGACGCCGCGCAGATCAAGGGTGTGCTGCCGCTTCCGCTGTCGGCTCTGCGGGCCACGCTCCCGGTGTTCCGGAACCCGGCGAACAAGCACCGCGCCGTGTCGTTGACGGCCGAGCAGTTCCGTTTCGCGTTCGGCAACGCCTTGTCCGAGCAGGAGTCGGACGAGCTGTTCGAGCGGTGGACCATTCCGGCCCCGGGCAAGCCGCTGTTCGAGGCGGCGGCGGCGAACTTCAACCCGCACTCGCCGGCCAAGGTCGACACCGCCAACTCCGGGCGCGGTCCGCTGCTGCTGATGTCCGGCGGCAAGGACCACACCGTGCCCGAGAGCGTGACGCGGGCGACGCTGAAGCAGTACCGGCATTCCGACGCCGTCACCGAGTTCGCGGACTTCCCCGGCAAGGGGCATTCGCTGACCATCGACAGCGGGTGGCGCGAGGTCGCCGACGCCGCCCTGGCGTGGCTGCGCGGGCAGGGCCTGGCGGGTTCGCGATGAGCGCGCCCGCACCGGCGTTCGACCTCGGGCTCGCCGGGCAGACCGCCGTCGTCACCGGCGCCGGCCGGGGCATCGGGCTGGCGGTGACCGAGGCCTTCCTGGCCGCCGGGGCGCGGGTCGTCGCCGGCAGCAGGGAGCGCACCGAGGAGCTGGACCTGCTCCTGAAGCAGGGCTCTGAGCTGACCGTGGTGGAGGTGGACCTCGCCGAGCCCGAAGGCCCGGCCGAACTGGTCGCCGCCGCGGCCGCCGCATATGGCGGCCTCGACGTCCTGGTCAACAACGTCGGCGCGGTCCGGCCCCGGGTCGACGGTTTCCTGTCGACGACCGACGCCGACTGGGAGTGGGCTCTCACCATCAACTTCCTGGCCGCGGTCCGGGCCACCCGCGCCGCGCTGCCGCACCTGCTGGCCGCCGGCGACGGCCGGATCGTCACCGTCTCCTCGGTCAACGCCCGGCTGCCCGATCCTCTGGTCATCGACTACAGCGCGGCCAAGGGCGCGCTGTCGAACTTCTGCAAGGCGCTGTCCAAGGAAGTGGGACCGCACGGCGTTCGCGTCAACTGCGTCAGCCCCGGCCCGGTCGAGACGCCGCTGTGGAAGGGCGCCGGCGGCGTCGCGGCGACCGTGGGCCGCAGCAAGGGCGTCGACCCCGCGGACATCGCCGCGGGCGCCGCCGCCGAGGCCGCCACGGGCCGCTTCACCCTGCCGTCCGAGGTGGCCGATCTGGTGCTGTTCCTCGGCAGCCGCCGCTCCGGCAACATCACGGGGGCGGACTACCTGATCGACGGCGGCATGACCGACGTCATCTGAGCTCTGATCACGAGGGACAAAGCACGAAGCGGGAGTCGGCCGGCCAGGAAAGCGCGCTGAGCGCGATCCTGGCCGGCCTCGGCCGTCGGCCTGACCGCCGGCGAAACGGTTGCCGGCTGCGGGCCCCGCCTGGTGCGGGGCCGCACCCGCAGTGTCAGCCCTGTTCCTGCAGCACTTTGCGCAACTGCCGTCGTGACGTGATCGCCAGCTTCCGGAACACCTTGTTGAGGTGGTACTCGACAGTCGACTGGGTGATGAACAGCCGGGTGGCGATTTCACCGTTCGTCGCCCCTTCGGCCGCCAGCACGGCGATCCGGCGCTCCTGCGGCGTCAGATCGTACGTGGTCTGCACGGTCCGCCTCCGGGCGCTCTCCCCGGTCGCCAGCAGTTCCAGCCGAGTACGCTCGGCGAAGGCCGCCGCCCCCATGCTCACGAACATCTCGTGCGCGATCCGCAGCTGGACGCGCGCGTCCGCCCGGCGCCGGCGGCGGCGCAGCCACTCGCCGTAGAGCAGGTGGGTCCGTGCCAGGTCGGTGCGCACGTGCGTACGGCCGAGCTGAGCCACCGACTCCTGGTAGAACACCTCGGCGTCGTCCCCGTCCGACATCAGGCCCCGGCAGCGGGCCAGCAGCCCCAGCGCCCACGGCGTGCCGGCCAGCGGCGCCCGTTCCTCGAGCAGCCGGAGCGCCTCCTTCGCCGTGTGCTCGTCGCCGCAGCGCACCGCGGCCTCCAGCAGGTCCGGCGCGGCCCGGGCCGTCACCGCGGGGATGTCGCTGGCGAACGCCGAGCCGGCATAGGCGGCGGCGTCGGCGTAGCGTCCGAGACCGAGTTCCAGCACCGTCAGACAGTTCCGGGCCCAGTGGCCCAGCCCTCCGTGGGCGTGCGGCGCCTCCCAATCGCGGACGAGCAGATCGGCCGCCGCTCGCGCCTCAGCCTCCTGACCCTGCCAGGACAGCAGCTCGACGCGGTACGCCGCCCCCGGCGACTGCTCACCGATCACCGCGCAGAGGATCTCGGCCTCGTCCAGACTCGCCGTCGCGACTTCGAACCGTCCGGCCCGCAGCTCACAGCTGGCGCGGCAGACCAGCGTCAGTCCCAGCGCACCCAAAGCACCGGAAGCGCGCTGTTGTGCCTCCAGCAGCCCGACGGTCTCATCGCCGCCGACTTCGTCCCAGACTTCCTGAGACGCATACAGAGCGAGCACCGCGGGACGCGCGGCATGGACGACGACGTCGCCTTCCCGGCCGAGAGTCTCCAGCGCCTTGTGGAGTACCGGCGCAGCGCTGGCATATCCACCGTCCAGCCGTAGGGCGAAGCCTTGCAGCAGCAGGTCGGTGCCGGTCGGCACGCTGATCCGCATGGCGGGTGAGGACAGGACCACACGCCCGAACTCCGCGGGCGCGATGGTTCCGTGGTCGCCGAACAACGACGCCAGCAAGCCCTCGACCAGCATGTTCCGGGCCAAGGCGGGATCCGTGGTGGCCACCATGTCGGCGGCGGCGACCAGCAGCGACAGACTGCCGACGACCCGCTCGAAATAGATGTCGGTCGTGGCCTTGGCGTGCAGGGCCCGCGCGCGCAGCGTCGGATCGCCGGCCGCCACGAGCGGCTCGGCCTGCTCCAGCATGCGCTGAGCGGTGGCCGGATCGCCGAGCAGGAGATGGGCCCGGGCGGCCTCGACGAGCCGGACCGCCCGGTCCGTGACCGACAGCTCCGCCGCACGCGCGAGCAGTGCGGCCCGCGTGGCATAGCCGCCGCGCGCCCCGGCCAGCTCCGAAGCCGCGTTGAGCTCGTCGGCCACCGCGTCGTCGAGCCCGATCGTCGCCTTCGCACGATGCCAGGCCCGATGCTCCGGGCTGCGCACCGGATCGCTGGCCGCGGCCAGCGCGGCGTGGACACGGCGCCGTTCGGCGGCGTCAGCACCGCGATACACGGCCGACCGGATGAGCGGATGCCGGAACTCGATGAGGTCGTGGTCGTCGATGATGCCGGCCGAGACGGCGGCGTCCACGGCCTCGGCTGGTATCCCCAGTTCACCGGCGGCCCGCCACAGGAGCGGCATATCCCCCTGCGGCACCACGGACAGCACGATCAAGAAGGTCTGTGTCTGCTGGGGAAGACTGTGGATCAGCCGCCCGAAGTGGTTCTCCAGCCGCGACCCGACCGGCAGCGGTTCGAGCAGCGGAGCCTGCCCGGCCAGATGGGCCGGCGTGAGGGCGTTGGCGGTCTCGATCAGCGCCAAGGGGTTCCCACCGGAGTCGGCGACGACCCGGTCCGCCACGACGACATCGAGTCGCCCGGCGACGTTCCGCCCGAGAAGTTCGTGCGCGTCAACGTCGTTCAGACCGCGGACCGACAGCGTGCCGAATCCGTCGAACGCCTCCGACGCGAAAAGCCCCTCCCGCCCGGCGATGACGAGCCCGACCGCATCAGCGCCGAGCCGACGACCGACGAAGGCCAGCGCATCGCAGGACTCACGATCGAGCCACTGCACATCATCGACCAGGCACAACAACGGCTGTATGGCGGACGCGTCAGCCAGCAGCGTCAGAGTCGCCATGCCGACCAGGTACCGATCAGCAGGCGGCCCACCGAGCAGCCCGAACGCCGAGCCCAGCGCCTCCCGCTGCGGAGGCGGCAGGGCTTCCAAACCACCCAGGAACGGCTGCAGAAGACGGTGCAGGGCCGCGAAGCCCAGCCGCGCCTCGGACTCCACGCCGGCAGTACGGACGACACGCAGGTCGGTCGACGTCTCGGCCAGGTGGTCGAGCAGCCGGGTCTTGCCGATGCCGGCCTCGCCGTACAGGATGAGCGCTGCGCTCATGCCATCACGCACACCCGCCTGCAACTCGGCGAGCACCCGCAGCTCCTCGTGTCGTCCGGCGAGCGGAACCCCGCGGGTAAGGGTGCCGACCGGTGCGTATTCAGCCATCTGTATCAGGGAAACAGGCGGCACCCCAGCAGACACTAGGGTCGGACCCTAGTCTGTCC
>JABFXP010000246.1 GCA_013361685.1 Catenulispora sp.
TGCAGACCCGCACAATGAAGGAGCGGGTTGCCCGGCGCGGAAAAACGCACCCGCGGTTCCGCCACCAGCCCTTCGACCCCCGCCTCAACTAGACTCGCCCCCATGACCGCCGACCAGGCCAGCACCGCGCCCGCCAGCTCCGAGCAGGCGGCCAAGCCGGTGCTCACCCGGACGCCGCCGTTCGCCATCGGGCTGGTGGGCGGCTTCGGCGTGCTCGCGGCGTACTACCTGGGCCGCACCCTGACCAACGTCATCGACATCATCGTCCTGGTCACCATGGCGCTGGTCCTGGCCGCCGGCCTGAACCCGTTCGTGGAGATGCTGATCGCCCGGGGCTTCCAGCGCCGGTGGGCGGTGGCCGTCGTGGCGCTGGCGGCGCTCGCGCTGTTCGCCGGGTTCATCATCGTGATCGCCAAGCCGCTCACCGCGCAGACCTCGTCACTGGTGCACAACGGCGTCCCGGACGGCCTGCGCAAGCTCCAAGAGAACTCCACGATCCAGCGGCTGGACAAGAAGTACCACCTGATCGACAAGGCCCAGAAGTGGTTCGCGGACGCCGACACCACCAAGACCCTGGCCGGCGGCGCGTTCGGCTTCGGCAAGGCCGTCCTCACCAGCGTCTTCAAGGCGTTCACGATCCTGATGCTGACGCTGTACTTCCTCGGCTCGATGCCGAACATGGTCTCCGGCGGCCTGAAGCTGGTGCCGCGCTCGCGCCGGCTGCGCGCGGCGGACCTCACCGATCGGGTGCTGAACCGGGTCGGCGGTTACGTCTCGGGGGCGCTGGTGGTCTCCACCTGCGCCACCATCGCCAGCTGGATCGCGATGGCCATCATGGGCATCAAGGCCGCGCTGCCGCTGGCGCTGCTGGTCGGGCTGACCGACCTGATCCCGATCATCGGCGCCACCTTCGGCGCGTTCGTCGCCTGCACCGTGATCCTCCTGCTGGACTCGCCGTTCAAAGCGGTGGCGGCGCTCATCTTCTTCGTGCTGTATCAGCAACTGGAGAACTATCTGGTCTATCCGCGCGTGATGAGCCGGACCGTGGACCTGCCGCCGGCGGTGGCGGTGATAGCGGCGCTCGCCGGATACGCGTTGCTCGGGGTCAGCGGCGCGCTGCTGTTCATCCCGCTGACGGCCGGGTTGCTGGTGATAGTGCGACAGGTCGTGCTCCCCGCGCAGGACCGGGATCCGGACGCGGCGACCGCGCCGCGGGTGCCGGACCCGGACGGGGTGCCCGGCGTGCCCGGCGTGCCCGAAACGCCGGACGCCGACGCTGAGACTGATATCGAGGCTGATACCGAGATCGAGGCCGCCGGCGGCGAAGCCGATCGCGCGCCTACGCCGAAACCGGCAGTCGATACTCCCGTCCAGCCTGATCCCGTATGAGGTGCCGGGCCTCGATCAGGTACCGGCGCAACGCCACGTAGTCGTCGAACACTCCCATCAGCGCCGCGTTGACCTCCGGCTCGGAGTACGCGCGGCCGGGCTCGAAGGCGCGGGTGGCGATGTGCTTCAGCAGCCGGTCGCGCAGATCCCGGCTGCGGGCGCGCGTCGTCGGCATCTGCACGACGCGGCCCCGGCTGTAGAGCTGGATGATCTGCGGGTCGTCGCTGCCCGAGCCGCGATCGGCGGGCTGACGGGACCGGGTTTCGCCGGGGGCGGTGTCCGAAGTGTCCATGGCTCCGATACTGGCCGCCGACGGCGGCGCGGACCAAGCGATTTACTCGCTCGCGGTCTCGAACTCCCCGTCCCACGTCGTCGGCAGCGGATACGCCGCCGGGTTCACCCGCTTGACGATCTCGTTGTGGGCCCGCTGCACGTACTTCTCACCGACCCACAGGTGCTTCGCGCCGTCGACCCCGACCACCTCGGCCTGCGGGATCCGGGCGAACCGCGCGCGCGCCTCCTGCGGCCGCAGGTAGTCGTCGAACTCCGGGACCAGCACCAGCACCGGCTTCCCCGTCGCGCCCCACCGGTCCAGGTCCTCCGGCGCCGAATACCGCAGCGGCGGCGACAGCAGGATCAGCCCCTCGATCGACGGGTCGTCCCCGTACATCAGCGCCAGGTCCGTCCCGAACGACCAGCCGACGAGCCACCGGTTCGGCAGGTCCTCGAACTCCGCGAACTCGATCGCGGCCTGCACGTCGTACTTCTCCCCCACCGCGTTGTCGAACGCGCCCTGGCTCTGTCCGGCCGGGGAGACGGTGCCGCGCGTGTTGAACCGCAGCACCGCCAGGTCCGCCAGCGCCGGCAGCCGCCAGGCCGCCTTGCGGTAGACGTGGCTGTCCATGAAGCCGCCGTGCGTGGGCAGCGGGTGCAGGGTGACCAGGGTGCCGGCCGGCGTCCGGCCCTGCGGCGGCAGCGCCAGCTCGCCGACCAGTCGCAGGCCGTCGGCGGTGGCCAGGGACAGCGGCCGGCGCTCGGCCGGCAGGATCGTGGAGGCGCGGATGTCGGTGCTCATCACCCCCCACGGTACCTGTAGTCCCGATCACCGGACCGCACCGCGACTTGCAGGAGGAATGGAACCAAAACCTTCGGACGGCAGGACGCGCGAACCGCGGGGCCGATACCTTCTAGCGCATGATCGAAGCGATAGGGCTCACCAAGCAGTACGGCGACAAGAAAGCCGTAGACGGCTTGACGTTCACCGTACGCCCGGGGATGGTGACCGGCTTCCTCGGCCCGAACGGCGCCGGCAAGTCGACGACCATGCGGATGATCCTGGGGCTGGACGCCCCGACGTCCGGCACGGTCACGGTCAACGGGCGACCGTACGCCAAGGCGGTGGCGCCGATGCGGGAGGTCGGCGCGCTGCTGGACGCCAAGGCCATCCACGGCGGCCGCACCGCCTACAACCACCTGCTGGCACTGGCCCAGTCGAACCGGCTGCCGGCCCGCCGCGTGGGCGAGGTGCTGGAGCTGACGGGGCTGACCCAGGTGGCGAAGAAGCGCTCGAACGGCTTCTCCCTGGGCATGGGCCAGCGCCTGGGCATCGCCGCCGCGCTGCTCGGCGACCCGCAGGTGCTGATGTTCGACGAGCCGGTGAACGGGCTGGACCCGGACGGCATCCGCTGGATCCGCGAGTTCATGCGCCGGCTGGCGAGCGAGGGCCGCACGGTGTTCGTCTCCAGCCACCTGATGTCGGAGATGGAGCACACCGCCGACCACCTGATCGTGATCGGCCGGGGCCGGATGCAGGCCGACATGTCGGTCAAGGAGTTCATCGCCCGCAACTCCGAGCAGACCGTGACGGTCCGCACCCCGGAGACGATGAAGCTGCTGCAGTTGCTGGCCGCGAAGGGCGCCCGGGTCAGCAACGACGAGACCGGCCTGATCACGGTGCGCGGCGCGAGCCCGCAACAGATCGGCGACCTCGCTTTCGAGAACCAGATCCGCGTGCACGAGCTGGCGCCGCACCAGGGTTCCCTGGAGGAGGCGTTCATGGAGATGACCCGGGACCAGGTCGAGTACCGCGCCGTCGGTCCGGGCGGACCCGGCGGACCCGGCGGCCCTGGTGGTCCCGGCGGCCCGGGCAGCCCCTTCGGCCCCGGCGGATACGCCGACGCCGTCCCCCCGCAGCACCCTTACACCCCCGGCCAGCCGATCGGAGCCCGCTGAGATGAGCACGCCCACCCCCGCTGCCGGGCAGCCCGCCCCCGCCTTCGCTCCCCCGCCCGGCGTCGCACCGCAGCAGCCCGGGTTCGCCCCTCAGCAGCCCGGGTTCGCACCGCAACCGCAACAGCCGGGATTCGTGCCCCAGCAACAGGGCTACGCTCCGCAGCAGCCGGGCGTCGCACCACAGCACCCTGGTTTCGCCCAGCAGCAGCCCGGCTTCGCGCCCCCGGGCCAGCCCTTCACCGCCCCCAACCCCTTCCCCACCGCCAAAGCCACCTTCGGCGCCGCCCTGCACTCGGAGTGGACCAAGATCCGCAGCGTCCGTTCCACCTTCTGGACCCTGCTGATCACCATGGCCATCACCATCGGCCTGGGCTCGCTGTTCGCGTTCGGCGCGGTGCAGCACGTCGACCCCGGCGACCGTACCGACAGCGACTGGCCCGCGCACGCCATGTCCGGCCTGTTCCTCGGCCAGCTGGTGATCGTGGTCTTCGGCGCCATGTCGATCACCGCCGAGTACAGCACCGGCATGATCCGCACCTCGCTGACCAGCCAGCCCCGCCGGGCCACGCTGTTCTGGGCCAAGACGCTGATCGTCACCCTGGTGTCGCTGGTGATCGGGCTGGTCTGCTCCTTCACGTCCTTCTTCATCGCCTCGGCCATCTACTCCGGCCACGACGTGCACGTCAGCCTGTCCGACGGCGACACCCTGCGCGCGGTCTACGGCGGCGGCCTGTACCTGGCGGTCAGCGCCCTGCTGGCGTTCGGCCTCGGCGCGATCCTGCGTCACACCGCCGGCGCCATCACCTCCGCGGTCGGGCTGCTGTTCGTGCTCTGGATCCTGATCAACTTCCTGCCCGGCACCTGGCGCACCGACATCGAGAAGTGGGTGCCGTTCAACGCCGGCATGCAGATCATCACCACCCGCCCGATGGACGACATGCTCTCCCCCTGGACCGGTTTCGCGGTGTTCGCCGGATACGCCGCCACCGCCCTGGTCCTGGGTGCGATCGTGATGCGCAATAAGGATGCCTAACGAGGCCTTTTCAGTAAGCTGAGAACAAGCCGGGAAGCCGGCCGGTGTCTCACGCTGTCGTCCCTGGGGGCTGCCGTGATCGAAGTGCACGACCTGTCCAAACGCTATGGCGACCAGACCGCGGTCGATCACCTGACGTTCACGGTGCGGCCGGGCCTGGTCACCGGCTTCCTCGGACCGAACGGCGCGGGCAAGTCCACCACGATGCGCCTGATCCTCGGTCTGGACCGCCCGAACTCCGGCACCGCGACCATCGGCGGCGTCGCCTACCACGCGCTGCGCGAGCCGCTGCGCAAGGTCGGCGCCCTGCTCGAGGCGCGCGCGGTGCACACCGGCCGCTCGGCCTACAACCACCTGCTGTGCCTGGCCCAGAGCCAGGGCCTGCCGCGCGGCCGCGTCTCGGAGGTCCTGGCCCTGGTCGGCCTGACCGAGGTGGCGCGCAAACGCGCCGGCGGCTTCTCGCTGGGCATGGGCCAGCGCCTGGGCATCGCCGCGGCCCTGCTGGGCGACCCCCAGGTGCTGATCCTGGACGAGCCGGTGAACGGGCTGGACCCGGAGGGCGTCCTGTGGATCAGGAACCTGATGAAGGCGCTGGCCGCCTCCGGCAAGACCATCTTCGTCTCCAGCCACCTGATGAGCGAGATGGCACAGACCGCCGACCACCTGGTGGTCATCGGCCGGGGCCGGCTGATCGCCGACGAGTCGGTCGAGGCCGTGATCGCCCGCTCCTCCGGCCAGTCGGTGCTGGTCCGCACCCCGCAGCCGGCCCAGCTGGCCAAGGAGCTGGAGCGCGCCAACGGCCCGGACACCACCCCGGTCACGGTCACCACCGCCGCCGACGGCGCCCTGATGGTGCAGGGCATGACCGCGCCGGAGATCGGCGAGAAGGCGTCGGCGGCCCGCGTGGTGCTGCACGAGCTGACGCCGCAGCGGGCCTCGCTGGAGGAGGCCTTCATGGAGCTCACCCGCGAATCGGTCGAGTACCACGCCGCCCAGGACCTGACGGCGGCGCCGGGCCCCGCCACGACCGGGTCCCCCTCCCCGTCCCCGACCGTCCAGGACGCACCGCCCTCCGCCGGGAGCGAGGCCGCCGAATGACCGCCGACACCACCCCCGAGGCGTCCGCCGCGCTCGCCGACAACACCGGCGCCTCCGGCACCGCCGCGTTCCCCCGCCTGCTGGCCATGGAGTGGACCAAGTTCCGCAGCGTGCGCTCCACGGTCTTCTCGCTGCTGGCCTTCGTCGTCCTGACGCTGGGCCTGGCCGCGCTGTTCACCTGGCTGACGGTGAACCAGTGGGACAAGATCGACGCCGACCAGCGCGCGGCTTACCAGCGGGACGCCGTCGGCAACATCCTCGGCGGCGGCTTCGTCCTGGGCCAGCTCGCGATCTGCGTCCTGGGCGCCATGGTCATCACCTCCGAGTACAGCACCGGCATGATCCGCGCCTCGCTGCTGGCCGTCCCCAGGCGCACGCCGATGCTCGCCGCCAAGGGCCTGGTCTTCGCCGCCGTGACGTTCGTGGTCGGCGAGGTCGTCTCCTTCGGCGCCTTCGGTATCGGCGCGCCCATCCTGCACAGCAAGGTGCCGGTCAGCCTCAGCGACCACGGCGTCCTGCGCGCCCTGCTCGGCGCCGGGCTGTACCTGATGATGCTCGGCTTGTTCGCCATGGCCATCGGCGCACTGGTCCGGCACACCGCCGGCGCCATCACCGCGGTGATCGGCTTCGTCGAGGTGCTGGCCCCGCTGGCCCAGCTGCTGCCCGGCTCGCTCGGCAAGCACGTGCACGCGTACCTGCCGACCGAGGCCGGCCACCTGGTGGCGCAGTCGGTGCAGGGGCCGAAGGACCTGCTGTCGCCGTGGCAGGGGTACGGCGTGTTCAGCCTGTGGACGGCGGGGCTGCTGATCATCGCCGGGTGGCTGCTCAACCGGCGCGACGCGTAGCACACGCATCACCCAGGTATCAGAGCCCGGATTCGCGGGAAGGTCCGGGACATGCGGGGTTCGCAGAGTCCTGACCACAAACGCGACCGGCTCCCGTTCCTGGCGCGGCTGTCGCTGGGCTGGGCGGCGCTGGCCGTCGTCCTGGCCGCCGCGGCGGTGGCGGCCGGCGGCATCTTCGGATTCTTCTGGTGGCTCGGGTGGCTGCACGGGAGCCGGTTCCGCAACGCCTCCACGCCGCTGGACGTGGTCAAGCTGGTGCTGGCCGTGGTGGCGGGCGTCGGCGCGGCCGTCGGACTGGTCATCTCCTACCGGCGGCAGCTGCTGGCCGAGGACACCGACGGCCGCGAACAGGACCGGGCCTTCAACGACCGGTTCAGCGCGGCGGCCCAGCTGCTCGGCTCGGACCAGGTCGGCGTGCGGCACGCGGGCGTGTACTCGATGGAGCGGCTCGCCGACGACTGGCCCGAGGGCCGGCAGAAGTGCGTGGACGTGCTGTGCGCGCTGGCCCGGCGGCTGCACCCGGACGCACCGCGGCAGCCGGCGGAGCTGTCCGTGGTCCAGGCCTGGCAGGACGACCGGCAGTTCCGGCACGCGATCCTGCGGGTCATCGCCGAACACCTGCGGCCGCAGGCCCCGGTCCGGTGGGCCGGGCTCGACTTCGACCTGACCGGGGCCCGCATCGACGGCGGGGATCTGGAAGGCGTGGTCCTGGACTCCGGGCGGCTGATCCTCGCCGACGCGACGTTCGCCTCGGACCGCCTGGTGTTGAAGGGCGCCCGGATCCTGGGCGGCGGTCCCGGGGACTCGCCGATCGGCCGGCTCGACCTGCGCCGGTCCCGCTTCGAAGGCGGCGAGCTGGACCTCAGCGAGGCCGTCATCGATCCCGGCGCGGTGGTGAACTTCAGCGACGCCGTCTTCGCCGACGGCGTCGTCGATCTGAGCGGAAGCACCATCGACGGGACGGTCTACCTGTGCCGGGCCATGGTCTCCGGGAACGACACCAGCGTCCGGTTCTCCGACTCCGCCATCAATGGTCTGATCGACTTGCGCGATGTCCGGATGACCGGCGGCGAGTTGCACTTCAAGCGGGTGGCCATGGAGCCCGACCGGCTCGACCTGCTCGGCAGCTCCATCGACGGCGGCGAGCTGCTGATCACGCCGCCGGGCCCGCAACCGCCGGGCACCGCGCCGTCCAGCACCGCCCCGTCCGGCCCCGCGCCGGCCACCACCGCGCCGCGTAGCCCCCG
>JABFXP010000044.1 GCA_013361685.1 Catenulispora sp.
GCCGGTCCCGCCGAACAGCGCCACCGCCCCGCAGCCGGCCGACAACGCCCTGCCGCGGCGGGTGCGCAAGGCACCGGCCCAGCCGGACTGGCCCACGGCCCCGCTGTCGGCGGTGACCGGACCGGCCCAGCCGCAGGACGCGGTGGCGGTGCGGGACGCGTTGCTGGAGTACGAAGCGGGGGTGGAACGGGCGCTGCACGACAGCGCCGACGACATGCCGTCCCGCCGGCAGCAGGCCCGCCACGCGGGTCCGGCGCCGGAGCGGGACGGGGAAGACCAATAGGAGGACGACGCCATGATCGGCTCTAGCAGTGCCGCCCCCTGGGAAAGCGACGAGCAGCGCCTGGCTGCCGACGCCGCGGACTTCACGTGGATGGTCTCCCGCTTCGCCACCGAGACCGCCGGCGTGGTCGACGCCATCGCGGTGTCGTCCGACGGGCTGCTGATCGCCGTCTCCCGCCCGCAGGAGCAGGGCGCCTCCGAGCGCCTGGCCGCCGTGGTGTCCGGGATGACCTCGCTGGCCGCCGGCGCCGGCGGGAACTACGGCCTGGGCGCCCTGAACAAGGTGATCATCGACATGGAGGGCGGCTACCTGCTGATCACCCGGATCGGCAGCGGCGCGGTCCTGGGCGCGGTGACCACCGCCGACGCCAAACTGGCCAACGTCGCCTACGAGATGACGCTGTTCGCCAACCGGGTCGGCACCGTGCTGAGCCCGGCGCTGATCATGGAGCTCAAGAACACCGTCGGGCTGGGCGTGTCCGCACGCAGACCGGGTGGTGGGCAGGGGTGAGCGAACCACTCGGGGGCGGCCCCGAGGCCGGCGCCGAGCCGGTCTCGGCGGTGCGGCCGTTCCTGCTCACCGAGGGCCGCGTCGTGGCCGAGGAGCAGGCGCTGCCGATGGAGACCCAGGTGGTCGCCACCCCCGAGGCCCTGACCCAGCTGGAGCGGCCGCACCTGGCCTTCGAGCGGCGCGCCATCATCGAGGCCTGCCGCGTGCCGGTGTCGCTGGCCGAGCTCGCGGCCCGGCTGGGCCTGCACCTGAACGTGGTCCGTGTGCTGGTCGGCGACCTGCACACCCGACAGCTGCTGACCGTGCACGTGCCCACGCGGGCCGGCAGCTCAGACTTGGACATTCTCAGAAGGGTGATCGATGGCCTTCGCGCAATCCACACGTCCGGCGGCCCCGGCAATGGTTGACAGCAGAGCCGCGACGGACTCCCCGACCACCCCCCGGCCGCCCCAGCCGGTGAAGATGGTGGTCTCCGGCGGTTTCGGCGTGGGCAAGACCACCGCGATCGCCGCCGTGAGCGAGATCGAGCCGCTGACCACCGAGGCGGCCATCACCGAGGTCGCGGCCGGCATCGACGACGTGTCGATGACCCCCCGCAAGACCACCACCACGGTCGCGATGGACTTCGGCTGCCTGACGCTGGACCCCACCCTGAAGCTCTACATCTTCGGCACCCCGGGCCAGGACCGCTTCGGCTTCATGTGGAAGGACGTCACCGCCGGCGCCCTCGGCGCCCTGGTCGTCGTCGACTCCCGCCGCCTGGACGACTGCTTCCCCGCGGTGGACTACTTCGAACGCGACGGCACCCCGTTCGCGATCGCGGTGAACGCCTTCGACGGCGTGCTGTCCCACTCCCTGCCGGCCGTGCGCTCAGCCCTGGACGTCGCCCCCGAGGTACCGGTCGTGGCCTTCGACGCGCGCAGCTCGGACTCGGTGCGCGAGTCGCTGATCGTGGTGCTGGAGCATGCGCTGACGCGGGCGCGGGGGTACTAGGGCTGCGACGCGGCCCCATCGCCCCGACCCAAATCCGGTTGCCGCGACGACCCCGCCCGTGGCCTCATAGTTCCCGTCATCAGGCGACTGTGAGAGCAAAGAGGCAGGGTAGAAGCATGTACACGACCGTTCCCGGTTTGAGCGAGGCGAGCTCGCCGATCCGGATGTGGGCCGATCCGGAGTCTGTGGAGCCGCGGGCACTGGAACAGCTCCGAAACGTCGCGGCGCTGCCCTGGACGCACGGCGTCGCCGTGATGCCCGACGTGCACACCGGCATCGGCGCGACCGTCGGCTCGGTCGTCGCCATGCGCGACGCCGTCTCGCCGGCGGCGGTCGGCGTCGACATCGGCTGCGGGATGTCCGCGGTCAGGACGTCGCTGAACGTCGATCAGCTGCCTGACGATCTGACGAAGCTGCGGACGCGGATCGAACAGGCGATTCCGGTCGGCCGGGCCGTGCACCAGAAGGAAGTGCGGCTGGAGGCCGTCCAGGAGCCCGGTTCGAAGAAGCCGATGCGAGGGTGGCACGAGTTCTGGAAGGGCTTCGACGACCTGGAGCGCTCCGTGACGCGCAACAAGGTGGGAAAGGTCCATCAGCAGCTTGGCACTCTCGGGACGGGGAATCACTTCATCGAACTCACGTTCGATAAGGAGGGGACCGTCTGGCTCATGCTCCACTCCGGCTCCCGGGGCATCGGCAACCAGCTCGCCAGCTACCACATCGAAGTCGCCCGCACCCTCCCGCAGAACCAGGACCTCCCCGACCCCGACCTCGCGGTCTTCCTCGCGGACACCCCGCAGATGGCGGCCTACCGGCGCGACCTGTTCTGGGCGCAGGAGTACGCGCGGCGGAACCGGGCGGTGATGCTGTGGCTGTTCGCCGAGGTGGTGCGCAAGGAGTTCCCGAAGGTCGTGTTCGACAAGGCCATCTCGTGCCACCACAACTACGTCGCCGAGGAGACCTACGACGGCGTCGACGTGCTGGTGACGCGCAAGGGGGCGATCCGGGCCGGCGGGGGTGACCTGGGGATCATCCCGGGGTCGATGGGCACCGGGTCGTTCATCGTGCGGGGGCTGGGGAACGCGGACGCGTTCAACTCCGCCTCGCACGGGGCCGGGCGGCGGATGAGCCGGACGCAGGCGCGCAAGCAGTTCACGGTCGCGGATCTGAAGGCGCAGACCAAGGGTGTGGAGTGCCGGAAGGACCAGGGTGTGGTCGACGAGATCCCCGGCGCCTACAAGGACATCCGGTCGGTGATGGCGCAGCAGACGGATCTGGTGGAGATCGTCGCCGAGCTCAAGCAGGTGGTGTGCGTCAAGGGCTGAGTGGGGCAGAGACGATCGGATCGAAGGCCGCCGACCTCGGCGGCCTTCGTTTTTCAGGTGCGGCGCCCTTCACTTCGTACGATTTCCGTCCTTCGGCTTGACACGCTGTCACCGGTCTGCGGGCGTGAGCGGAGATACAGTGGCCTCGACGCCTTGGGCACGAGTCGGGCACCAGCCGCATTCGATCGCCATCCAGGTGTCAGTTCGCTTTTCTGTGCAAAGCACACCGCCTCACGCGCGCACATCGCACACCGGCGCCGACAGCGAGGTCGGCGCCGTCACCAACCGAACGAAGGACGCTGGTCGACATGAAGGTCGGCATTCCCCGCGAGCTGAAGAACCACGAGTACCGGGTCGCCATCACCCCCGCCGGGGTCCACGAACTCGTCCGCAACGGCCACGAGGTCTTCGTCGAGAAGGACGCCGGCGTCGGCTCCTCCATCTCCGACGAGGAGTACACCGCCGCCGGCGCGACCGTCCTGGACACCGCGGACGAGGTGTGGGCCACCGGCGACCTGATCCTGAAGGTCAAGGAGCCGATCGCGGCGGAGTACCACCGCATGCGCAAGGACCAGGTGCTGTTCACCTACCTGCACCTGGCCGCCTCCCGGGAGTGCACCGACGCGCTGCTGGACTCCGGCATCACCGCCATCGCCTACGAGACCGTGCAGCTGCCCGACGGCTCGCTGCCGCTGCTGGCCCCGATGTCCGAGGTGGCCGGCCGGATGGCGGCCCAGGTCGGCGCGGCGACGCTGCAGAAGGCCAACGGCGGCCGGGGCGTGCTGATGGGCGGCGTGCCCGGGGTGCAGGCGGCCAAGGTCGTGGTGATCGGCGGCGGGGTGTCCGGCATCAACGCCGCGATCATCGCCAAGGGCATGGGCGCCCAGGTGAAGCTGCTGGACAAGAGCATCGCCCGGCTGCGCCAGGTGGACGCCGACCAGTTCGGCCAGCTCCAGACCCTGGCCTCCAACGCCTTCGAGATCGAGCAGGCCTGCCTGGAGGCCGACCTGGTGATCGGCGCGGTCCTGGTGCCCGGCGCCAAGGCGCCGAAGCTGGTCAGCAACGACCTGGTGTCCCGCATGAAGCCGGGCTCGGTCCTGGTGGACATCGCCATCGACCAGGGCGGCTGCTTCGAGGACTCGCACCCGACCACGCACGCCGACCCGACCTTCCCGGTCCACGGCTCGGTCTTCTACTGCGTCGCCAACATGCCCGGCGCGGTGCCCTACACCTCCACCTACGCCCTGACCAACGTCACCCTGCCCTACGCGGTCGAGATCGCGAACCTGGGCTGGCAGGAGGCGTGCCAGCGCGACCACGCCCTGGCCCTGGGCCTGAACACGCACGCCGGCAAGCTGACCTACCCGCAGGTCGGCGAGGCGCACGGCCTGCCGTCGCTGAAGCTGGACGAGGTGCTGGCCTGAGGGTTGGCATCCCGGGAACGATGAAAGGGCTCCGGAGATGTCTCCGGAGCCCTTCGCGTCGTTGCCCGATCCGCCGAATCTCACCCCTGCCCGTAGGGGCCGGGGCCGCCCTGGTTCGGGGGCGGGCCGACCTGACGCTGCTGGAGCGCGCCGGCGATGTTCTTGATGTCCCCGCCCGCGCCGACGAAGCCGAGGTACCCGAACACCGCCATGGCGATCGTGACGACCAGGCTGACGTAGAGCGCCCATCCGGCGCCGGCACTGCCGGAGCCGCCAAAGTCGTCCGCGCCGGTGCTCGCCGACGGGAAGGTGATCCACCGCAGGATGATGATGATCGCGGCCACGATCGTGGTCGCCGTGCCGATGGTCCACAGGAACAGCGCGGACCACTTGATCGTGCCGAGTGCCCACAGCACGGTCACCACACCCAGCGCGATCAGGAGCAGCACGGGGAACCAGGCTCCGAAGGCCGCATGCCAGGCGGCGAGGTGTCCGGAGGACGTGTGGCCCATGAAGGTGAACGATGCCGAGTACCAGGGCAGGAAGCTGAAGATGAAGATCAGGAGCGCGCCCCCCACGAAGACCTGCCCGGTCCGGCCCAGTCTGGCCATCAGTTGCTGAAAGTCCACTTGCTGCCACCCCCAGTAGTAACGATGCGTGATCATCGCACGTCCGGCACTTTGCCGACGTCCGTTTCTACGCCACGCCGGCCCTACACGTAAGGTCCCGCAGACACAGCTTCCGGGAAACATCAGGAGAATCCCCGGCAACCTCCTGATCCATCAGGAATCTGATCGATCAGGGTCTGCAGTAGCGTGGGCGCCGTGCCCGACGACCTCGAATCCCGCGTGCGAGCCCACCTGGAGCACTTGGCGGTCGAGCGAGGGCTGAGCATCAACACCTTATCGGCGTATGACCGTGATCTGGCCCGGTACAGGGTTTTCCTTGATGGGCGGGGACGGTCTGAGCTCAACGCCGTGACACGGGCCGATGTCGGGGCGTTCCTGGCCACTCTGGCCGACGGCGCGGCCTCCTCGGCGGCCCGGACGATGTCGGCGGTGCGCGGGCTGCACAAGTTCGCTCTCGCCGAGGGCTGGGTCGGCGTCGACGTCACCGATGACGTCCCGCCGCCGCGGGTCCCGCTGCGGCTGCCGAAGGCGCTGCCGCTGGCCGATGTGGAGCGGCTGTTGGCCGCGACCGAGTCCGGTGAGCCGATGGCGGTGCGGGACCGGGCGTTGCTGGAGTTCCTCTACGGCACCGGCGCGCGGGTCACCGAGGCGGTGTCCCTGGACGTCGACGACATCGACCGCGAGGACCGCACCGTGATCCTGGACGGCAAGGGCGGCAAACAGCGGCTGGTGCCGGTCGGCTCCTACGCCTGCCGCGCCGTCGACGACTATCTGGTGCGGTTGCGGCCCGAACTCGCGCGGAAGGCGAAATCCGGTAACGGCGGCGCGTTGTTCCTCAACGCCCGCGGCGGGCGGTTGACGCGTCAGGGTGCGTGGACGGTGCTGGGCGCGGTGGCGGCGCGGGCGGGATTGGCCGGCAAGGTGTCTCCGCACACCTTGCGCCACTCATTCGCCACCCATCTGCTGGACGGCGGTGCCGATATCCGCACCGTGCAGGAGTTGCTGGGTCACAGTTCGGCCACGACCACCCAGATCTACACCCGGGTGACGGTCGAGCGGTTGCGTGAGGTGTACGCGACAAGCCATCCCAGGGCTCTGACCGGCGATCTGGCGTAGGCTGACTTCCCGGGGAGGGCGGTTCACACCGGTTTCCCGTCTCAGTGACGGACACTGAGACACTCCTGTAACCGACCACCCTGATATGAGATGACAGATACCGGCGTTGCTTACCGGTTCGGGTGATTTATCTCCTGTTTTCCAGCGGAAACCGGGTTGAAACGCCCCGCGTGTGTCTCATTGCCTTGCTGTAATGACACCGGCCCCATAGAGTCACTCCAGCGATGAGAGTGGGCAAGTCGGTAAGGAGGTAGAACGACTTGTGAATGAGTCGACATTTGCTGCCGGACGGGTGGCCGACGGGGCCGCCGCCGCCGATGGCGGTACCACTGGCGCGATGGCGTCTCAGACGGGGATCCAGCCTGCTCCTCGTTCCACACAGCGTTCCGAGGACATGATGACTACGACCGATAAGGCCTCCGACGCCACCCGCGCCGGGGTGGAGTTCGACGATCCGTACGGCATCATCGAGGACGAACTCCGCTACCAGGACGGATTCGACCCCGACGCCGAGATAGAGCCCGACCCCGACTACGCCGCCACGCTCGCGCCGGACCCGGCGACGCAGCGCCGCGAGCGGGTGGGCCCCACCGGCCGGCCGATGCCGCGCTTCCCGGTGCCGCGGCCCCCGGTCGAGCACGGTCCGGCCCGGATCATCGCCATGTGCAACCAGAAGGGCGGCGTGGGCAAGACCACGTCCACCATCAACCTGGGCGCCGCGCTGGCCGAGTACGGGCAGAAGGTGCTGCTGGTCGACTTCGACCCGCAGGGCGCGCTGTCGGTGGGCCTGGGCGTGAACCCGATGGAGCTGGACCGCACCGTCTACAACCTGCTGATGCACCGCGGCGTGAACGTCGAGGACGTGCTGCTCAAGACGGTGACGCCGGGCATGGACCTGCTGCCGTCGAACATCGACCTGTCGGCCGCCGAGGTGCAGCTGGTCACCGAGGTCGCCCGGGAGTCGGCGCTGGCCCGCACGCTCAAGCCGGTGATCGGCGACTACGACTTCATCATCATCGACTGCCAGCCCTCGCTGGGCCTGCTCACCGTCAACGCCCTGACGGCGGCGCACAGCGTGATCGTCCCCCTGGAGTGCGAGTTCTTCGCGCTGCGCGGCGTGGCGCTGCTCACCGAGACCATCGAGAAGGTCCGCGAGCGGCTGAACCCGGAGCTGGAGCTCGACGGCATCCTGGCCACCATGTACGACGCGCGCACCGTCCACGGCCGCGAGGTGCTGGCCCGCGTGGTGCAGGCCTTCGGCCCGCAGGTGTTCCACACCGTGATCGGCCGCACCGTCCGCTTCCCGGAGACCACCGTCGCCGGCGAGCCCATCACCTCGTACGCGTCGGCCTCGGTGGGCGCGGCCGCCTACCGCCAGCTGGCGAGAGAGGTGCTGGTCCGGTGCCACGCCGGGTGAGGATGCCCGCCGCGGACGAACTGTTCCGCACCACCTCCGGCAACGGGACCCTGATGCACAACGGGCGGGGCGAGGAGGACGCGCAGCGTCCGGCCGCCCCGGCCCGCGAGCGGGGGCCCGGCGGGCACAACGGCGTCGGGCACCC
>JABFXP010000262.1 GCA_013361685.1 Catenulispora sp.
GGGCCGCCGGCGGCCCGGCCGAGCAGACCTTCTCCGCGCTGGTCGGCCTCCAGCTGCGGCCGCGCCGCCTGCGCGACGCCTCTCGGCTGTGGGCGTCGCTGGCCGACGCGCGCGGGCTGGAGGGCCGCGACGCGGTGTGGTCGCACCCGGACCTGCTGCCGACGTCGGCGGACCTGGACGACCCGGACGGGTTCGTGCACGGCCGGAGCAGCGACTCCGAGGACGGGATGGAGTTCGACTTCTCCGGGCTGGACGCGCTGCTGGAGGGCGGGGTGGACGGCACCGGCGGTTCGTCGGCGGCGTCTTCGTCCGCGTCGTCGGAGGACGCCTCCGACAAGTCCACGGACCAGGACGAGTCCTCCGAGAAGAAGGACGAACCCTCGGCCGAGAAGTCCGACGAGAAGAAGAACGACAGCCAGGACGGCGAAGGCGGCGAGGAGAAGCCGAAGCAGTGACCGCCCCGGTGGCGGGCGGGCGGCCGGCTCAGTCCGCGTCGTCCGCCACCGTGCCGCCGCCGGCCGCGCTCGCGAAGCCCTCCAGGAACCCGCGGGCCCGCTCGGTCTTCGGGTAGACCGACAGCACCTCCCAGAACTGCGGTCCGTGGCTGGGCACCAGCAGATGCGCCAGCTCGTGGAGCAGGACGTAGTCCAGGACGTACTCGGGCATGCCGCGGACCCGGTCGGAGATCCGGATGGTGCCGTCGACCGGGGTGCACGAGCCCCAGCGGGTCTGCTGGTTGCTCACCCACCGCACGCTGGCCGGCTGCGCGCGGCCATCGAAGTAGCGGGCCGACAGGTCGCGGGCCCGTCGGGCCAGCTCACCGTCGTCGGGGCGGCGTTTGCGCTCCTGGCCCGCGAGGCGGGCCAGCATCTTGTCGACCCATTGCTGTTCTTCGGCACGGGTCATCTGCGCGGGGATCAGCACCACGGTCTTGTCGCCGTCCCGGTACGCCGAGACGGTGCGCCGCCGCCGGTTGCTGCGCCGCACCTCGATCTGACCGCCCTGGTGGGGGGCATCGTCGAGTCCCACGCCAAGGGACACTAGCGTGTGGCACCCCCTCATGGCGTTATCGAAATGACATCTCGGGGCGTCGGAACCGGTGGAAATCGGATTGTCCACACGCTGTGCACAGGTTTTCCACAGAGTTATCCACAGGGCGGCCGATCCTGTGGGTTTCGTAACACAAAGCCAGATCAGCGCCGCGGAGCGTCCACAGACCGCCGGCCTCAGGCGCCGGAGAACCGGGGCGCCCGCTTCTCCCGCTGGGCGGCGAGCCCCTCCTGCAGGTCCTCGGTGGCCAGCGTGATCGGCTGCGCCAGCGCCTCCCAGCGCAGCGCCGCCTCGAACGACTCGTGCCCGGCCCCGACCAGGGCCTGCTTGGTCAGCTTCACCGCGATCGGCGCGGTCGCGGCCACCTCGGCGGCGATCCGCGCCACCTCCCCGGCGAACTCCGCGGCCGGGAACACCCGGTTGTACACACCCAGCGCCACCGCCTCCGCGCCACTGACCGCGCGGCCTGTGTACAACAGCTCGCGGGCGTTGGCGATGCCGGCCACCTCCGGCAGCAGCCAGGTCGCGGCCATGCCCGGATGCATGCCCAGCCGGGTGAACGGCACGGCGAACTTCGCGGTGTCGGTGGCGTACCGCAGGTCGCACGCCAGGGCCAGGCAGGCGCCGGCGCCCACCGCCGGGCCGTTGACCGCGGCGATGGTCGGGATCGGCAGGTCCCGGATGCTCAGCCAGATCTTGTAGAACGGCAGCATCTTCGCGCGCAGCCGATCCACCGGCGCACCCGGCTCGGCGCCGATCCAGCCCAGGTCGCCGCCGGAGCAGAAGGCTGATCCGGAGCCGGTCACCACGACACAGCGGGCTGTTCCGTCCGCGGCGATCTCCGCCATGAGCCGTTGCCAGGACTCGGTCATCGGCGCGGTCATCGCGTTGCGCCGCTCCGGGTCGTCCAACGTGACGGTCACCACACCATCCGACGTGCGGTTTACGGCCAGGAGTGGATATTCGCGCGACTCAGGCATGGCGTCAGCGTAGCGGTGCGGTTTGGGCGCCCCGCTGCCGTATGGTGTTCCGCGTTCGGGGCGAAAAGCACGTATGACCTCAGATACGGAACGGAGTGACAAACCATGGCGGAGTCGTACACCGGGGATGCCTACTGTGTGAAGTGCAAGGAGAAGAAGAACTTCACCGGTGAGGTGAAGGTCAGCGACTCGGGCCGGCGCATGGCGCAGGGCACCTGCCCGACCTGCGGGACCAAGCTGAACCGGATCCTGGGCAAGGCCTGAGGCCGGCGGTTCGCAGGCGGCGGCCGGGAGCCCGGCCGCCGTACGGGTGAATCAGGGGGCCGCAGGGATGCGCACCGGGGTGCCGGTGGCGCAGGGTGGCCGTGGAGGGCGGGCGCCGCTTCCCGGCGGCGGGAGGGCGGGGACTGCCAGAACGCTGACACAGCGGGAGGTCGGGGCATGCGTCCGGTGGTGAAGGCGGGACTGCGGCGGCTGTGGCGCCCGGGCGGAGCGCTGCAAGTGGGGGTGACTCCGGGCCGTTCGCTGCTGCTGAACGGGCTCGGCCCGGCCGCGACCCGGTTCGTGGGCGCGCTGGACGGCAGCCGCGACATCCCCGGCCTGCTGGCCCACGCCGAACACCTGGGCCTGCCCGCGGCGCAGGCCACGACCCTGCTGGACGTGCTGGCACGAGCCGGCTTCCTCGACGACGCCGGTTACGATCCCGGTCCGGCGCTGCGCGCCCTGGACCCGGCCGAGACCGACCGCCTCGCCCCGGACCTGGCGGCGCTGGCCCTGGGCTACCTGGTCCCCGGCGGCGCGGTGCGGGCGATGACCCGGCGCCGCACCGCGGTGGTGACGGTCTACGGCTGCGGCCGCGTCGGCGCCTCGGTCGCGCACCTGCTGGCGGCGGCCGGAGTGGGCTGCGTGGTGCCGGTCGACGCCGGCCGGGCCCGTTCCGCCGACGCGGCGCCGGCCGGATTCCGCAACCCCCGCGCGGTGGGCCACCGGGACGAGTGGGACGTGCCGGGACCGCGCCGGGGCCGCCGGCCGTCACACCTGAAGACCGGGGAATCCCCGCCGGGAGAAACCCCTACGGGTGACCCGCGCCGCCACGACCTCGTCCGGGCCCTGATCCGCGCCTCGGCCCCGGCCACCCGCACCACGCTGCCGGCCAACCGTCAGCATCCCGACCTGGCCGTGCTGGCGCCGGTCGCCGACAGCTACCCGGCGCAGGCCGCGGCGCTCCAGGCGGCCGGGGTGCCGCACCTGACCGCCGAGGTGCACGAGACCACCGGCGTGCTGGGGCCGTTCGTGCAGCCGGGCCGCACGTCCTGCCTGCGCTGCCGCGACCTGTTCCGCACCGCGCGCGACCCGGGCTGGCCGCGGGCGATGGTGCCGTTCGGCGGGGTGGACGCGGTGCCGGCCGGCGGCGATCGGGCCTGCGACGTCGTGCTGGCCACGCAGTTGGCGGTGCTCGCCGCCCAGCACGTGCTGGCGTTCGTGGAGGGCGACCCGCCGCCGACGGTGAACGCCGTGGTGGAGGTGGTGCCGCCGTTCGGGACGCAGACCCGGCACGAGCGGCCGGCGCACCCGGACTGCGGGTGCGGGGCCGAGGTGGCTGATGTAGCCAGTGCCGCGCACCCGCCGCTCGTACACAGTTGACCTGTCCTTCCCCTCCCGGCGTCACTACCCTCCCTCATGTTCGAGGTCTTACTGAGGTTCCCAATCGAGGGGGAGGATACTGATGCGCAGAACACGCACCCGCGCGGCGATGGTCGCGCTGGCTGTGGCCGCGGCTGCGGCCGGCAGCACGGCCGCGCTGGCCGGACCGGCGTCGGCGGACGGCTCCGTCAACTCCGCCGGCTCGACCGGCTGCCGGCTCGGCGCCGGGAACGCCGCCGTCAAGCACGTGATCTACCTGCAGTTCGACAATGTGCACTTCACCCGGGACAACCCGAACGTGCCCAGCGACCTGGAGCAGATGCCGCACCTGCTGGACTTCCTGGAGTCGCAGGGCACGCTCGACGACAACCACCACACACCGCTGATCGCGCACACCGGCACCGACATCCTGACGTCGCTGACCGGTCTCTACGGCGACAAGCACGGCATGCCGATCGCGAACTCGTACCGCTACTTCGACCAGAACGGGGTGTCGCAGCCCGCCGGGACGTTCGCGTACTGGACCGACGGGGTGTACGACTTCAACAACCCGAACCCCAGCGACACCAGCCCGACGATGGTCGGCCAGGACGGCAAGACCACCCCGGCGCCCTGGACCGCCTACACCCGGGCCGGCTGCGACTTCGGCGCCGTCGCCACCGCGAACACGGTCCTGGAGAACACCGGACCGGACGTGCCGAAGGTGTTCGGCGCCAACTCCCCGGAGGCCGCCGAGGCGGCGGACAAGACCAACAACAACCTGGCGCAGACCGACTTCGTCGGCATCGGCGTGCACTGCGCCAAGGGCTCGAAGCTGTGCGCGGCGGCCGGGGCCGACGCCCGGCCGGACGTGCTGCCGGACGAGCCGGGCGGTTACACCGGCTACAACGGCCTGTTCGGCGCGAAGTACACGAACCCGGCGATCAGCCCGAACGGCCCGGTCAAGGACGTGTCCGGAGCCACCGTCATCGCCGACACGCTGGGCCGCCCCGGCTTCCCCGGCTTCGACGGCATGTCGGCGGCCAACTCGCTGGGCTACGTGGCGCAGATGCAGGAGGCCGGGGTCCCGGTCACGTACGGGTACATCTCCGACGCGCACGACAACCACGCGCCGGGCGGGCACGCGTACGGGCCGGGCGAGGCCGGGTACGTGGCCGCGCTGAAGTCCTACGACACGGCGTTCGACCAGTTCTTCCAGCGGCTGGGCCGGGACGGCATCAACGCCTCGAACACGATGTTCGTGGTCACCTCCGACGAGAACGACCACTTCGTGGGCGGCGCGGCGAGCCCGCAGGGCTGCGACGGGGTGACGACGCCGTGCACGTACACCCAGCTCGGCGAGCTGAACGCGAACGTCAAGGGGCTGCTGGTGACGCAGACCGGCGACACGACGGCGTACGGCGTGCACGCCGACTCGGCGCCCAACTTCTGGGTGAACGGCGCACCGGCGGCGGACTCGCCCCAGGTCCGCGGGTTCGAACACGATCTCGCCAAGCTCACCGCGGACAACCCGCTGAGCGGCCGGACGGAGACCTTCGCGGACTACTTCGCGGACTCGACCGAGATGAAGCTGCTGCACATGCAGACCGCGGACCCGAAGCGGAACCCGACGCTGACCGAGTTCGCGAACCCGGACTACTACGTGTTCTCCGGCGCGCCGAACTGCAATACGCCGTGCATCACCGAGCCGAACGGTTTCGCGTGGAACCACGGCGACTTCGCCCCGGACATCAACACCACGTGGGCGGGGTTCGTGGGGCCGACGTTCAAGAACCTCGGGGTCACCGCCGCGGTGTGGTCCGACCACACCGACCTGCGCCCGACGATGCTGACGGCGCTGGGGCTGCGGGACACGTACGTCCACGACGGCGTGCCGCTGGCGCAGTTCCTCAAGGACGACGCGCTGCCGCCGGGCCTGCACGGCCGGAAGGTCGCCGACCTGGAGGCGGCGTACAAGCAGCTGGACGCGAGCGTCGGGGCCTTCGGAAGCGACACGCTGAAGGCCGCGACCGCCGCGATCGAGTCCGACACGCCGGGCGACCAGCAGTTCGCCGCGACCTCGGCGGCGCTGGCGGCGCTCGGCGCGGACCGCGACGCGCTGGCGGCGCAGATCGCGGCGGCGATCGACGACGCGGCGTTCCACGGCTGCGGGATCAACGGGAACCGCGCGCATGACCTGGTGGCGCGGGCCGACGAGCTGCTGGCGCGGGCGCACGCGCTGGCCGGGTAGCAGACTCCTTCGACGAACGGCCCCGCTCCCCTGCTTCTCGGGAGCGGGGCCGTTCGGTCGTGGTGGGTCAGATCACGCCGCCGGCGACGAGCCCGCCGATGACGACCAGGGTGGCGGCGGTCAGGGCGTTGGCGCGCTTCTCGATCCAGGGCGCGGTCAGGCGCGCGGCGCCGAGGGCGCAGGCGACGGTGAGGCCGACTATGACGACGACGGTCGCCGCCGTGAAGACGGCGAGGACGCCGAGGGCCGGGGCGGTGCCCAGGGCGCCGGCGGCGAGGAAGAGCGGGAGGATCGTCAGATCGGGGCTGGCCGCGGCGCCGAAGGGGACGAGGAAGGTCAGGAGGCTGCGGCGGCGCGGTGGGGAGGGGAGCGGGGGTGGCGCGGGGTGTGTGGTGGTGATCGGGCGGTCGAGGAGGGCCAGGGCGGGGGCCGGAGTGGGGGTGGCGCGGGCCGGGTGGGGGTGCGGGTGGTCGTGGTCCGCGTGGTGGTGGTCGTGGTCGTTGTCGCGGTGGTCGTGGTCGCCGTCGTCGTGGTGGCCGTGGCCGTGGCCGTGCGGGTGCGGGTGGCTGTGGCCGCGTCCGAGGGCTTCGAACACGAGCAATATCAAACCGGTCGCGACCAGCACGCCGCCGACGGCGAGGTCGGTGTGGCGCGCCACGGAGTCCCGGAAGCGCATCCCCACCGCGATGAGCACCGCGCCGGCCAGGAGGGACACCAGCACGTGGGTCACAGCGGCGGCCAGCGACAGGCGCAGGACTTTGCGGGTCGGGTAGCGGCGGGTGCGGGCCAGCATCGCCAGGGGCATCCAGTGGTCGGGCAGGATCGCGTGGCCGACGCCGATGCCGACTGCGGCCAGGAGCATGGGGAACGTGGTCACGATGTCACCTTAGCTGATCATCTTCACTGATGCGAAGATGAGAAAGTAATGCGAACACCTCTCAGGTGCGAGGTGTTCGCAGGCAGAGGCGGCACCGGCCGAAGTGCGGCGCCGAGCCGCAGACCGGGGTCTGGCGCGCCATGGCGATGGGGCGGACAGCGCCAAGCATCCGCGGTGCGGGGTCCGGCAACGCTGGACATCCGCACTCGCCTGGCCACCAACGCCAGGGCCAGGCAGTGCCGAACAACGCCAGGCATCCGCGAGGCCGCCGACCGGTCGGGCAACTGTCGCAGCGGCAGGTCTGTCTCGGTCCGACCGATCTCGCTGGCGGTGAGTACCGCAGCGGGATCGGTCGGCTGATCGGGTTGAGCGGTTGAGCCGCGTTGTCAGTCGGGCCAGCGTGGCAGGGCGCTGTAAGCGTCCCAGGCGTTCAGGGTCACCTGGGCGAAGCCGAGGCCGTAGGCGGTGACGCCGCGGCCGTAGGCGCCGAGCCAGCATTCGCGGAGCTCGGCGGCGAGGACCCAGCCGTATTCGGATTCGCGGTAGCGGAAGCGGGTGGATTTGCCGTCGACGGGGAGTTGGACCGCGCGCCAGGGGGGTTCGTCGAGGCTTTCGGCGACTTCGTAGGCGAGTTCGGTCTGCTGGTGGAGCCAGTCGCCGCGCAGGGCCTTGTCCACGGCCCAGGGCCAGTCGTCGGAGAGCAGGCCCAGGCCGGCCACCGCCGCGAGGGTGGACAGGGTGGTCGGCTCAAGGATCGTGTGGGCGCCGCCGGGGCGGCGGTCCAGGCGGGCCATGGTGACCACGCCGCAGAAGCGGCGGGGGCTGACGTCGTCGGGGCGGCGGGCCGGGTGGTCGCCGTGGCCCAGGGTGCCGTACTCGGCGGTGCCGTCCGGACCCAGCATGATGGAGCCCAGCCAGCGGTCGCCGCCCCAGGCGTCGTCCAGGCCGTACCAGGGCACCGCGGTGTGCTGGCCGGCCCAGGCGTCGGGTTCGGCCGCGGCCAGGGCGGCGGCCGAGATCGAGGCCACCGCCGGGCCGGGGACGGTGAAGGCGGC
>JABFXP010000825.1 GCA_013361685.1 Catenulispora sp.
TGGCCGAGCGCGGCGCGCCCGAACCGCCGCCGGCCGAAGGCGACTGGTCGGCGGCGTCCGGCCACGCCGCGGGCCGCCTGCTGGCCGCCGATCCCGCCGTCACCGCGGTGTTCGCCGCCAACGACGAGATGGCGATCGGGCTGATCCGCGCCCTGACCGAGGCCGGCCGCGGCGTCCCGGACCAGGTCAGCGTCATCGGATTCGACGACATCCCGGTCGCCGCCTACGTCACCCCGCCCCTGACCACGATCCGCCAGTCGTTCGACGTCATGACGGCCCTCGGGCTGGAACGGCTCGTGCACGCGATCGAGCACGGCGGCGACCCCCGCACTCCGCCGGCGCCCGCCGCGGACCTCCCGATCGAGCTGGTCGTCCGCGCCTCGACAGCGCCGCCGCGCGCGTGACCCGGCCCTCCTCACCGCCCCCGCGAATCCTCGGAGACCGCATGGCATCCCTGCCCGACCGCGTCCTGTTCGGCGCTGCCTACTATCACGAGTACCAGCCGCACGACCGCCTCAAGACCGACCTCGACCTCATGGCCGAGGCGCGCTTCACCGTCATCCGCGTCGGGGAGTCGGTGTGGTCCACCTGGGAGCCCGAGGACGGCCGGTTCGACCTGGACTGGCTGCGGCCGGTGCTCGACGGCGCCCACGAGCGCGGGATCTCGGCCGTGCTCGGCACGCCGACCTACGCCGTGCCGCCGTGGCTGGCCCGCCGCTACCCCGAGATCGCCACCGAGTCCGCCACCGGCCGGCGCGTCGGCTGGGGCGCGCGCCAGGAGGCGGACTTCTCCCACGCCGCCTTCCGGTTCCACGCCGAGCGGGTGAGCCGCGCGATCCTGGCCCGGTACGCCGGGCACCCGGCGGTCGTCGGCGTCCAGGTGGACAACGAGCCGGGGCTGCGGCTGCCGCACAACGAGGGCGTCTTCCAGCGCTTCGTCGACCACCTGCGGGCCGAGTACGGGGACGTCGACGCCCTCAACCGCGCATGGGGCCTGGTCTACTGGTCGCACCGGCTCACGGATTGGTCCGACCTCTGGCGGCCGGACGGCAACGCGCAACCCCAGTACGACGCCGCGTGGCGGGCGTTCCTGGCCCGGCAGACCACTGAGTTCGTCGCCTGGCAGGCCGCGATCGCGCGCGAGTACACCCGGCCGGAGCAGTTCGTCACGACCTGCCTGTCCTACCCGCATGTGGCATTGGAGGACGACGAGCTCACCGACGCCCTGGACGTCACCGCGGGCAACCCCTATTACACGATGCAGAACAGCCTCGCGCTGCCCGATCCGACGCCTGAAGACCACGAGCAAGTGTGGCAGACCAGGGGTGTCTGGACCCTGTATCAGAGCGCGGACCGCATGTTCTCCTCCCGGCAGGAACCGTTCCTGGTCACCGAGACCAACGCCTCGGCCATCGGCGCCCCCTGGGACAACAAGCCGGCCTTCGACGGCCAGTGGCGGCAGGCCGCCTGGGCGTTCGTCGCGCGCGGGGCGCGCATGATCGAGTACTGGCACTGGCACACGCTGCATTTCGGCGCCGAGACCTACTGGGGCGGCGTGCTGCCGCACAGCGGCCGCCCGGGGCGGGCGTACGCCGAGATCGCCCAGCTGGGCGCGGAGTTCGAGACCGCCGGCGCCCTGGTCGCCGGGATCGAGCCCGACGCCGACGTGGCGATGGTCTACTCCACGCCGAGCAAGTGGCTCATGCAGAAGTACCCGCCGCTGGCCCGGCCCGACGGCGGCCCGGACGGCGCCTCCTACCACCGCATCTTCGACTCCTTCTACCGAGGCGTGTTCGATGCCGGCGGCCAGGCCCGCGTCTACCACGCGCGGCAGCTGCACGACCCACACGGCGAGCGGGACGGGACCGCCCCGCAAGCCCTGGCCCGCAAACATCCGGTGCTCATCGCGGCCGGGCTCTACCTCGCCGACGACGCCACGCTCGACTGGCTCGACGCCTACGCCCGGGCCGGGGGCCATCTGGTCCTGGGCCCCCGCACCGGGTACGGCGACCAGGAGGCGCGCGCCCGGGCCGAAGCGGCCCCGGGCCGCCTCACCGCCGCCGCCGGGGTCTGGTACGACGAGTTCGCCAACCTGGACGAGCCGGTGCCGGTGCGCGCCGTGCCCGGCGGCCGGCTCGACCTCCCGGACGGCACCGCGGCGACCCGCTGGATCGAGGGGCTGACCGTCACCGACGCCGAAGTCCTGGCCGAATACCAGCATCCGCACTTCGGGCGCTGGCCGGCGGTCACCACCCGGCCGCACGGCGCGGGCCGGGTCACCTGCGTCGGCACCGTCCCGAACCGCGGCCTGGCCCGGGCGCTGGCGGCCTGGCTGACGCCGACCCGGCGCAGCGGATGGAGCTGGCTGCCGGAGTCGGTCACCGCCACGACCGGCACCGCCCCGGACGGCCGCCGCGTCCACGTGGTGCACAACTGGAGCTGGCAGCCCGCCCAGCTCAGCGCCCCGACGGCGCTGAGCGACGTCCTGACCCGCGCCCGGTTCCGCACCGGGGCGCTGATCGAGCTGGGCGCCTGGGACGTCCGGGTCTTCGTCAGCGCCCCGAATCTTTGACAGTGCTCGACGTCTGGACACCCAGGCGCCTGAAACGACATCGACAACGAGAGGTCTCCCCATGGCATTCGTCTCAATGGGTCTGACAGAGCTGGAGAAGTACCTGCCCGAGCGGACCGAGCCCGCCGATTTCGCGGCGTTCTGGGCCACCACGCTCAGCGAGTCCCGGGAGTTCCCGGCCGAGTTGCAGACCAAGCCCGTGGACACCGGGTTCCAGACGGTGACGGTCGAGGACGTCACCTTCCCCGGGTTCGCCGGCCAGCCGGTCAAGGCCTGGCTGGTGCGGCCGCGCGACGCGGACGGGCCGCTGCCGGCGGTCGTGAGCTACGCCGGCTACGGCGGCGGCCGCGGCCTGGCGCACGACCACCTGCTGTGGGCCAGCGCCGGCTACGCGCAGCTGGTCATGGACACCCGCGGGCAGGGCGCCGGCTGGACCGTCGGCGACACCCCCGACGAGGGGCCCGGCGCGGGAGGACCGGCGTATCCGGGGTCGATGACCCGCGGGATCCTGGACCCGGCCACGTACTTCTACCGCCGGGTCTTCACCGACGCGGTGCGCGCCGTGGACGCGGTCCGCACGCACCGGGCCGTCGACCCGGCGCGGGTGCTGGTGGCCGGCGGCAGCCAGGGCGGCGGCATAGCCCTGGCGGTCGCCGGGCTGGTGCCGGACCTGGCCGGGGTGCTGGCCGACGTGCCGTTCCTGCAGCACATCCGGCGCGCGACCGAGAGCACCGACGCCTATCCCTACAAGGAGATCGCGAACTACTGCAAGACCCACCGCGACAAGATCGAGACCGTGTTCCGGACCGTGTCCTACTTCGACGGGCTCAACTTCGCCGCGCGCGCCACGGCGCCGGCGCTGTACTCGGTCGCGCTGATGGACGACGTGTGCCCGCCGGACACGGTGTTCGCCTCCTACAACCACTACCTCGGTCCGAAGGAGATCAGCGTCTACCCGTACAACGGGCACGAGGGCGGAGGCGGGCACCACGTCCCGGTGGCGCTCGCCTTCGCCGCTTCGCTGGTCAGGACTCCGCTGGGCTGATCTTCAGCACCGGCATCGCCGGAACCGGTGCGCCTGCGGCAGCGGGCAGGCGCACCGTCAGCTCCTGCGGGCCCTGCTCGAACTCCAGGGGCTCGGGGTGGCCGAGCAGATGCACGGCGCCGACCGGCTGGTTGTAGAGCGTCAGGTCCCGGCCCAGAGAGCGCACGCGGATCCGGCCGTCCGGGGCGCCGCCGAGCGCGGTGACGTACAGGTGCTTGTCCCGCGTGGTGAACCGCAGGTCGGCCGGTCCGTAGTCGGGCTGGTCGTTCTCGGTGAACTGGCCTTCCTTGACCCGCGAGGGCCCCTCGCCGTAGACGACCCACGGCCGGCTGGCGTAGATCGCCTCGCCGTTCACGGCCAGCCAGGCGCCGATCTGGCGCAGCAGGCCGGCCTCCGCCTCCGGGATGGTCCCGTCCGCCTTCGGGCCGACGTTGAGCAGCAGGCATCCGTTCTTGCTGACCACGTCCACCAGGAAGGCGATCAGGGCTTCGCCGCTCTTGTAGTCGTGCCCTTCGACGTGGCCCCAGGAGGTGCGCGAGACCGCGGTGTCGGCCTGCCACGGATCCGGGCGCAGGTTCGCGCTCGCTCCGCGTTCGACGTCGTAGACGGCGGTGCCCGGGGCGAACGCGTCGTGCTTGTAGGCCAGCACCGGTCCGCGCTGCCAGGAATCGGCCTTGTTGTAGTAGTAGGCGGCGAGTTTGGGCAGGTACGGCTTGAACGCGGGCTGGTGGATCCACCAGTCGAAGTACAGCATCTGCGGCTGGTAGCGCTCGACGAGTTCGGCGGTGTGCGCCAGCCACTGTTCCAGGTACTGCGGGCTCGGCGGCAGTTCCTGCGGCTGGGCCGGGCCGTAGAGGTCGGCGTGGCCGCCGGCCCGCACGTCGGAGTCGAAGCTCATGCCGCCGTTGAGGAACCACCAGTGCTCGGCGCGGTGCGTCGACACGCCGAACACCATCGACTGCGCGCGCACCGCGGCGGCGAGTTCCCCGATGACGTCACGCTGCGGTCCCATGGCGACGGCGTTCCACGGATTGAGGGCGCTGTCGTACATGGCGAAGCCGTCATGGTGCTCCGCCACCGGCACGACGTACTGGGCTCCCGCCTCGCGGAAGAGCGCGGCCCAGGCGTCGGCGTCGAAGTTCTCGCCGGTGAGCTTCGGGATCAGGTCCTTGTAGCCGACCTTGTCCTGGGGGCCGTAGACCTCTCGGTGGTGCTCGTACTCCGGCGAACCCGGGATGTACATGTTGCGCGGGTACCACTCGTTGCCGAAGGCGGGGACGCAGTACGGTCCCCAGTGGATGAAGATCCCGAACTTGGCGTCCCGGTACCAGTCCGGCACCTGGTACCCGGACAGGGAATCCCAGCTCGCGCCGAAGGGACCGGCCGCCACGGTCTGGTCCACGGCACGCAGGACATCGGGCACGGTCGTCATCAGAAACCTCCGGGGATGTAGGAGAACCAGTCGAAGCGGACGGTGCCGGCCGTGGCGTACATGCCGATCACCCGGCCGGTGAAGCCGCCGGCGACCTCGGTGGACAGATAGCGGCCGTCGAGGGCGGCCAGCTCCGTGGCGGCGCCGTCGGGCCCGGTGAAGCCGAACGCCACGACGTCCGGTCCGCCGCGCGCGTCCCGCGGCCGGTCCTCGGTGATCCGCACGGTGAGCTCCAGCGGTCCGGCCGGCGCCGGGCGCGTCGCGACCACGGTGCGCAGCGGGCCGATGCGGGCCACCACCCGGACGGCGCCCTCGGCGACCTCGATCGCGTAGTGGTGGTGCTCGTCGAGCCGGACCGCCAAGCCGCCCTCGCCCTCGGCCGCGTCGACCAGCACCGCGGCCCGGCACGACAGGTGCTGCTGGCGGCGGCCGGCGAAGACCACGTCGTCGGCGTCCAGCGAGGCCCCGCGCGCCCGCAGCGTCAGCCAACCGGGCCGGTCCTGTGTCGTGACGAGGTCTTCCGGCCGGTCCCGCAGTGAGATCCACTGCGGTCGCAGGGTGCTGTCGTCGAAGTCGTCGCGCTCCGGTTCGGGCTCCGCCTCCTCCAGCGGCCACGGCACCCCGGACAGGTCGCTCACGACCTCGCCGACGACCGGCCAGCCGTCGACCCACTCCACCGGGGCCAGGAACGTCTCCCGGCCCAGGACGTGCCAGCCGGGGGTGCCGCCGCCGGGCCGGACGCCGAGGAACACCATCCACCACGATCCGTCCGGGCCCTGCACCAGGTCGCCGTGGCCGGTGTTCTGCACCGGGTGCTCGACGCCGCGGTGGGTCAGGATCGGGTTGGCCGGATACGGCTCGAACGGGCCGCTCGGCGAGGGCCCGCGCGCGATCGACACCGCGTGCCCGCGCTCGGTGCCGCCCTCGGCGATCATCAGGTACCAGTACTCGCCGATGCGGTACAGGTGCGGCGCCTCCGGGGCCTTGGCCCCCGGGCCCGCGGACCACAGCCGGACCGGCTCGCCGAAGGTCTGACCGGTCCGCGGGTCCAGGCGCAGCTGGCTCACGCCGGCGACGGTGCACCAGCAGGTGCCGTCCTCGTCCCAGGCCAGATCCGGGTCGATGCCGGGCACCCCGGGCAGCGGCACCGGCTCGGACCAGGGCCCGGCCGGGTCGGTCGCGGTGACCAGCAGGTTGCCGCCCTCGCTGCTGGCGTTGGTGGTGATCAGATGGAAACGGCCCTCATGATGGCGCAGTGTGGGAGCGTAGACGCCGCCGGAGGACCAGGCGCGGGTCAGCCGCAGCTGGCTCGGCCGGTCCAGGACGTTGCCGAGCTGCCGCCAGTGCACCAGGTCGCGGCTGTGGAAGATCGGCACGCCGGGGAAGTATTCGAAGCTGGAGCACACGAGGTAGTAGTCGTCCCCGACCCGGCAGATGCTCGGATCGGGGTGGAAGCCCGGAAGGATCGGGTTCGGATTCGGAACGGTGTCGCCCACGGCAGGTGGACCTCTTTCGTGACCGAGAAAGTTTCTCTGATTGCGGACCGATAGTTTCTCGGGCAGGCTAACGGCGGGCGGAGGAGGCGGTCAACGATCCCATAATCGAAGCGCTTCGATTTCGGCCCTGGACAGCTTATAGCTGGCAGGTCTACCCTTCTGGGACAAGACTCGGCGCTACGGTCCGAGTCCGGCGTCGAAGCGCTTCACCTCGGTCCCGGCCGAAGGCTGACGTGTCCCGGTACGCGCTTCCTGTTATCCGTAAGGCTGCTGTCCGGGATACCATCCGGGCACGGCTGCTGGAGGACTCATGGTGACCATCGCCGAGGTCGCCCGCCAAGCGGGTGTCTCGCCGTCGACAGTCTCGTACGTGCTGTCGCGTAAACGCTCCATCTCCGAGGACACTCGGCGCAAGGTGGAAGCGGCGATCGACGCGCTGGGCTACCACCCGCACGCCGGCGCCCGCGCGCTGGCCTCCAACCGCTCGAACATCCTGGCCCTGATGGTGCCGCTGCGCAGCGACATGTACGTGCCGGTGATCATGGAGATCGCGATGGCCGTGACCACCGAGGCCCGCGAGTTCGACCAGGACGTGCTGCTGCTCACCAAGGACGAGGGCACCGGCGGCGTCCGGCGGGTGGCCGGCAGCGGCATGGCCGACGCCATGATCCTGATGGACGTCGAACTCGACGACGACCGCATCCCGGTGCTGCGCGAGACCTCCACCCCGGCGGTCCTGATCGGACTGCCGGCCGACATCGACGGCCTGACCTGCGTCGACCTCGACTTCGACGCCACCGGCGCGGCCTGCGTGGACCACCTGGCCGACCTGGGCCACCGCGAGATCGCGCTGATCGGCGAGAGCGAGGCGGTCTACCGCCGGCACACCGGCTTCGCCGCCCGCACCATGGCCGGGTTCCAGCGCCGCGCCGCCGAACGCGGGCTGCGCGCCGTGCACCGCATGTGCGAGGGGACCTACGAGTCCACCGCCGGGGTCCTGGCCCGGATCTTCGAAGAGCGCCCCGGCACCACCGGCTTCATCGTCCAGAACGAGGCCGCCATCACGCCGCTGCTGAGCCTGCTGCGGCTGTCCGGCCGCGCCGTGCCGGAGGACACCAGCGTCGTGGCCATCTGCCCCGACCAGGTGGCCCTGCAGTCCTCGCCCCGCCTGACCAGCGTCTCGATCCCCGCCGAGGAGATGGGGCGGCAGGCCGTGCGCCAGGCGATGGCGCAGCTGGCCGGCAGCCACCAGCCCTCGGTCACCCTGCTCCCGCCACAGCTGACCGTCCG
>JABFXP010000707.1 GCA_013361685.1 Catenulispora sp.
TGTTCCGCCCCCGCCCCACAGCACGGCACCGACCGTCCCGGCCCCCGAACCCCACCGGCGGCCGGCGGTCCGGCCCATCGGGAAAGAGCACCGACCATGCGCACCGGAACCGCGACACCGCCAACGGGCGGGAACTTTACGCCGACGCCGTTCGTTCAGCCCGACCCGCCGCGGGCCCGGCGGCAGCCCGCCGTGCTGGCGCTCGGGGTCGCCCTGATCGGGGCCTCGGCGGTCGGTTTCGTGTTCTGGAACCACCAGAGCGCGGCCAAGACCTCGGTGCTGATGGTGGCCAAGGACGTGCCCTACGGGCAGCGGCTCACCGCCGACGATCTGACCACGGTCCAGGTCGCGCTGAACACCACCGGCGTCCGGTACGTGTCGTCGTCGCAGGAAGCGACGGTGCTGACGATGTCGTCGACCACCCAGCTGCACGCCGGGGCGCTGCTGAACCCGGCCGACGTGTCCACCGCTCCCGCGACGCCGGCGGGGACCTCGCTGGTCGTGGTCGACCTCAAGGACTCGATGATGCCCTCCGGCGTCGCCCCCGGGACCAAGCTCCTGCTGGTGGCGAACGGCGTCGTCATGGACGCCACCGGCAAGTTCACGGTCGACAAGGACTCGGCGGGAGCGCACCTGATGGCCGGGGGCAAGCCCGCCACCTTCCAGGTCACCGTCGTCAGCCTGACCCAGGGATCCTCGGGCGGCGACTGGAAGGTCACGTTCGCGGTCGCCCCCACGGAGGCGGCGACCATCGAGCTGTTCAACGACGAACAGCGGCTGGGTGTCATAGTCCCGCCGAGCGGCCAGTAGCGACGGGACGGATCGACGACAACCATGGTGATGATCTGCCTCGTGTCGGCCAAGAACGCGCCGGGAGTGACCACGACCGCCGTGGCCCTGGCCGAGATCTGGCCACGCCCGGTCCTGGTGGCCGAGTGCGACCCCCGGTACGGGGACATCCTGGCCGGGTACCAGCAGGGCACCGGTGACATGACGAAGGGGCTGCTGGGGCTCGCGGCCATCCATCAGCGCTCGGACATCACGCAGCAGGTCTACAACTTCGTGCAGCCGCTGAGCCCGGGTTCGGAGGCCCGGCTGCTGGCCGGGATCCAGGTGCCCGCGCAGGCCGCCGGAGTGGCGGCGCTGTGGGAGCCGCTGTCGCACCTGCTGCCCTCGCTGATCGTGAAGCGGCGGCCGGTCGACGTCCTGGTGGACTGCGGCTCGCTGCACTCCGCCTACGCCCCGCTGCCGCTGATCCGCAACGCCGACCTGGTGCTGCTGCTGACGGGCGACCACCTGGAACACATCCGCGCCGCGCACGACGCGGTGCAGAACCTCACGGCGCACCTGATGGCCGCGCGCCCCTACGCCGACCCGCGCTGGCGCCTGGCCGCCGTGGTCCGGCCGCCGTCGGCGCAGCGCCACAACAGCCGCAAGGCGATCCAGCACACGCTGGAGGTCGACACCATCGCCGAAGTCCGCCACGACGAACGCGTCGGCGCCGAACTCCTGGGCCGCCGCCACCTGCCCGGCGGCTACCTGCGCTCCGCCTACATGCGGGACGTCAAAGTCCTGCAGGCATCGATCGACCAGCAGCTGAGCCGGCCGGCGCCGGCCGCCCGCACCGGGCACTTGTCGCTGCCCGCCGGACACGGGGAGGCGGCCCATGTCGGCTGACCGCAGTGAGAAGAACGCTGAGAACCGCTTCGGCGGGCGCCTGCGCTCCGGCGGGCACAACGCCGGCCGCAGCGCACAGGGCTCCGGCCTGCGCGACGCCATAGCGTTCCTGAACAGGGAGAGTGTTTCGTTGCCGGCACCTGAGGCGCCGCCCTGGGAGGCGCGGCCGAACCCGGCGGGGACGCCCGCACCGCACCGTCCGGACCCGCCGCTGGCACCGGTCAGGGAACTGCGACCGCCGGCCGCGCACCCGGCCCAGATGCCCGGCCAGATGCCCGCGCCGCTGGGCAACGGCTCGCAGTTCCCGGTCGCCCCGGACCAGCAGCACCCGCAGTGGCCCGCGACCCG
>JABFXP010000751.1 GCA_013361685.1 Catenulispora sp.
GCCGCCGCGGTTGTCGCGGCCGCGACCGCCACCGCCGCCGCCGTTCTCCCCCGACTGCCGCTGCCGCCCCGGGCCGCCGGACCCGCCGGACCCGGCCTCGTCGTCCAGGCGCAGCGTCAGCGCGATGCGCTTGCGGGCGACGTCGACGTCGAGCACCTTCACCCGGACCACGTCGCCGGGCTTCACCACGTCGCGGGGGTCCTTCACGAACGTCTTCGACAGCGCCGAGATGTGGACCAGGCCGTCCTGGTGCACGCCGACGTCGACGAACGCGCCGAAGGCCGCCACGTTGGTGACCACACCTTCCAGCAGCATGCCCGGCTTGAGGTCGCCGATCTTCTCGACGCCCTCCTTGAACGTCGCCGTCTTGAACGCCGGGCGCGGGTCCCGGCCGGGCTTCTCGAGTTCGGAGAGGATGTCCGTCACCGTCGGCACGCCGAAGGTGTCGTCGGCGAACTGGGCCGGCTGCAAAGAGCGCAGGGTCTTGGTGTCGCCGATCAGCTCCTTGATACCGGTCCCGGTCGTGGCCAGGATCCGGCGGACCACCGGGTAGGCCTCGGGGTGCACCGAGGAGGCGTCCAGCGGGTCGTCGCCGCCGGGGATCCGGAGGAAGCCCGCGCACTGCTCGAAGGCCTTCGCGCCCAGGCGCGGCACGTCCTTTATGGCGCTGCGGGTTGAGAAGGGCCCGTTCGCGTCGCGGTAGGCGACGATGTTGTCGGCGAGCGTGGAGCCGATGCCCGACACCCGGGTCAGCAGGGGGGCCGAGGCGGTGTTCACGTCCACCCCGACCGCGTTCACACAGTCTTCGACGACCGCGTCCAGGGAGCGCGACAGCTTCCCCTCGGCCAGGTCGTGCTGGTACTGGCCGACGCCGATCGACTTGGGGTCGATCTTCACCAGCTCGGCCAGCGGGTCCTGCAGGCGGCGGGCGATGGAGACCGCGCCGCGCAGCGAGACGTCCATGGACGGCAGTTCCTGGGAGGCGAACGCCGAGGCGGAGTACACCGACGCGCCGGCTTCGGAGACCACGATCTTGGTCAGCTTCAGCTCCGGCATCCCGGCCACCAGCTCCGCGGCCAGCTTGTCGGTCTCACGGGAGGCGGTGCCGTTGCCGATGGCGATCAGCTCGACGTTGTGGGCCTTCGCCAGCGACGCCAGCTTGGCCAGCGACTCGGCCCACTTGTTGTGCGGGACGTGCGGATAGATCACGTCGGTGGCCACGGCCTTGCCGGTGGCGTCGACCACCGCGACCTTCACGCCGGTGCGGTAGCCGGGGTCCAGGCCCATGGTGGCGCGGGTGCCGGCCGGGGCGGCCAGCAGCAGGTCGCGCAGGTTGGCGGCGAAGACGCGGACCGCCTCGTCCTCGGCCAGGGTCCACAGCTGCAGGCGGACGTCCACGGCCAGGCGGACCAGGATGCGGGTGCGCCAGGCCCAGCGGACGGTGTCGTTGAGCCACTTCACGCCGGCGCCGGGGGTGGTCGGCGAGGGGATGCCGAAGTTCTTGGCGATGCGGACCTCGTACCCGGACTGGGTGACCGGCGCCCCGGGGTCCGGGTCCTGCGGCTCGGGGTCGAAGGTGAGGTCGAGCACCTCCTCCTTCTCGCCGCGCAGCAGGGCCAGGATGCGGTGCGAGGGCAGGGCGGTGAAGGGCTCGGCGAAGTCGAAGTAGTCGGCGAACTTGGCGCCGGCCTCCTCCTTGCCCTCGCGGACCTTGGACGTCAGGCGGCCGTTCGTCCACATCCGCTCGCGCAGCGCGCCGATCAGGTCGGCGTCCTCGCCGAACCGCTCGACCAGGATGGAGCGGGCGCCGTCCAGGGCCGCCGCGGCGTCGGCCACGCCCTTGTCGGCGTCGACGTAGCCGGCGGCGGTCGCGACGGGGTCCAGGGCGCAGTCCGCGAGCAGGGCGTCGGCCAGCGGCTCCAGGCCGGCTTCGCGGGCGATCATCGCCTTGGTGCGGCGCTTGGGCTTGTACGGGAGGTAGATGTCCTCCAGGCGCGCCTTGGAGTCGGCGGCGAGGATCTGCGCTTCGAGGGCGTCGTCCAGCTTGCCCTGGCTGCGGATCGACTCCAGGATCGCCTCGCGGCGCTCCTCCAGCTCCCGCAGATAGCGCAGCCGCTCCTCCAGCGTGCGCAGCTGCGCGTCGTCCAGCCCTTCGGTCACCTCCTTGCGGTACCGCGCGACGAACGGCACGGTCGCCCCGCCGTCCAGGAGCTCGACCGCCGCCCGGACTTGCCGGTCGGCGACGCCGAGCTCCTCGGCGATGCGCAGGTGGATGGACGCTGCTGTCGCTGCCACGCGTGGTACTCCCGCCAGATGAAAGGCCTGCTAACTCGCGAGAGCGATCCTAGTTGCTACAGCACGAACTTCTCGGCCACCGTGGCGTACTCGAAGAGTTCTTCGTCCGTGAACCACAGCGCGACCTCCTGCTTGGCCTCGTCGAGGTTGCCCGAGGCGTGCACCAGGTTCGCCACCGCGATCCCCTGGGCGGTGGCGTAGGCCTTGTTCTGGTGGGCGAAGTCGCCGCGGATGGTGCCCGGAGCGGCCTCGTTGGGGTAGGTGGAGCCGACGATCTTGCGGACCGTCTTCACCGCGTCGATGCCCTCCAGCACCAGGGCCAGCACCGGACCGGACTGCATGAAGGCGGCGGTGGCGTTGTAGACGCCGGCGCCGAAGCGCTCCTCCAGGTCGAAGTAGTGCTTGCGGGTCAGGTCGGCGTCCATCCGGACCATCTTGGAGCCGACCACCTTCAGCAGCGCGTCCTCGAACCTGGTCAGGACCCGCCCCATCATGCCGCGCGCCACGGCGTCGGGCTTGAGCAGGACGAGCGTCCGCTCGACGGGGGCGCCGTTGTCGGTCATATGCGTGGTCCTTCGCTGTTCGACGATCGTTTCCGGGACTGCTATGAGCATCTTATTGGGCGCCGGCCGCGGCCCTACCCGGCGCGGGCGATCGTGGCGATCTCCCGGCTGCGGGCGCTCAGCCGGCCGCGGTCCCAGTCGCCGAACTGGTGCTCGACGGCGAAGCCGGCGGCGAGCAGGAACGGGTTCAGCGTCTCCGGGGTGTGGAACCGCAGGGTCGTGCGGTCCACGCGCAGCGGTGTGCCGTCCGGGCGGGCCACGGTCTCGGTGAACGTCACCAGCGGACCGTCGACCTTCTCGACCTCGTGCCACCCGCGGATTTCGCGGCCGTCGGGCAGGACCAGGTTCCCGGCGTTCGCGGGATTCCAGGCCTCCCAAGCCCGCGCCTGCAAGTGCCGGGTGCCGAAGACGAAGGCGCCGCCGGGCCGCAACGCCCGCCGGATCGCGGCGAGCGAGCTTCGCAGCTCGTCGTCGGACACCAGGTGCTGGAAGGCGTTGCTGGCCATGGTGACCAGCGCGAACTCCGCGTCGTGGGCCACGTCGGCGGCGGTCCCGGCCACCCACTCGACATCCGTCCGGCGCCGGGCCCGGGCCAGCATCGCCGGGTCGGGGTCCAGCCCCACCAGCCGGCCGGTGTGCCCCTCCTCCCGCGCCACGTGCAGCATGCTCCCGGTGCCGCAGCCGACGTCGAGCACGGAATCGGCGGCCGCTACCGTGTCGGAGAAGAACCGGTCCTGCGGGAATCCGATTCTGTCCCAGGGATTTTCCACGTCGTACACCGCGGCGACATCCGCGTCGGAGAAAGTGTCGAGATGCGCGCTCACCCGGGCAGGGTTTCGCACCGGTTCGCCCCGCGTCCAGCCGTTTTCTTCATGCCTGGCCGGAACTTCGCCGCTCACGGCCCGGATATCAGAGTTCGCCACCCCGTTGCCAAAACGCGTTGTATCGCGTGTCACAATGGGAGGGTAACGAGTCCGTGTTCCGGACCCGCACGCGCTGGGGGAACCGTCCGCGGACGAAGGTCGCGATAGCCTGAGGGGGCTCTTTCGTGAGTGGTAACGCGTTGACCAACGCGGAGTCGCAACCGGGTGCCTATGCCCGGTTCGTCTCCGGCAAGAAGTCAAAGTGGGTGGTCTTCGGCATCTGGGTGCTGCTGATCATGAGTCTTGGCAGCTTCGCCACGAAGCTGAACGACGCCCAGAAGAACGACACCACGTCGTGGCTGCCCAAGAGCGCCGAATCGACGAAGGAACTGAAGATCGAGAGCGACTTCCACCCGAACTGGTATCCGGCGATCCTGCTGTTCCAGCGGCCCGGGGGTCAGCTGACCGACGACGACAAGGCGAAGGTCAACGCCGCCGCCGACGTCATGAAGAAGGACAACCCGCCGGCCAAGAACCTGGACCTGGTGGTCCACTCGGCGGTCAGCATCATCCCGTCCAAGGACGGCTCGGCGATGCAGATCATCGTGCCGGTGAACCCCGGCAACGACGGGTGGAACAAGTTCCCGGACACCATCAAGGCCATGAAGGACGCGGTCGCGACCGCGAACCCGGGTGTGAAGACCTGGGTCACCGGGCCGATGGGTGAAGCCGGCGACGAAGCCGACGCCTTCAAGAAGATCAACGGCTCGCTGACCTACTTCACCGGGGCCGCGGTCATCATCATCCTGCTGATCGCCTACCGCAGTCCGATCTTGTGGCTGCTGCCGGTGATCACCGTCGGCGGCGGCGCGCTGACCGTGGCCGAGTCCGTCATCTATCTGCTGGCCAAGCACGCGGGCCTGACGGTGAACGGCCAATCCGCGTTCATCTTGATCGTCCTGGTGTTCGGCGCGGGCACGGACTACGCCTTGCTCCTCATCGCCAGATACCGCGAGGAACTCAGGCGTTACCAGGACCGGCACGAAGCCATGGCCCACGCGGTGCACCGCGCCGGGCCCGCGCTGGTCGCCAGTTCCGCCACGGTGGCCGTCAGCATGCTGATCCTGCTGGTCGCCGAGATGAACTCGACCAAGGGCATGGGCCCGGTGCTGGCCATCGGCGTCGTCATCGCGCTGATCGCGATGCTGACCCTGATGCCGGCGCTGCTGGTGATCGTCGGCCGCTGGGTGTTCTGGCCGGCCAAGCCGACCTTCGGCTCCGACGAGCCGACCGCCCACGGCCTGTGGGCCCGGATGGGCAAGCGCATCGCGGTGCGCCCGCGCGCGGTGTGGGTGGTGACCGCGGTGATCCTGGCCGCGTTCGCCGGCGGCATCGGCCAGCTCAACGCCCACCAGCAGACCGTCGCCGAGCAGTTCGTGAGCGAGCCGGACTCGGTGAAGGGCGCCGCGGTCCAGGCGCAGCTGTTCCCGTCGGACAACGGCCAGCCGCTGGCCGTCATCGGCAACGCCGCGGCCAAGGACGCGGTCGAGGCGAAGCTGAAGACGGTCGCGGGCATCGACCCGAACGGCGTCGGCACCCCGAAGATCATCAAGACGGCGGTCGTCAACGGCCACTTCTACACCGAGGCCGCGCTCACCGACCCGCCGGACTCCAAGGCGGCGCAGCACACCGTGGACCGGGTCCGGGACGCGGTGCACAGCGTGCCCGGCGCCGACGCCAAGGTCGGCGGCGGTCCGGCGGTCACGCTGGACATCGCCCGGGCCTCCAGCCACGACAGCAAGCTGATCATCCCGCTGATCCTGGTGGCGGTGTTCATCATCCTGGGCCTGCTGCTGCGCGCGTTCCTGGCGCCGCTGCTGCTCATCCTCACCGTCATCCTGTCCTTCGTCGCCTCGCTGGGCATCAGCGCGCTGGCGTTCAAGGCCTTCGGGTTCCACGGCGTGGACATCGGGATGCCGCTGTACGGGTTCGTGTTCCTGGTGGCCCTGGGCATCGACTACAACATCTTCCTGATGACCCGCATCAGGGAGGAGTCGGTGCGGCGCGGCACGCGGCGCGGCGCCCTGGTCGGCCTGTCCGCCACCGGCGGCGTGATCACCTGGGCCGGCCTGGTCCTGGCCGCCACCTTCGGGGTGCTGGCCACCCTGCCGATCGTGCCGTTCGCCGAGATCGGCTTCGCGGTCGCGCTCGGCGTGCTGCTGGACACCATGATCGTGCGCTCGGTGCTGGTCACCGCGCTCACGCTGGACATCGGCAAGCGCATGTGGTGGCCGAGCAAGCTGGCCTCGGCGGACGAGCCGGACGGCGGCACGCTGGAGGCGGCCCGGGCCGCCGACGACGGCGTGCTGGTGTCGTAAGCAGTAGCGCTTAGCGCTATTCGGTAAGGCAGCGGTGGGGAGGCCCTGGCGGGAGGGCCTCCCCACCGCTTCGTCATGCGGTCGGGAGGCCCAGGCCGGGGCTCGATCCGGCTTCAAGTCGAGCTCAAGCCGGTCTCGCGTCGGACTCACATCGGGCTCAGGCCCCTGAGGCCCCGATCGCCAGAGTCACTTCCTCGGCGCTCGGCGCATCAGCGGCCCAGGCGATGTAGCCGTCCGGCCGCACCAGCCGGACCGGGCCGCCGTCGGTGGGGACCGCCGCCCGCACTCCGGCCTTGGCCGCCGCTTCGTGCAGGTCCGCAGGCGCCAACAGCACGAAGCTCCCACCGCGCAGCGCCTCGAACAAGCGCGCCGGGCTGCCGTCGAGCGGCACGTCCCCGGCCTGGTGACCGGTCAGTTCATGGGCGCCCGCCGGAACCGGGTACTTGATCCACAGCCCGGACAGCGCCAGGCCGATCCGCCGGTTCACCAGCGGCCGGCTCAACGCGAAGTGCATCGCCAGGTTCCGGAGCCTGCGCGCCGGGGTGGCCTTGATCTGCGCGGCGCGCAGCAGACGGCCCGAACCCTTGATCACCGCGGTACCCACCGGATAGCGCTCGGACTCATAGGTGTCCAGCAGCGCGGCGTCCGCGCGTCCGCGCAACACCGCGGCGAGCTTCCAGGACAGGTTCGCGGCGTCCAAAAGCCCGGTGTTCATGCCCTGCCCGCCGGCCGGGCTGTGGGTGTGGGCGGCGTCCCCGGCCAGGAAGACCCGGCCGACGCGGTAGTGCTCGGCCTGCCGCTCGTCGCTGTGGAAGCGGCTGGACCAGCGCGGCTCGCCCATGCCGAAGTCGGTGCCGAGCGTGGCCCGCAGGACCGCCCGCACCTCCTCGATGTCCACCGGCTCGGTCTCGGCCTTGGGGTGCGACTGGTCCCAGGCGATGATCCGGTGGTAGCCGTCCTTGAACGGCGCGACGAAGGCGAACTTGTCTCCGTCGGTGTTGGTGGCGATCCGGAGCTCCGGAGGATCGGAGAGGACGGCGTCGACCAGCATCACCGAGGCGACGACGGTGTGGCCGGGGAACTCCACGCCGAGCAGTCGGCGGATCGAACTCTTGTGGCCGTCGGTGCCGACGACGTACGCCGCGCGCTCCTCGTGGGTGCCGTCGGCGTCCCGGACGGTGAGCGCCACGCCGCCGGCGTCCTGCCGCAGCCCCACGACCTCGGTCTCATAGCGGGTCCGCACGCCGAGCCGGTCCAGCCGGGCCTGGAGCACCGCCTCGGTCTCGTACTGCGGCACGACCAGCAGGTAGGGGTACGGCGTCGGCAGCTCGGAGACGTCGACCACCGCCGTGTCGAACAGCCGCAGCGCCCGCACCGGTGCGCCCTTGCCGATCAGCTCCTGGGCCAGGCCGCGGGCGTCGAACGCCTCCAGGGTGGTGGCGTGCACGACCAGCGCCCGGCTCAGGTTGGACAGTCCGGCGTGGCGGCGCTCCACCAGGGTGACCGGCACGCCGGCCTCGGCCAGGTCGCCGGCGAGCAGCAGACCGGTGGGACCGGCGCCGACCACGACGACGCGGGCGTCAACGTCCTGATCAATAGTCTCTGACACGCTGGGACGCTAGTCGCTCGGCCGGCGGGCGTCCAGGGTCCGCCGGGCCGGGCGACCGACCCGGGCCGGCTGGCCGGCGGCCGGGCCTGCCGCGCGC
>JABFXP010000442.1 GCA_013361685.1 Catenulispora sp.
GCCGGCGGCGGGCCGCCCGTCCGGGCCGGCCGGGCGGCCGGGACGGATGCCGCCGGACGCCTCGAAGCCGATGGCCATCGCTGGTCCCTGCCTGTTCTGTGGAGGCTCGCGCGGCCGGGATCGGCCGTCGCGTTCGGGTGGTCGCAGGGCTCGAATGGTTCGCGGGAGCCCTGGCGGATCAGGTGGTTCAAGCAGTTCACGTGGTGCGAGCAGTGCAAGCGGTTCAGGCGGTTCAGGCGGTTCAAGCGGTTAGGCGGGCGTCCTGACGGTTCGATCGCGTGGCCTGGACGCTGCCAGCCCCGGTCCTGCCCGCACGGGCCGGTGGGGGACGGCGCGAGCGCGGACAGGACCGGCTTCGGTGCCGCTCGGGAGACGCCGGGTGGGAGGGCGTCCCGGAACCCCGTCGGGGCTCAGTGCAGCACCGCGAACGGCCGCATCCGGGCGACGGGCGCGACCAGCTTGTGGGTGGCCAGGATGCCGAGGGCGGCGGCCACACCGTTGTCGTCATAATGCTTCACGACTTCGGCCTGGCCTGTGGAGTAGCGGAACCGAAGCGTTTCAGTGTTCTGCTCTGCGCTGCGGCCGTCCTCGGCGAACTGTTTGACCACCGTCCCGGCGCCGTGGCAGGCCGAGTGCAGCGAGTCCGCCGCGTTCTCGCCGGCCACCGCCAGATAGGAGGAGGTGCGGTGGGTGCCGGGGATCAGGACCGCCTGGCCGGTCTCGGCGAAGGCGGTGCCCGGTCGCATGCGGTCGGCGCCGAAGGCCCGGCACGAGTTGTGGCGGTGCACGACCGCGCGCTCGCCGTTCACCTCCTCCTCGTAGACCGAGTTGTGCGGCGAGTCGACCACGAGTCTGCCGGGCGTGCCGCCGAACGCCCGCACCGCCAGTTCGCGCAGCGCGCCGTAGGTGGCCATGCGGAAGGCGAAGCCGTAGTTCATGGCGGCGGCGTTGGCCAGCAGCAGGCGGCGGCCCTCGGCGGAGTCCAGGTCCACCGGCGGACACTCGCCGGCGAAGTACAGCCGCCAGCGTTCGCGCAGGACCGCGGGGTTCGCGGTGCGCAGGTGGGACCACGGCTTCAGCACGGCCTCGGCGTAGCGCAGGTGCTTCGGGAAGTCTTTGCGGCGGCCGAACAGCCGGCCCACCTCACCGGTCAGCACGCCGCCGCCGGCGTGGAAGTTGATGACGATCTGCCCGCGCCGGACGCCGAGGCGTTCGGCCTTGGGCGCGTCGTAGATCTCTTCGACCCGCTGGAGCTCCACGAAGTGGTTCGACGGACCGACCGTGCCGAAGCGCATCCGGGCCAGCTGGAACGCCAGGGACGGCACGACCCGGCGCAGCGCGCGGACGCCGCCGTGCCGGTCGAGGTCGATGCGGCCGTGCTCCTCGATCCGCTCGATGTCCTCGGCGTCGACGCCCCAGCGCTCCATCGCGAAGTCGGCGCCCTCGGCGGCGACCCGCAGGCACTCCTTATAAGTCAGATCGCGGCGGGTTCCGGTGGGATAGGGGTAGCGCGCCTTCAAGTCCTCGTAGAACCGGGTGACGGCCTTGGCGTCCGGCTGCTCCCCTTCGGCCAGCCCGGTGTCCAGCGCGATCAGGGCCATGCCGCAGTTGACGGAGCCGGAGGTCAGCGTCGGGCGGATGGTGCCGCGGGTGGCGACCGCGATGGACGAGGGCATCTCCAGTTTTCGCTTGTGGTGGAAGTCCGGCAGCACCACCGGGGGCGCGGCCAGGTCCGCGCCGTCGGTGCCCAGGCGCAGCTGCGCCAGCACGTCCGGGGCGGCGGGCAGGTCCGCGGACTCGAAGACCCGCGGCTCGCGCAGGCCGGCGTCCAGGTGCGCGGCGACACCGCCGATGATGTTCACGTCCATGCTGGGGCGCTCTCCAGATCGCTCAGGGCCTTGCTCAGGGCCTCGCTCAGCCGGGGTCCGGGCGCCGGCCCGAGTTCGAGCGCGGCGCAGGGCACCGCCGCGCACAGCGCGCGGGCGGCGTCGGTGACGGCGGGGTGCACCGGGCCCCGGCC
>JABFXP010000773.1 GCA_013361685.1 Catenulispora sp.
GCCGGCGCGATGGCCCGGCTCACCCCGAGTCGCCGTCCCGACAGCAGCCACAGCGCCGCGATCAGCAGCGCGCCCAGGCAGGCGCCGGCCAGGGCGGTCAGCTCCGGGTAGCCCAGCCGGCTTCCGGCGACGGCGCAGGCCGCGCCCACGGCCGCGATCGCGTATCCGCGTGCTGTGGGCACGGCGCGCCGGGTCGCCGTGCCGTCGGGCCGCGCCGGTGGTCGGGCGGTCGTGTCGTCGGCTCGGTCCGGTGGCCGCGTCGCGATCTTGTCAGGCTGCGCTGATGGCCCGGTGGCCGCATCGTCGGGTCGCGCGGCCGGCGGGACCGCCGCTCTGTCAGGCTGCGCCGATGATCGGGGCATCATCCCACCCCGGCTCAAGACTCCGCCCGCGGCTGCGGAACGGGAACAGCCGCCAGCACGTCGGTCAGCACCGACGCCGGGGTCTTCCCCGCCGACTCCGCGTCCGGGGTGAGGATCAGCCGGTGGGCCAGCACCGGCTGTGCCAGTTCCCTGACATCCTCCGGGACGACGTACCCGCGCCCGGCGACCGCCGCCCGCGCCCGGGCCGCGCGCAGCAGGGCGATGCCGGCGCGCGGGCTCGCGCCGAGGCGGACCCCCGGCGCCCGGCGCGTCGCCCCGGTCACGCGGACGATGTACTCGTACACGGCCGGCGTCAGGTGGATCTCGTTCGCGCCGGCGGCGATCGCGGCCACCTCCTGCGCGTCGGTGACGCTGGGCAGGTGTTCGGCGCCCGGTCCGCGCCGGTCGCCGGCCAGCACCGAGATCTCGTCCCGTTCGTCGGGGTAGCCGACGTGGACCCGCATCAGGAACCGGTCCAGCTGGGCCTCCGGGAGCGGATAGGTGCCGTCCATGTCGATCGGGTTCTGCGTCGCGATCACCATGAACGGCCTGGGGACCTCGTACCGCTGTCCGTCGACGGTGACGCGGCGTTCCTCCATCACCTCCAGCAGCGCCGACTGCGTCTTGGGCGAGGCGCGGTTGATCTCGTCGCCGTGCACGACGTTGCCGAAGACCGGCCCGGGGTGGAAGCGGAAGCGGCCGGACGCCTGCTCGTAGACGGTCACGCCGGTGATGTCCGAGGGCAGCAGGTCCGGGGTGAACTGCACGCGTTGCAGCCGGCCGTCGATCGAGGCGGCCAGGCAGCGGGCCAGCAGCGTCTTGCCGACCCCCGGGACGTCCTCGATCAGCAGGTGCCCCTCGGCGGCCAGGCAGGTCACCGCCAGCTCGACCACCGTGTGCTTGCCGCGGACCACCTGCTCGATGTTCGCGGTCATCCGGCGGCACCAGTCGGCGGCCTGCTCGGGGGAGGCCGGGCGGACGGTCTCGGCCCCGGCGATCGTCAGCGGTTCGGTGGTCATCGGCTCTTCTTCCAGTCGGTCAGCATTGCCACAGCGGGGAGGAGAAGGAGTTGTAGTTGCCGGCCTGGGACTGTGCGGTGTTCACATACAGGTCGCTGACATAGCCGGTGTGGCCGTTCCAGGTCGCGTAGTCCCAGATGTCGCCGCTGAGGGAGGTGTCGACCGGATCGGCGGCGGTGCCGCCGCGCACCTGGCACAGCACGGTGATGCCGACTCCGGTTCCGTTCTGCGGGGTCAGTGGGAAGACGGCGACCGAGGCGGAGTTCGAGTCCGCCGCCTTGCGCATGTTGAGCTGGAACTGCCACGCGCGGTAGATGTTGTAGCTGCCGGGATTGGACAGGTTGACCGTGGTCGTCGCCGCGCTGCCGCGGCCGGCGTTGTTCGTCGGCGTGACCGAGATGGTGTAGCTCTTGTTCAGCGGCAGGTTCGTGATCGACAGCGACGTCTTCGTGGTCTGCTGGGTCGTCCCGCCGCTGTAGGACACCTGGTAGGTGACCGTGCCACCGTTGGCGGCGGCCGCCGGCCACGACACGTCGATCTGGTGCGCGGAGGCGGTGGCGTTCACCTTGCTCACGGCGCCGGGCGCCTTGCAGGCCAGCGCGCCGACCGGGGCCGTGGTGGTGGCCGAGCCGTTCGCGTAGTCGGCGGCGACGCCGAAGCGGTACGGCGTCGAGGTGCAGGCCAGCCCCTTGACGTCGAACCGGTAGCTGCCGCCGTTGCCCGGGACGGAGGCGGCCGGGCTCACCGTCGCGGAGGCCGGCGCGCCGACCAGGTGGTAGGTGAGCGGGATGTTCGACGAGGTCACCGGGGTGAAGGTGACGACGACGTCGCCGGTGCCGGGTGACTCCTGCACCGACGGCGGCGCGGCCGGGGGCGGCGGCGGGGCCGGAGTCGGGGTCGGCGTGGGAGTGGGTGTGGGGCCCGGGACCGGCGGGGACGACGGCGGCGAAGCCGGGGGTGCCGGCGGCGGTGTGGCGGGCGGATTCGACGGCGTACTCGACGGCGGAGCCGAAGGCCGGGACGGCTTCGAGGGCGCGGACGGCGCGGACCCGCGCGGCGGCAGCTTCGGTCCGGTCGGCCCGGTCGGTCCCGTTGGTCCTGTCGGCCCGGTCGGCCCGCCGTCCGGCGGCGAGTTCCGGCCCACCACCGGCGCCGTGCTGGAGGAGCCGTCGCCCGGGCCCGCGACGCTGACCGACGGCGTGGACGGACTCGGCGGGCTCGACGCGGCGCTCGTGCTGGTGCTGCTCGACGTCGGGCCGCCGGGCAGGTCGCCGGGCTCCTTGGTGATGTGGTGCGCCTTGCCGTCGCCGCCGACGACCACGGCCGAGCCGCCCGCCGGGGAGTTGGCCCACACCTCGCCGTCCTTGACGAACGCGTCGATCGGCCCGGGTCCGGAACCGATGGTGATCGGGTCCAGCACCCGGTGCGCGACGGTGTCGTAGACCAGCAGCGCGCCGCTGGACTCGTCCGGCAGGTAGATCCGGCCGGCCGCGGTCAGCGGGGCGTCGATGGCGTCGCCGGCCGCGGCGGTCAGCGTCACGGTGTCGGCCGAGCCGTGCGCGGTGTCGACCAGCACCAGCTGGTTCGCCGGGGCCAGCAGCACCGGCACCACCGGACCGTCGGTGCTCGGCGGCTGGAGTACGGTTCCGCCGCTCTTCACCTGAGGCGGCAACGTGATCGTGACGGAGTCCCCGCTTCCGGAGGGCACATGCAGCGTGGCGGTGGTCGTGTCGGTCACCACCGGCACGCCCGCGGCCAGCGCCACCAGGAGCGTGTCGCCGGGCGCGCCGACCTGCCGCGGCGTGCCCGCTCGCCCGCTCTTCACCGGTACCAGCGACCCGTCGCCGACATCCGCGACCCACAGCGTGCCGTCCGCGGCGACCTGCGCGTCGCCGAGCGGCGCGGTCAGCCCCGGGGCGCCGACCGCCGGCCCGCTGACCGCCAGCGTCACCGGGTCCAGGCTCTGAACGGTGCCGCCGACCGGGTCCAGCAGGTAGACGGCCCCGCCGCCGACCAGGATCCGCGTCCCGGCCCCGGCCGGCACCACGCTGCCGGAGACGGCCAGCTGGCTGGGATCGATCCTGCTGATCTGATGCGTGGTGAGATCCTCGATCAACACGCTCTGGCCGTCCTGCACCACGCGCACCGGATGCCCGGCCGGACTGACCGAGACCTGCGCGTCGGCCTTGCCGCTGACCCCGTCCACCTGCACCGCCGACCCGGTCGACCGGTCCGACAGCCACGCCGACAACCGCTGCACGGTCGCCCGCGCCGGCTTGGGCACCACGGCGAAGGTGACGCCGACGGCGAGGGAGGCCGCGGCGGCGAAGACGATCAGGGTGTTGACGGTGCGGACGCGGCGGCGGCTGCGCCGCTTGGCGGCCGGAGCAGTCGGCGGGGTGAGCGAGATCGGGTCGTCGGCGAAGCCGTCGTCGATGGTGTCTTCCTCAGGCTCCGGAGTCGTCGCCGCGCCTGTCTCGGTCGGCGCCGCCTCAGCGAGCGACAGGAGTTCCTTCGCGGACAGGCCACCGGAAGCAGTGCCGCGGGCGCCGGTCCTCTTGAGCTTCCCGAGCATGTCAGATCGCCTCTCCGGCGGTGTAGAACTGGTCCAACACTGCTGCGCAGGCCTCGGTGTCGAGCTGTGCGCACACGTACTCGCGCCGCCGGATGTGCTCCAGGAACGCCTGGTCGGTGACGATGCCGTAGCGGTCCAGGTAATAGCCGTGCGCGTCGGTCCACACCCACGCCCCGTCGCTGCGCAGCCCCATCGGAACGATGTCGCCGGCCTCGGCGGCGAAGACGTCGGGCGCCTTGGCGGTCGTGATGAGGATCTGGGCCGCCGACCGCAGGTAGGACAGGACGGACTCGCGCTCGGCGCCCGGCGGCAGGACCGCGGCCGGCGCGGCCGGGTCCAGGGGGAGGGCGGTCTCAAGGGGCATCGGGGTCTCGTTCCGCCTCATGTCGGATTCGTGTACTTCTTGAGCAGGACATCGATCAGCAGCCACTGGTTGTCCAGCAGGTACGCACCCGGATCGCGCTGGAACCGCGCCCATTCGGCCGGGTCCTGCCGGGCGAAGTCGGCCGCGTACATGGCGACCACGCGGCTTTGCCGCTCATACATTTCGACGGCGCTGACACCGACGGTCAGATGGTTGGTGTTCCCGGCGAATCTGCGGCGGTCGGCGTCGGGGACATAGGCTTCGAACGCCGGCGACGCCTGCTGGGGATCGCCGGCATGAGCGATCCGCGTCATCCCGGCCGCGCCCACCGGATGCATGATGTTGAAATACCCGACCGCGTCGTCGAGGCTGATCACGCCGCGGCCGGCCAGATCGAGGGCCATCAGGTTGGTGATCGCCTCGGGGTTCCGGCCGACCTCGATGTGCCCGACGAGGTGGCTCAGCGTCGTCACGAAGCTCACGAACTTGCCGCCGGCCGTGGCCTGCCAATCCTGCTGATCCAGACCGGCGAACCCCGGGTCCAGCTCCTTGGCGAGCTCCACCAGATTCGCCCGCCGTGCCTCATCGGAGCCGGTGGCCAGCAGATTGCGCATCGCGATCGCGACGTCCTGCCCGGATCGGCCTTCCGGCAGCTGGTGGACGTAGACGCCCAGGTTCTCGCGCAGCGCCTGATAGTTGCCGCCGCGCACGCCGCCTTCCGGAATCGACTCGCGGAACATGGTGAACGCCTGGCTGGACGTCGGGCCGAACCATTTGTTGTCGATCGGGATGCCCGCCATGCTGGCGTAGTCGTTCCGCGCCACGGGATGTTCGCGGAGCTCGGCGTTCAGATACCCGCCGATCTCGCTGAGCGGAGAGCCGATCGGCCGGCGCTCGTCAGGGCTCGTGCCCAGGCCGCCGCCGCGCTGGGTGTCGACGCGATCGGCTTCCTGCAGCCACATGGCGTGCTCGACCAGACGGTCCACGGTTCCTCGGAACGCACGAGGAAGGACGCCCCCGATCTGCGTCACCACGTGGTCGGCATCGATCATGTTCCAGAAGGCGGACTCGCCGTGCAGCGGCTGGTCGAGGTCGAAGCCTGCGTCCTTCGACTTCGGAAGAAGGGTGTCGAGCAGCCTTCGGGCGCTGCGGTCTATCCGTGACCGGTCGCCCGCCAGGTCGGTGAACTCGACGTGTGACCCGCCGTGCGCGCTGTCCCAGCCTTCGGGGGCCTTGGGCAGCAGCTGGTCGTCGGGACCGCCCGGGTGGATCGCCTTCGCGCCTCCGCCGGGCTCGTAGCTGCTCCACACCCCGTCCGGCGGGCGCTTCGGGTACCAGTTGGTGGCCCGGTCGACCGGGTTGGCGGCGACGACGTGGCCGTCCTTGGTGACCCAGACCGGGGTGTCGGCGGCGACGACGGTGCGGCCGGACATGTCGGCCAGGCGTCGGGCCGCTTCGCCGGCGGCGCCGCCGGCGTCGCAGGCGATCAGGCGGATGGGGCCTTCGCCGGTGGTGGCGGCGGGGATGTGGGCCAGGACGTCTTCGAAGGGGATCGTCTTGCCTCCGAGCAGGAAGCCGTCCGGGGTCGCGTGGCCGATCAGGTCCAGGCCGGGCGGGGTGGTGCGGAGGTGGTCCCCCAGGGCGGTCAGGGCTTCGCCTTCGGGGCCGCCGGCGTGCAGGACCCAGCGTTCGCCTACGTGTTGGAGGTGGGCGAACTGCTGGTTGCCGGTTTCGTCGCGGAAGGGGAAGACGAGGTGGTCGGGGGAGAGGGCGATCGGGTGCTCGAGGTGGAGGGTGGGGTGGGCGTGGGGGTGGGCGTGGTCGGTGGCGGAGGGGCCGAGGGCGGTGGGGTCGTTGTGTTGGCCGTGCTGGCCGGGCTGCTCGGATTGCGGCTGATGAGCGTGTGAGGCGGGTTCCTCGGTCGGGTGTGCGGGGGCGGTGCCGTGCTGTGGCGGTTCGTAGGCAGGCGTCTCGTATTGCAGGCGGTGCCATTCGGCGGGGTCGGTGGTCAGCTGCTCGCGGGCGCGCAGGAGGTCGACGGTGTCCAGGAAGGCCTGCTGGATCTCCGCGTCGCTGAGGCCGCCGCCGGTCAGGCGGTTGAGGTGTTCGGCCAGGTCCTGGTTGGCCTTGCGGATCTCCTCTTGCCGGACCTCCAGGGGGAAGAGCTTCTGGTCCGCCTGGTACAGCGCCTCCGGGGTTTCGGCGCCGGACCCGTAGTCCTCGGCGATCTTCTTGAACAGCTCGTCCATGCCGCTGTCCTTGGCCCGGGGAGCGAATTCGTCCAGGCCTTCCGGGATACGGCCCCAGAGGTACTTGTCCGACAGGGAGACCAGTTCGAGCATCGCGTTGACCCGCCGTTCCATCGGGGCCTCGGGACGCCGGAACACCTCGTACTGCAGGTGGCTCATATGCTCCTTGACCTCGAACGACATCGGCGTGTGGAACTGGAGCTCGAAGGGGCCGCCGTGCTCGTCGACCAGGGTCAGGTTGATCCCCAGGTAGCGGTTGCCCTCGCGCCAGGAGTTCTTGGCGAACTCCGCGTCGGCCGGCAGCTTGCCGTTCTCCAACAGCGGCCGGGAACCGGGGATCTTCGTCTCCCCGTGCTTGATCGGTTCCAGCAGGCGGAACCCTCGTTCGTGCAGGCCCTGGAGGATCTCCGCCGCGCCGCGCGCGTAGTCGCCCTCCGGGAACAGGAGGGTGTAGCGGAGCGGGTCGTTGATCTTCAGCGCCAGCTCGTTGAGCTTGGCTCCGGCCACGTCCTTGCCGACGGCGGGGTCGGTGAACTCGTCGAAGGTCAGGCCTTTGACGGCTTGGAGCTTGCGGTCGAGCGATTCGGCGAGTTTGCGGTAGTTCTCCTCGCCGCGGAACTCGCCGCCGAGCCTGGCCCTGACGTCTTCAAGGACGGGCAGCACTTTCTGGTGGCGTTCTTCGATGAGGTCCCGCACCAGGTCGTGGAACGCCCTGCGGCCGGGGTCCTTCAGCTTGGCGAGGTACGTGGCCTCGTCTGAACCGACGTTGGGCGTGGTGGGCTTTGGCGGCGGCTCGGGCTGTTCGCCGAGTGCGGAGAACTGCTCGGCATGCTGCTCGGGGGCGGCCGCGGCGTTCATGGCGTCGAGGATGGGGTTGCTGGATGCTCGTGGGGCGCTCGCCTCCTCGGCCGCCGGATGCTCGACGATCGCGGTGACCTGAGGTGTGGTAGCTGCCTCGACCGGTTCGGCGGCGGCCAAGGTCGCTCCGCCGGGCGCTGAGTGCGGCTCGACAGGCAGCGATTCAGGCTGCTGATGAGAACTCGGAGGATCGAGATCCGGTGCACTGGCGAGCTGAGCTTCGCTGTGCTGCGGATCGGGGGGTTCAGTCAGTGGAGGGAGTTCGCTGCTCGGTGCGCTGTGCGGTGGTGTCGGCGCGGCGGACTCGCCGGCCGGTGGCTCGGGATGTACGGCCACGGGCGGGTCCGGCTGGCTCGGGGCGCTGTG
>JABFXP010000111.1 GCA_013361685.1 Catenulispora sp.
CCGGGTGGTGGCGAGGTCTTGCAGGCGCAGGCCGGTGGCGTTGATTCGGGGGAGGACGAAGTTCCGGCGACGGATGAGCGTGATCCGGGGTTGGTGTTGGGGGAGGCTATTGGGCATGCGTTGGCGTTGATTGGTACGTGGGAGCGGTGGGATGGGGTGCCGATTGCTGTTGAGGACCGTGTTTATACGCCGCATAAGGCGGTTCGGAGGATTGTCGACCATCTGATCGATCATCTGGGGGAGGTGGAGGCTCGGGTGGTTGGTGGAGTGCCTATGGATGGGGATGATTGGCAGGCTTCTGCGATTACTACTTTGGCGGATCTTGCGCCGTTTGGGGCGGAGGATCGGCGGGAGGCGGAGGCGCGGGTTGGGCGGTTGGGGCAGGTGTGGGTGGCTCGGTTGGGGGGTTTGGGGGCTGTGCTTGATCAGAGTCCTGGGCGGGGGTGGAGTGTGCGGCAGATTGCCTTTCACCTGGCGGATTCCATTTACTACTACGCGGATGCGGTGGGGCCGCTGGGTTGAGTGTTGTCCTGTTAGTGTTCCCGCAGGGTGGTCGGGATCTAGTGGGCGGGGATGGCTGTGGAGTCGGAGTGGTGTGTACCGGGGTATGAGCATGTTGAGGAGTTGGGGCGGGGTGGTTTTGGGCGGGTTGTGCTGGCGCGGCGGGTGGGTGATGGTGCGCCGGTGGCGGTGAAGTATCTGGCGGCTCGGCTTGTTGGTGATGAGCGGTTTCGTGCGGAGTTTCGGCGCGAGGCGCGGGTGCTTGTTGATCTTCAGTGCTCTTATACGGCGCGGCTCTATGAATACCTTGAGTCGGTAGAGGCGCCTGGTGCGGCGATCGTGATGGAGTATGTGCCGGGGGCGTCGCTGCGGAGGTTGTTGCAGAACGCTGACGGGGCGGCGATGCCTCCGGAAGCTGCGCTCGGTGTTCTCAAGGGTTCGTTGCTTGGTCTTGGTGCTGCGCATCAGATCGGGGTGGTGCATCGCGACTACAAGCCCGAGAACGTTTTGGTGCGGCCGGAGGGTGCTTCGGTACTGGTTGACTTCGGTATCGCGGTGCGTGCTGGGGATGCGTCGGCGGAGATCATCGGTACGCCGCCTTATATGGCGCCTGAGCAGTTTGTCGGTGCGCCGCCGTCTGCGGCTGCGGATGTGTACGCCGCTACTGCTGTGTTCTTCGAGTGTGTGACCGGAAGCCGCCCGGTGGATCTGGTGTCTTCCGGGATGGACAGCTGGGCTGATGCGCACCGGGCCGGGCGGGTGCCGGTGGAGCTTGCGCCGGAACCGGTGCGGGGGCTGATCGGTCGCGGGCTGGCGAAGGATCCGGCGGCCCGGCCGGCGCAGGCGTTGGCGTTCGCTGAAGAACTTGAGCGGGTTGCGGCTGCGAGTTACGGACCGGGTTGGGAGGCGCGGGGGTGGCAGGTGCTGGCCGGGGCGTTGTCCGGCATGGCGGCTGCCGGGGTGCTGTTGTCGTTGCTGCCGGGGCTGGCAGGGTCGGGAGTGCCGTTGCCGGTGGCGCTCCCGCCGCCGACCATGGGTCCGGTGCCGGGCACGCTGCCGCCTCCGACGTTCGGTCCGGTGCCGGGTACGGTTCCGCCGCCGACCATGGGACCGGTTCCCAGCTCCATCCCGCCGTCAACACCTGGCCCTATTGCCGGGCCGCCGCCGCATCCGGGCTTTCCCAGCGCGCCGCAGAACCCTTATCCCAGGCCCCGTATACCGGGCCGTCATCTGCTTCGCCACGCAACGGCCAAACTCGGTGCCGCAAAGACCGCCGCCCTCGCGACCGTCGCCGTGACCGCGACCGCGGGTGTCACTGCCGTCGTCGTCACCACCACTACCGCTAAGCCCTCCCCGCATCCCCCTGTTGCGGCGGTGTCGGCGAGCCTCACGTCGTCGGCACCGGTTACGTCGCCGACGCCAGCCGCCACCGTCGCGACGAGCACTCCTGCCGCCTTGAACCTCGGCCCCCTCGCGGATACGTGGATTGCCCACTTCGGCGTACTGACCATTGCTGCCGACGGCACGTTCACCGTAAAGATCCGCGACATCAACGGCGGACCCAACGACACCCTCAACGCCGAAGGACACCTCACCTCGGCTGACGGCACCTCAGCGGACGGCGTGGTCACCAAGACTCAGATGCCCGAACCCGATGGTGTTCCGCTGGGACCGGTCCACATCACCTACGTGAAGGAATCGGCCAGCGTTGACTTCATTCAGGGCAAGGTCGATATGGGCTTCTGCAGCCATGCCTCCCCGGTGGGTTACTGCGGGGCCTGATACGTGGCCAAAACGCAGCAGCGCCGCAGACACGAAGCCCGCGGCGCTGGTGAGGTTGGGAAAGAGAAATGGGAAGAGAGGTGAAGGGAGAAGGGAGAGAGAAGGGGGAGGAAAGGGAAAGAGAGTATGGGAGCTGATTACCCGTACTGCATCAGGTAGTCCACCACTTCATCCAGCACCCCCGTGGCCATCGCCACCACCGAGTCCCCGGCGCCGTAGTACAACCGCAGCGCACCGGTTTCCGCGTCGTGCAGCAGGCCGGTGGGGAACACCACGTTCGGCACGTCGCCGCACTTCTCGTAGTCCGTTTCCGGTCCCATGATCCAGCCCGGTGTGCGACGGATGACGCGGGCTGGTTCGTCGAGGTCGAACATCACCAGCCCGACGCGGTAGATCGGTCCGGCCGGCATCTGCTTCACGCCGTGGTAGATCCCGAGCCAGCCGTGCTCGGTCTCCAGCGGCGCCGGGCCGATGCCCACGCGTACCGCGTCCCACCACGGACCCTGGCGGCCGGCCAGCACCGGCTCCGGTGCCGTCCAGTGGCGCAGGTCGCGGGAGCGGGACAGCCAGACGGAGGGGCGGGCGGTGCCGCGGGTTGCCACCGGGCGGTGGTAGAGCACGAATTCGTCGTTGACTCGGCGGGGCAGGAGGGCCGCGTCTTTGTCCTCTGGGGGCATGACCGGGCCGAGCTTTTCTACTGACAGGAAGTCCTCGGTCAGGGCCAGGGCGACGCAGGGGCCTGAGGGGCCGTAGGCCGTGTAGGCGATCGCATAGGTTTCCAGCTCCGGCACGTAGGTGATGCGGCCGTCTTCGACGCCCCACATGCTGGTGGCGTCGCCGGGGTCTTCGGACAGCAGTGGCTTGGAGTCCACCCGCCAGCCGTGGACGCCGTCGGGGGAGCGGGCCACCGTCAGGTGGGACATGCCGCGGCGGTCCTCGATGCGGCACAGCAGCACCGTTTCTCCGTCGTGGATGGTGGCGCCGGGGTTGAAGACCGTGTTGACCCGGTAGGGCCAGTCGTCGGGGGTCAGGATCGGGTTGGCCGGATCGCGGCGGAACAAGTCCCGGAATGTTGCGTCGTCGGCGTTGGGTGGAGCCATGATCACCTCGCGTACGTGGGTGTCAGTCGGCGAGCCCGGAGCGCGTCAGCGCCCCGCGAGCCTGATAGTAGGCCAAAGTGGACTCCGCGCCTTCGTTTTGGTTGGCGTCCTCGGCGCGCAGTCCGTCGCGTCCGCCGCCGGATCCGGCGTCATACAAAGGAATCCGGAGGCGGTTGGCGCCGAGGAACCAGGCGAAGGCACGGCGGGCGCGGTCGGAGTAGCGGGGGTCGCCGGTGACGCGCCAGGCCTGTGTGCAGGCTTCGACGACGGCTGCCGCGTCCAGTGGCTGTTCGTCGCCCTCGTATTCGCTGCGTGGCTGGTCTTTGCGTCGCCACCGGTTCCCGATCAAGGTCAGATGGCCGTCGGCGGTTCCGAGGCCGACCTGTTCCAGATACCAGTCCAGCGCGGTCAGTCCGCGCCGCACCATTGCTGTGTCACCGATTCGCGTGCCGCCGGAGATCAATGCCTGTGCCAGCCGTGCGTTGTCATACGTCAGCACGTCCTCGAACCAGGGCCAGGCCTCGGAGGCATTGGTCTCGAACGCCGAATTCACTCGTTCGAGGCAGATGTCCAGTTCCGGTGTCGGCTCCGGCAGTTGCACCAGTCCGAGCACCGCGTATGCGGCTGTACGAAGGCTGATTTCGTGCTCTGCGGTTACTGCGGTTCGGGCGGTCTCCAGTTGTTCGACTGCCCGTGCCCGGTATTTGTCCGGGACGCCGGGTGCTGCCGCGATCTCCCCGAGGGCCCAGATCAGACGTCCGACGTGATCGCCGGGATGCGGATCGTCGAGCCAGGACCCTTCGATGCTCCGCATATTGCGTGCGGACTGTGTCTCGGGGTCGAAGGCGGCCAGTAGGAAATCCAGGCTCATATCGATCCAGGCCTGCGGGGAGCCGGCTGCCGAGTGCTGGCCGTCGAAGCCGGCCGCGACGATCGCCAGCCGGGCCACGTCGTCGACGCAGTACCCGGATTCGGGATCGGGCTGTGTCCCGGTGGCGAACTGCACGATCCCGCCGTGGTCGGTGAGCCGTTCCAGGTGCGTGAACCGCAGCGGCGGCAGGTGTTTGACCCACGACGGCACCGGCTTGCGCCCCTGCGCCGCGCACGCCCGGAACACCGACGCCGACCGCCGCGCGACCGCCGACCAGTGCAGTGTCGCACCCCGCGCTTGTGCGGCGCGGCGCGCCGACGCCAGCCGCGCCGGATCGCCCAGGAACGCGCGCAGCCCGTCGGCGAACGCCGCCGCGTCGCCCGGCGGCACCGTGATCCCGGCACCGTCGCGCAGCATGTCCTCGGCATAGTGATAGGACGTCGACACCACCGGGCAGCCCGCCGCGATCGCGAACGTCAACGCACCGGACGAGATCTGCTCACGGGACCGGTACGGCGTGCAGAAGATCTCGGTCCGTGCCAGGATCGCGGAGATCTCAGTGCCGGTGAGGTAGCTGTCGAGGAACACGACCCGGTCGCTCAGTCCCAGGCGCGTGGCGAGCTGAACCAGGCTCTCGCGGTAGATCTCACCGCTTCGCCGCACGATCTCAGGGTGCGTCGATCCGGCGATCAGATAGCTGACGTCTGGGTGCTCCCCGGCGATCTGGCCCAGCGCTTCGATCGCCGTCTCCAGCCCCTTGCCCGGCGAGATCAATCCGAACGTCGACAGCAGCCGTCGCCCCGCCACCTCGTCCAACGTCTGCCGCACCTGAGGCCCGACTTCGCTACCGAGACTGGCATCGGTGGCGAGGTCGTCAGCCGGAGAAGGCAGCGGAGCCTGAGCCTGAGTAGGCGCACCATGCGGCACGTGCACGATCCGATCGGCCGGCGCGATCCCGGTCCGCACCGCCAGCGTCCGGCCGACCTCGGTGAACACCGTCACCGCCGCCGCGTCCCGGCACAGCCGGTGCAGCGTCCCGGCCTGCGACCACGTCGGCTCCGACAGCACCGTGTGCAGCGTCACCGCGTACGGCACGCCCCGCGCCGTCAGCTCCGCGGCGAACCCGGTGATCCAGGCGCCGTCCGCGCCGCCGAAGATCCCGTATTCGTGCTCGATGACGACCACGTCGACACCGGAGTCGGCCAGGGACGCGGCCGCACGGCGGTGGTCGGCATAAGAGTCCTGATCGATGACCTCGGTCACCTCGGCCGGGTAGGGCAGGCCGTCCCGGTCCATCGCGCATACTTCGACGTCGATGTCCGGGGCGGCCTGGGCCAGTGCCGAGGTCAGATCTCGAGAGAAGGTCGCAATACCGCAGTGCCGTGGCGGGTAGGTGGAGACGATTGCCAGTCGGGTCTTCTTGAGCGGAGCGGTCTCAGGCACAAAATACCTTCCTCATCCGTCACCTGACGCTGACCCGCCGGCGCGCACTGCGCTATCAGTCTTCGGACTACGCGGGCACTCCCGTTGGCAGGATCGCCACCGCGGCCTCGGCTGTGGCGCCCAGGAAGGTCAGCGATTCCTGCAGGTAAAGCTGCACGGTCTCAGTGTCGTGCGAAAGGTAGCCGATGGATAGGTCCTGGCCGAGGTGCAGTGTGTAATCTCCGCCACGCGTCGACACCAGCAGAGCGCCTTCCAACGCCGGCGCCCAAAGGATGTCGCCTTCCAACAGATTCGCCAGATGTTTGAACACCGGATAACCGTGGTCGACGCTTTCGCAAACCGCGGTATACGCGTCGGCGCTCAACAACAGCGCATATGGCCCTTCGACACCGCTGAGACGCAACGTGTTCAGCGCCCGGCTGACCACGTCCGGATACTGCCGCGGGTCGGCGGGAAGCTCCAGCGCCGGATTGGAGGACAGGGTCCTGATGCCGACCACGTCGGTGGGTTCGTTGCCCGCGAAGACGATGCGGTCCTCGGCCATCGCGATCCTTCGCGCGGCGTCCTTGACCGGCTGCCAGTCGGCGTCAGCCGCGCCTCGCTCGACGTCGTCGATCTCGTCCCGGCTCAGCGTGAACGGCACCCGCAGCTCGATGAACGGCCGCGACTCGCGGGCCCGGGCCTGCACGCCGTCGCCCGGCTCCGGCAGCGGACGCGTGCGGCCGGTGCCGACCGCCGCCGCCCGCACGCCGGCCGGGTCGGCGACGTCCACGACGCGCCGGCCGGCTATCGCGCCGGTGAAGGTGCGGCGGGCCTCGTCCTCGATCTGCGACCACGCGGCGTCGGAGATCGGGGCGAGGGCGCGGTGCAGGTTGTTCATACGGTGCTCCTTTTCAGGCCGCCGATGCCGAGCGAGCCGTCGGCGGCTCGGGAGGCGGCGGGCGCGGGTTCGGCGATGGGTGAGAGTTCGGCGGTGGGCGTGAGTGCGGTGGTCGTGGGCACGGGGGCGGTCGCCGCCACAGCGGTCGCGGTCGATGGCACAGCAGTCGATACCGAGCCGGTGGCGCCGGTGGCGAGGCCGGAGACGCCGATGGCCGCAGGCGCGTAAGAATCGGCCTCGTCCAGGAACGAGATCGGCGGAACGTAGAAAAGGCCGCCGGTCACGGCGGTCGAGAACTCCAGGATGCGGTCAGTGTTACCGGGCGGGGCCCCGAGGAACATGTTGCGCAGCATCTGCTCGGTCACCGCCGGATCGGCGGCGTACCCGATGAAGTACGTCCCGGACTCGCCGTTCGCCAGGCTGCCGAAGGGCATGTTCATCCGCACGATCTGGCGCTGCGCCCCGTCCGGCCCGGTGACCTGGTTCAGCGCCACGTGTGCATCAGGGGCCTGATCAGCGTCGGACAGCTCGACGTCGTCGAGTTTCGTGCGGCCGATGACCCGCTCCTGCTGCTCGGTCGTCAGCCGGTTCCACGCGGCCATGTCGTGCAGGTACTTCTGCACGATGACGTAGCTGCCGCCGTCCTCGTCCAGCGCGGCCGCGCGCGCGTCGTCGCCGGTCGGGTTCTCGGTGCCGTCCACGAACCCCAGCAGGTCCCGCCGGTCGAAGTAGCCGAACCCGTGTACCTCGTCGACGACCCGGGCCGCGCCCTCCAGCCGCGCCATGATCAGCCGGGCCAACTCCCAACAGGGCCCGAACTCGGTGGCCCGCAGATGCAGCAGCAAGTCGCCGGGCGTGGACGGCGCGTGGTGCCGGGGGCCGCGCAGTTCGGCGAACGGGTGCAGGTGTGCCGGACGCGGCGCGCCGCCGCCGAACAGCCGGTCCCACGCCGTGGCCCCGATTCCGGTCACAGCCATCAGATCCGGCCCCGGCACCCGGTAGCTGACCGACCGCGCCAGGCCCGACAGATCGGCCAGCACGTCCCGGACCGTCGCCTCGCCACCGTCGTCGATGGTCAACGTGAGAAAGACCGCCGCCGTGGTCAGTTCGCCGGTCACCGGCTGCGAAGAGTTCACGAAGCCATTCAACCGCTAACGGACGTGATCTTGTTCCGTCGAATGACTGAACTCTTCACTTAGG
>JABFXP010000134.1 GCA_013361685.1 Catenulispora sp.
GTCGAAGTCATCGCGCCGGTTGAAGCGGCGGCTGGAGCTGCGGTCGTCGCGAGGGCGGAAGTCGCCGCGTCGGTCGGAGCGGCGGCCGGGGCCGCGGTCCGGGTCGAAGTCGCGCAGGTCGTTGCTGGAACGGCGGTCGTAGGCGCGGTCGTCGCGAGGGCGGAAGTCGCCGCGTCGGTCGGACTTGCGGTCGGGGCCGAAGGCGCGCGGGGTGAAGTCGCCGCGCGAGTCGGAGTCGCGTCGGCGAGTCCGGTTCGGGGCGAAGGCGCGGTGGTCGTGTTCCGAGTGCCGGGCGCAGTTGTGGTGGTGGTTTTCGTGGGACCTGTTGCGGTCGGGGTTGGTGGGGCGAGTCATGGTGTCCTCTTCTCGGTGAAGATCGTCTCCGATCTATCGATGGTCTTCGACAGGCTTTCGTTGTGCTGTCGATAGGTCAACGATATATCGCTAATGCATGGAGCGCAAGTCTAGGCTGGGGGCGAGATGAGCGAAGGGGCGCAGTGGAGGGGCTGGAGTTGACATCTTTGCTGGTCGCGGGGTCGTCGGAGGCCGTGGTCGTTGCTGGTTGGCCGATATATCGGTAGGGCGGGGTGGCGGGAACGTCGAAGGGCCGGTCTTCGCCCTGCTGGCGAAGGCCGGCCCCTGCGGTTGTGGCTGGAGTGGCGGAAGTGGCCCCAGGGCTACGGCGTCAACAGCAGCGTGTCCTTGGCCGCTGCCTGCACTGCGGCTCGCGAGTACGCCCACGGCAGTGTCCGGAACGTTCGCCACAGCGGTAGCTGGTCCAAGTAGTGCGCGTCGTCGACGTGGCCGGAGGCGCCGGTGAGGTTGATCCAGGTTGATGCGTCGAGGTTCGACAGGTCCACCAGCATTCGCATGGACGGTACTTCGTCGACCGTGAAGCCCTTTGTGATGTCGAAGCTGGTGGCGTCTACTACTGCTGAGCCGCCTGATACGGAGACCGGGTCGCCGTTGACCAGCCATTTGACGAAGAAGGGGCCGCCGGTGCCCAGGGTTTGGTTGGTTGGCTTCAGCTTGTGCATCGTGCCCCACTCCCAGAGCTTCGCGTTGGAGCCCTGGTTTGACGTGAGGTCCTTTGATGCCTCGTCCATCGCCTTGGCGAGGAGGGTGTCGCGGTTGCCGTTCCACCAGAAGCTGGTTGCGTCTGGGAGGAGGGTTGTTGCGGCTGCGAACCACTGGTCGCCGCCGTCCACCTCTACTGATGTGGGCAGCTTTGCGCTGAAGGCGTCCTTGCAGATGTACTTCCAGATTTCGTAGAAGTAGGCGGCGGCGGGGGATTTGTCGGTGACTGTGTAGTCCCAGTTTTCGAGGAGGGCTCGTCCGTCTTTGGTCTGCTGGGAGGAGGAGGGTGGGAGGCGCGTCAGGTAGGGGACGAGTACGGATGCGAACTCGTTTCGGGTGTCGGACTGGATTGCTCGCATGCCGTCGGCGTCGATCTTCTTTCCGGCGGCGGTGGAGGCTTGGAGACGCTTCGTTATCTCGTTGGCGCGGTATCCGTAGTCGAAGTCCTTGGAGAGTGTGTATGGGTACTGCGAGCCGATGATCGGGTTGTTCGCGGTGGCGATGAACCCCTCGCTCGGGTTCAGTACGTGCGGCAACTCGTCGAAGGGGATGTAGCCGCTCCACTCGTACTGGTCCGTCCAGCCGGGTACCGGCCAGCTGCCGTCACCGGCTTTGCGGATCGGGATTTGGCCGGGTGTTTGGTAGCCGATGTTGCCGGAGGTGTCCGCGTAGATCATGTTCTGGGAGGGGACTGCGAAGTCCTTTGCCGCGGCGCGGAATGATGTCCAGTCGGTCGCGCGGTCCACCTCGAACAGGGCGTCGGCGGTGTTGCTGGGGTGCAGGGCGGTCCAGCGCAGGGCCACTGCGTAGCCGTTGCCGGCGCTGCGGAGGTCTTTGTCGGTGTCGGAGACCAGGGGGCCCTGGTTCGTGGCGCGGATGGTCAGTGTGATGGGCTTGCCGCCGGCGACTTTGATGGTTTCCTGGTGGGTGGTCAGGGGGAGCTGGTGGCCGTTGTATTCGTACGAGTCGCCGCTGACTTTTTCCAGGACCAGGTCGGTGACGTCCTCCGTGCCGTTGGTGAAGCCCCATGCGATGGTCGGGGTGTGGCCGATCACGACGCCGGGTGTGCCGGGCATCGTGAAGCCTGTGACGTCGAACGGGCAGTCGGCGTTCAGGGTGGTGCAGTGCAGACCCATCTGGTACCAGATCGACGGCAGCTGGGGTGCGAGGTGGGGATCGTTCGCCAGGAGCGGCTTGCCGGTTGAGGTCAGCGCGCCGGAGACCACCCAGGAGTTCGAGCCCACGCCGTCGGTGTGCGGCTGGAGGGTGTCGGGCAGCGTGGAGACGGCGTGCGACAGGCTTGCCAGGGCGGGTGCGGCGTCGGCGGGAAGGGCGTTGGTGACGTCGGAGGACGAGGCGTTCTGGTCGAAGGCTCCGTTGGTGACAGTGCCCTGATGGACGATCGTCGGGTGGTCTGACGGATAGGGCGGGAACAGTTGGTCCACCTGGTCCTTCGTCAGTTTCTGCGAGGCCAGTGCGCGGTCGATCTCCGACTGCATGTTGTCCCGCAGGTCCCATGCCAGGGCTTTGAGCCACGCCACCGAGTCGACCGGGGTCCATTCGTAGGGTGAGTAGTCGGTTTGCAGACCGAGGACCGCGTACTCCACCGATGCCTTGGAACCCTTGTGGTCCTTCAGATATGCGTTCACGCCCGCTGAATAAGCAGTCAGATATGCCTTGGTGTCGGCGTTGAGTGTCGAGTACTCCTGCTCGGCGACTGTGCGCCAGCCCATCGTGCGGATGAACTTGTCGGTGTCGACCTGGCTGGAGCCGAACATCTCGGCGAGGCGGCCCGCGGTGATGTGGCGGTAGACGTCCATCTGCCAGAAGCGGTCCTGCGCCTGGACGTAGCCCTGCGCGAAGAACAGGTCGTGAGAGCTCGACGCGTAGACCTGGGGCACGCCCTGCGCGTCGCGGTCCACTTCGACCTGCGCCGTCAGCCCGGGGACGCGCAGGGTGCCGCTGGTCTTCGGGTAGGAGGCGTGGAGGGACGTGTTCAGCCACCAGACGCCGCCGCCGATCGTGAGGGCGAGCAGGCCTGCGATGACCGCGGAGGCGATTTTGAGTTTGCGGAAGCGGGTGCGCGGCCGGGGCTGGGGTTCGGGGGCGGAATCCGGGGCAGCCGGTGGGGTGGCCGGCTCGGGGTGGGGCGCGGGCTCCGGTTCGGACGCGCCGTCGGCGGTCCCGGAGTCGGGTTCGCCCGGCTGCTCCGGGGACTCGTCGTGGTCGGTCTGCATCGCGGAAGATTATGACTACCGATCAGTATTTGGCCATAGGGAGAAGAACACATGATCAGGTGGATCTGGGCCTTTGTAGATAGGCCGGAGGCGGATTTTGAGGACAGCGCACGGTTTTGGACCGCGGCCACCGGCACAACCTTGTCCGCGCGCCGTGGGGAGAGAGGGGAGTTCGCGACTCTGCTGCCGCCTGAGGGGGCGGGCGATGCGTGTGTGAAGTTACAAGGCGTGCTCAGCGGTGGTGGTGCGCATCTGGATCTGGAGTTCGACGACTTTGAGGAGGCCTTGGCGCGGGTCGTGGATTTCGGCGGCAAGGTTATGGCCCGAGACGATGTGTGGGCGTACGTGACCTCGCCGAGTGGATACGGGCTCTGCGTTACTACCTGGAACGGAGGGACGCGGCCTCCGCAGCCGTATGTGGGTCCGGACGGCTCGCGCAGTCGGCTGAACCAGGTGTGCATCGACATCGCACCGTCGGCGTTGGAGGCCGAGGTGGCGTTCTGGTCCGGAGTGAGCGGTCTGGACGTGGTGCCGAGTAGTCGTTTTGAGGAGTTCAGCTGGCTGCGGCCGCCGGCCGGGTCGCCGGTGACGGTGCTGTTCCAGCGCCTGGGTGAGGAGCGGCCGACGTCGGCGCACCTTGACGTGGGCTGCGCGGATGCGGACGCCACGCGGGTCTGGCATGAGGCGCTGGGGGCGGAGTTCGTGGCCAAGCGGGCGCACTGGCTCGTGATGCGCGATCCGGCGGGGTGGGAGTACTGCCTGATCCGCGAGGATCCCGAGGGCTGAACTCGGGGAGCTTGGGGAATTCGGCCCGGTTTCAGAGTGTCGGGGCCGCGCTGATCCGGTCGCGGCCGGACTCCTTGGCGGCGTACAGGGCCATGTCGGCGGCGATCACCAGTTCGGTCATCGTCGCCGCGGAGTCGGGGAGGGTGGCGACGCCGACGCTGACCGTCACGTGGTGGTCCCAGGTGTGGGAGACGGCGGAGACCTGGGCGCGCAGGTTGTCCGCGCGGGCCAGGGCCTGGGCGTGCGGGCAGTCCGGCATCACCACGCCGAACTCCTCGCCGCCTATGCGGCCGACCAGGTCGCCGGCCCGGACCAGGCGGGGGAGCAGGTCGCCGAGCGCGGCCAGGGTGTCGTCGCCGGCGGAGTGGCCCCAGGTGTCGTTGATCTGCTTGAAGTGGTCGACGTCCACCGTCAGCAGGGACAGCGGGGCGCGGGTGCGGCGGTGGCGCGCCACTTCGCGCTCCAGCGACTCGTCGAAGGCGCGGCGGTTGCCCAGGCCGGTGAGCGGATCGGTGCGGGCCTGCTGAGCCAGGACCTTCTTCAATCGGTCGGCCTGTGATCGGACTTGCAGGATGACGACCAGGGTCAGCGCCACCGAGGCGGTGATCTCGACCCAGGCTGCGAACCGTCCCGGTCCGGTCCCCTCCTCCAGTACGACGGTCAGGCACGCGACCACGATCGCCAGCGTCCAGTACGCGGTGCGGCGCGGTAAGAGGTACGCGGCGAACAGCACCGGCCAGGTCAGCAGCAGCATGCCGTCGGTGGCGTTGCTGTGGTTCAGCGCCATGGTCGTGGTGATCAGCAGTGCGGAGGCGGCGGGGGTGGCCCGCAGGACCGGGTCGGGCGCGGGGCCGCGCAGCAGGATGTAGATCAGGCCCCATATAGCGGCCAGAGCGCAGGAGCCCATGAAGCCCCACCAGCTCAGGGAGAAGGCGCCCTGGTCGACTCCGAGGAAGATCGTGAGGAAGATGCCCAGGCCCGCGCCGATCAGGAGGAGCTGGCCGGCGAAGCGGGTGGCGAAGCGGCGGTTCTCCTGTTCGGTGCGCTCCCACAGGACGGTGACCGCCGCGTCCGGTTGGTACGGGCGGCGGCGCCGGCGGGCGCGGGTACGGAAACGGGCGGGCGTCGCCGTCGCCGCGCTGTCAGGCGTCGCCGGGCCGTCGGTGGCCGACGCCTCGGCCGGGACCGACTCGGGCACTCCGTCCTCGTGCGACGCCGGCCGCCGCTGGCTGCTCATGAGTTCGGCTCCGAGTCGGGCGGCGTCGCGTCATCCTCCGAATCGGGCGGCGTCGCGTCATCCTCCAGATCGTGCGGCGTGGCGTCATCCTCCTCGACCCGATAGATGTCCTCGATTCCCACCGCCCCCAACGCCCGCGTCGGCAACGTCACCCGCCCCGCGCGGATCAGCGCCGACGCCTCCGCCACCGGCATCGGGCGGGCGTACAGGTAGCCCTGCCCCAGATCGGCACCCATGCGTGCCAGGGCTCTGCGTTGCTCCGCGGTCTCGACGCCCTCGGCGACCACCATCAGCGTCAGCGACTTCGCGATGCCGATGATGCCCTTCACCAGCGCCGTCTGCCGCGGTTCGGCCGGCACCCCGTCGACGAACGCCTTGTCGATCTTCAGCGCCGACACCGGCAGGTCCCGCAGGTACGACAGCGACGAGTAGCCCGTGCCGAAGTCGTCCAGCGACACGCCGACGCCGTGCTGAGTCAGGGTCCTGAGATTTGCCAGGGCGGTGCCGGCCCGGTCGATCAGCGAACTCTCCGTCGCCTCCACCATCAGCAGCGCCGGGTCCAGTCCCGCGCCGGCCAGTGCCCGGCCCACCTCTTCCGGGAAGCCCGGGTCGCGCAGCTGGTGCGCGGAGACGTTCACCGAGATCTTGATCGGCGCCAGTCCGCGGGCCCGGCGGATGGTGTTCCAGCGGGCGGCCTGCTCGGTGGCGGTGTGCAGGATCCAGCGGCCCAGCGGGAGGATCTGGCCGGTGGCCTCGGCCAGCGGGATGAAGTCGTCCGGGGGGATCACCGTGCCGTCCGGCTGGGGCCAGCGGACCAGGGCCTCGAAGCCGCCGATGTCGCCGTCGTCGAGCCAGACGATCGGCTGGTAGTAGAGCTCGAAGCTCTCCTCGGCCAGGGCCTTGTCCAGTCCGGAGCGGCGGGCGGCGGCGCGGGCGAGTTCGGCGCGCAGCCGGGGGTCGTAGCCGCGCCAGGTGTGGGGGCCGTCGCCCTTGGCGGCGTGCAGGGTCATCTCGGCGTCGGCCAGCAGCGAGGCGCCGGTCGCGCCGGTGGTGCAGGTCGCCACCGCGCCGGAGGTGGTGACCGCGATCGGGCCGACGTAGAACGGCTCGTCCTCGCCCGGCATGTCCGCCGGCAGGGTCGGGGTCTCCTCGGTGCGGCGGACCGCCAGCACCGCGAACTCGTCGCCGCCGGTGCGGGCCAGCACGTCGCCGGGGCGCAGCCGCTCCCGGATCCGGACGGCCGTCTCCCGCAGCACCTGGTCGCCGGCGTCGCGGCCGTGGAAGTCGTTGATCTCGCGGAAGTGGTCCAGGTCCAGCAGCAGCACGCTCACCGTCACCGCCGGGGAGGCCAGCTCCACCGCGTCCTCCAGCCCCCGGATGAACGCCAGCCGGTTCGGCAGGTCGGTCAGCTGGTCCCGGTAGGCGTGCCGTTGCAGGGTGCGCTCCAGGCCGCGGGCGGTGGTGACGTCGTGCAGCGACAGCACGAAACCGCCGACCGTGGGTTCGGCCCGCAGGTCGGCGATGGTGGCCTCGACCTCGTGCGGCGGGCCGCCGTCGGCGCCGATCTCCCAGTCCCGGCGCGCCGGCGGCTGCGGGGTGGGCTCCGCGGCGCGCACCGTCACGTCCGCGGCGTACACCGGCCCGATCACCTCCGACAGCGGCCGGTCCCGCAGCGGGCGGTCGCCGAACAGCTGCGCCGACGACGGCGAGGCGTACCGGACCCGCAGCTCCGGGTCCACGATCAGGATGGTGTCGGAGGTGTTCTGCACCAGCGCCCGGAAGTAGGCCTCGCTGTCCCGCCGGGTGATCTCCTGGGAGAGCGTGATCCGCTCCAGCGCCGCCGACGCCTGCCGGGCCAGGATCTCCAGGGCGCCGCCGAGCACGGCGAGGTCTTCCTCGGCCGCCGCGACGACCAGCACGCCGGAGGTCTTGTCCAGGGGCACCACGCCGGCGTGCTCGACCGGGCCGAGCCGGTCGGCGAAGGGCCGCGGCAGGTCGGCGGTGTGCAGGACGTTGGCGGCGTGGAAGTGCTGGCCGTGCGGAGTGCCGAGGGGCGTCGGGGCGAGTTCGTCCTCGGCCAGGCGGTGGTCGATCTGGATGAGCGCGTCGCGCCACATCGCGGACTCCGCGTCGGAGTCGGGACCGGGAGGCGGGGAGGGCTGGAAAGGGGGAGGCGGCGCGGGAGGTGGAGGAGGCGGCGGGGGAGGCTGCGACGAAGGCTGCGAGGAAGGCAGGGGAGGCGGTGAGGACGGCGGCTGAACGGGAGGGAAGCGGCCGTCGGCTCCGCTGAAGCGAGGCGGAACGATGGAGCCTGAGCCGGCGCCGGCGCCGTAACCACCCCGCCCAGCAGCATGAACCCCGCCGCCCCCGGAACCAGAACGCGAAGCACCCCCCTGCGCCCGTGCCCCCCGTACCACCCCCGCCGCCCCGGCCGCCCCGGCCGTAGCCACCCGCACCCCCTCCGCACCGTCGACGACCACCACCACCGCGTGGCTCGTCCCCCGCCCGCCGAACAGCGCCGCCGCCCCGTCGGCGAGCGTCCCGGCCACCTCGCCGCCGGCGGACGCCACGCCCAACTCCTCGCTCGCCGCCAGCAGGATCGACTCCCGGGCCAGCGCCCGCCGGTGCGAGCGGACCATCACCGCCACCCGGGCCAGGATCATCAGGGAGATCCCCAGGCTCACCATCGGCCCCACCCAGCCGGTCTCCAGGTCCCCCCGGCCCAGCTCCACGCTGTTGATGATCGGCACCACCACCGCCGCCAGGATCAGCGGCGCGATCCGCGGCGGCCGGGACCAGGCGGTGGGCAGCGCGGCGCGCGCGGTCTCGCGGACCGGGCGGGTCAGGTCGTGGGACGAGGGCACCAGCGCCGCGGCCGTCCAGCACGCCGCGAACAGCAGCCAGCCGGCCTCCAGCAGGGCGTTCCCGGTGTGGTTGCCGAACCAGTCGGAGGCGTTGAGCCGCAGCACCGACTCCACCACGTCGGCCGAGGTCTGGAACACCGCGCCGGCGGTCAGCAGCCACAGCGCGGCGTTGCGGGAGCCCGGGGAGATCACCAGCCGCAGCAGCATGCCCAGCAGCAGCAGGTCGCCGATCGGGTCGGCGATGGAGGCCAGCCGGTAGTCCAGGGTCGCGGCGGGCTTCTCGAAGTAGGGCGCGATCAGGTAGATCCAGGCCGCGTAGGTGGCCGCGCACACCACGATCAGCGCGTCCAGCGTGCCGGCCGAGTCCTGGCCGACCAGCCGGTGCTTCATGATCAGCCGCAGTCCGAGCAGGGCCAGCGGGTAGCCCAGGAAACCGATCCAGTCCGCGGCGTCCGGCCACCCGTGCCGACCGTAGGCGAAGTCCGAGTGGTTCGAGGCCACCAGCAGCCCGGCGGCCGCCGCCAGCAGGTACCAGGCGTGCGGGTACGGCGGCCGGTACACCCGGACTCCGAGCAGCATGGTCGCGGCGGTCCAGATCGCCAGCACGAACCACGCCAGGCCCCGCAGGGCCTGGGAGGAGTAGAACACGGCCATCGTCACCACGAGCACGACGGCCAGGACGCCGAGCAGCCGCCGCTCGCGCCCCGGCCACCCGTGCAGCGGTGGCGGTGATCGCATGTCTCAAAGCTGTCACACGCACCGCCGCCGCGCCTGTTGAAGGCGGGGCTCGGGTGTCAGACGGTGTCAGGGGGTGACTAGCCGCGTGGCTGGTAAACAGTCCCCACGGGCTTGGGGCGCGGGTTGGGTCCGAGGTGCACCACGTACCACTCGCCGCGCCAGGAGATCAGCGAGAACAGCCCGAAGGACTTGGTCTTGCCGCCGACGGTGTAGGTCAGCCGCGCCCCGTACACGCGGTAATACGACAGTTTGTTCTGCTCTCCGCCGGGCGGGATCCACTGCGCGGCTTGGGCCGGCACGGTCACGCCCACCAGCTTCGCGTCCTTGGCCCCGGCGCCGAGCAGCCGGTGCGCGGCGTGCACGTCGAGCGTGTAGAAGCCGATCAGCCGGTTCTGGTAGTCCGCCGACGGGTTCGCGATCGCCTTGACCTGCTTGTAGGCCGTCTCCGGGAAGAAGAACGGCATCGCCTCCTGCGGGTTGTCGTCCACTATCCCCTGCCACAGCGCGTTCACCCCGGCGGTGAACTGGGGGTCGGTGGACGTCGGCAGCACCTTCGTCTGCGGCAGCGTGCCGGGGTCGACGCTGGGGGAGGCGGCCGGCCCCGAAGGCGGAGCCGACTGCTGGGCCGAGGGGGAGGACCCCGCCGAGCCCGGCGACCCGGACGCGGAGCCGGAGGGTGTCGCGCCGTTCGCCGCACCGGGACCCGAGGTCCCGCCGGATCCGGCCGCCGGGGACGACGCCGCCGCGTCCGCCTTCGGGCTCGACGACCCGCCGCATCCGGCCGCCGCCAGCCCGACCGTGGCCGCCACACCGGCCGCGACCACACCCATCAGCGCGCTACGTGTTCGCGGGGGGATCACCGGGTTCTTCACAGGGGTCAACAGAGCTCAACCGTTCTCGTCCGCAAGCCACCGCAGATCATGATCCGCTCCCGGCGCCAGGAACTCCAGGAACGCCGCGCCTTCCGTTTCGAGCTCCGAACGCTGCGCCGCCGTGAGCGGCACCAGCGGCGTGAGGTTCAGCGCCGCCACCGTCCGCTTCTTGTCCGTCTCCAGCTTCCACAGACCGCGGATCCGGCCGTCCACCATGAAGGTCGTGAGCGCCGAGTTGGCGAGCCAGACCTGTTCCTTGGAGACCCGCGGGTCGTGGACGCGACTCCGGTCCTTGTGGCCGATGAACACGTTGTCGTAGTCCGGCAGGAAGCGTGCCGGAGCCTCGACGTCGGCACCGGGACGCGGCGCGTCCGGCAGGTCGTACAACTCGGTCCCGCCCTCGTTCCGGAACACCACCAGCCGCCCGCTCAGCCGGTCGAACACCTCGCGCAGGCCGGTGAGCCCGCTCCACATCTGGGCGTCCGCCACCGAGGCCGGACCAAAAGCCCTGAGATACCGCAGCACCAGCTCCTCCGGCGTCATGGCCGGCACCGGCTTCTCGACCCCCAGCCAGGACTGCGCCGTGGTGTGCCTGGCCAGGCCGCCCTGCTGCCACAACCCCCGCGGCGTCACCTGGACCAGCGCGAGGTTGTTCCGCGCCGCGACGCCCAGCGCCTGCACGTCGTGCTCCGGATAGGTCTGGGCGAGCAGCTTGCCCAGACCGCTGAACGTCTGCGGTTCCCGCTCCACGAACACCTGCGCGCGCTCGGCGAGCTCTTGCAGGTCGATGCCCTGCAACTGCCGCCCGAACGCACCCTTCAGGCTCCGGTCCTGCACCGGCTGGAGCAGCTGCCGCAGCGGCAGGCAGTCCCGTGCCGTGACCGTGTGGATCGTGGACCGCTGAAGGCTCATCCGCACGAATTCGCGGTCTGCGAACCGCCGCGAGAAGTCCTCGGCGTCGAACCCCGCGAGCCGTGTCCACAACGCGACGTAATGGTTCGGCGGGACCTGCGTCTGAAGCCCGACCAGATGCTCCACCGCGTCCGCGGCGTCCAGGTCCGCGCGCCGCAACAGCAGCTGCCGGTCCAGGGTCGCGCGGTTGAGCTCCTGCTCGCTGAGGGTGGTGCGCGCGCTCACGCCACGGGCTCCAGCGCGAAGACGTTGATGTCCCGGCCGGACCGCTCGGCGTAGTCGTCGTACCCGGGCCACATCTTCCTCAGCACGGAGGTCCACACGAGCTCCCGCTCGTCGCCCTCCAGCACCCGCGCCCGCACCTTCCGGGCCTTGCCCCGGACCGTCACCGTCGCCTCCGGCGTCGCCAGCAGGTTCAGCGCCCACGCCGGATGGTGCTCCTGGCCCCAGTTCGAGCCGACGACGACGTACGCGCCCTCCCGCTGCGCGTACAGCAGCGGCACGGTGCGCTGCTGCCCGGACTTGCGGCCGGTGGTGGTCAGCAGCAGCGTCGGCCGGCCGGTGCCGGTCATCATGAACACCCGGCCGCCGGTGGCCTTGCCCAGGAACCGGTCGACGTGCGGCGCCACCCCCTTGAAGGTGGTGGCGAACCACTTGTGCCGGCCCAGTCGCGTGACGAGGGCGCTCCACGGGTTGGTCGTCCGGGCGTTGGTCATGCGCTCATCATGGCATCCGCCAGCCGCTGCCGGAGCTTTAGCGTGTCCTGCGCCCCGCGGTGCGGCTCGGCGCGCCAAGATTGACCAATGACGGACAAGCTTCAGATCTCCCGCGCCTCCCTCGCCGACTGGCCCACCATCCAGGCCTGGTGCGCCGCCGAGGGCTGGAACCCCGGCGACCACGACGGGCCGTGCTTCCTCGCGCAGGACCCCGAGGGCTTCTTCCTCGGGCGGATCGACGGTGAGCCGGTGTCGGCGGTGTCCGTGGTGAACTACGGCGACGCCTTCTCGTTCCTGGGCCTGTACCTGGTCAAGCCCGAGTTCCGGGGGCGGGGCCACGGACTGGCCACGTGGCAGGCCGCGCTGCCCCGCGCCGGGGAGCGCACCGTCGGTCTGGACGGCGTCGTGGCGCAGCAGGGCAACTATCGGAAGTCCGGTTTCAACGACGCCCACCGCACCGTCCGCCACCTGGGCACGCTGACCCCCGACGGGTCCGGGGCCGCGGCGGTGCCGCTGGCGGAGGCGGACGCCGCGGACGTCATCGACTACGACGCGCTCTGCTTCCCCGCCCCGCGTCCGGTGTTCCTGCGGGAGTGGTTCGCCGCGCCCGGGCATGTCGCCCGCGCCCTCGTGGTCGACGGCCGGCTGGTCGGGTACGGGGTGATCCGCCCGGCCCGGGACAGCCACCGCGTCGGCCCGCTGTTCGCCGACTCCCGGGTCTACGCCGAGGTGATCCTCGACGCGCTGGTGGCGGGCATCGGCGGCGGGCCGGTCGCGATCGACGTCCCGGAGACCAACGCCGAGGCGCTGGCCATGGTCGGCGAGCTCGGGATGGAGCCCGCCTTCGAGGTGGCCCGGATGTACACCGGGCCGGTCCGCGACCTCGATCCGGGACGGGTCTTCGGCATCACGACGCTGGAACTCGGCTGAGGAGGGCACAGCCTTCCTCAGAGCCCTTGGTCACAGCTGGTCGTAGGTCTTGAAGGAGTAGAACGCCGTCCCGTCCAGCTGGTTCGCCCCGGACGGCGACGGCAGCCCGAACCGCCGGTTCAGCTTCTCGGCGGCCCGGCCGCAGCCGTCGGTCTCCGGCATCGTCAGCACCTCGTCGCGCAAGCCGAAACCGATGATCGGCGGGTCCTCCGACAGCCGCTGGGTGGTGCCCTCGACCCGGGCGGCGACCACCTGGACCGGCGTGGCGTCGGTGCCGATGGCGCACCGGCCGCCGAGCCCCGGACCGGAAAGCTCGAACGCCAAGTTCATCCCGCCGTTCGAGAAGAAGTCCGGCACCGAGGTCAGCCGCGGCTGCATCCACAGCTTCGCGCCGTGCCCGTCGCCGGACTGCCGTCCCGGCACCGGCAGCTTCGAGGCCCGGAACGCGCCGAACACCTGCCCATCGGTCCCGTCGGGCATCAGCCCCTCGGCATGGGTGACCGCGTCGAAGCGGAACGGCACCGGGGTCCCGCTGATGGTCACCGTGCCTTCGGCGACCAGGACCTCACACCGCCACTTGGCCGGATCGACGCCGGCGGGCAGCTGCGGGCAGTCGCTGTAGTCGAAGTCCGGGATCGTGGTCGGCACGGTCCCGGTGGCCAGTGCGGTGGTCGTCGCAGCCTGCGTCACCGTGGCAGCAGCGGGATCCGGAGTGGCGGCGCTGGCGACGGTCGGCAGGGCGATTCCGGCGGCGACGGTGGTGGCGGCCATGAGAGCTGTTGTCTTTCGCATGGCTCAATGCTCGCCGAGAAGAGGGTTCGAAGATCACAGTGCTGCCTCCAATATGGGGGTAGGGCTGGCCCCCGAATCTTGATCGCCGGGGTAAGAGCCGGCTGCTACGTTCCACCCATGACTGACGCACTGCAGCAGGTCCCGCTCACCGGCGGCCCGGTCGAGTACCGCGGCGCCTTGGAAGTCGTCACCACCCAGGCCGGCGTGCTGCCGCGCCGCCTTCCGGAGTGGACGATCGCGCAGTACCCCGAGGCGTCGGTGGAACGGCAGGCCACCGCCGGATCCGGGGTGCGGCTGGCGTTCCGGACGGCCGCGACCGCCGTCGAGCTCGACGTGCTGACCACGGTGCCGATGCCGGCGGTGGACGAGCCGGACCCGGACGAGGCCGGGAACTTCGAGCTGACCGTCGACGGCGCCCCGGCCGGCGTGCGCAAGGCGCCGGTGGGCAACGTGATCGAGCTCGACGACGCCCGCCGGCAGACCGGCTTCGTCCCGGGCACTCCCACGACGGTGCGCTACGACGGGCTGCCCGCGGTGCCGAAGGACGTTGAGATCTGGCTGCCGCAGTGGGTGAAGACCGAGATCGTCGCGCTGCGTGCCGACGCTCCCGTGCAGGCGCCGGCGCCGACCGGCCGGCGGGTGTGGCTGCACCACGGGAGCTCGATCAGCCAGTGCCAGGAGGCGGAGTCGCCGCTGGGCGTGTGGCCGGTGATCGCGGCGCGCGCCGCCGGCGTGGACCCGGTGAACCTCGGGCTTTCCGGCAACTGCTTCCTCGATCCGTTCGTGGCGCGGTCGATCCGCGACGCCGCGGCCGACGTGATCAGCTTGAAGCTGGGCATCAACTTCACCAGCCGGGCCGTCTACCGGCTGCGGACGCTCGGGCCGACGGTCCACGGGTTCCTGGACACCGTCCGCGAAGGCCATCCGGACACGCCGCTGCTGGTCGTCTCCCCGATCGCCTGTCCGGCGGTGGAGCGCACGCCGGGCCCCACGCTCTGGCGGGACGGCGTCTTCACCGCGACCGGCGACCCGGCCGACGTCGCCGCCGGCGCGCTGACGCTGGAGGTGGTCCGGGGCGAGCTGCGGCGGATCGTGGGGGAGCGGGCGAAGCAGGATCCGAACATCGCCTACCTCGACGGGCTGGAGCTGCTGGGCCTGGACGAGGCGCAGGAGTTCCTCGGCGAGGGTCTGCACCCGAATCCGGCCGGCTACCGGCTGATCGGGGAGCGGTTCGCCACGCTGGCGTTCGGGCCGGGCGGGGCGCTGGCGGTGCGGGCCTGAGGCCGTTCGGCGGCGGCGGCGGTGGCGCCTGCGCTGGCGCCGAGAAGGCCGGTACTGTGCCGCAAGCCCCACGACGCCGACGTGATCCGGGTCTGTCCCAGGCGCGCGGCCCGGCGGCGCCGGCTCTCGGCCTCGTCGTACCGCTTGGTCTCCTGATGCCAGTGGTGGATGCCGGTCATCCAGTCGCGCAGCGCCTGGATGTGCAGGTCCAGCGCCTTGCGGGTGTCGGCCGGCAGGCGCAGGGCCTGCGCCAGCGCCGGGATCTCGACCTCGGCCGCGTGCCGGAACAAATCCAGGCGCGCGGCGATCAGGGCTCTGATGATCTCGAGCGCCTGGTCCCGGTCGCAGTCGAAGAAGTCCCGGGCGACCAGGACGGCGTTGTGGACCTCGCCTTCGAACTGGATCTCCTTCTGGTAGGAGTACAGGTCGTTGACCAGGAAGCTCCAGTCGGCGGCGGCGTGGCGCAGCGCCTGCACCGGGCGGCTGCGGACCACCGAGGGCGGCAGCAGGCCGGAGCCGCGCTGGGCGAGGATCATGGTCAGGTCCGAGCCGAAGGACTCGCGGCGCATCTCGATGTAGTCGACGGGGTCGGGGATGCGGTTCATCGCGGCGTTGTCCAGTTCCCACAGCCACGCTTCCAGCATGGTGCGGTTCGCCTGGCGGAGGGCTTCGAGATGGTCGGCCGGGCAGACGGCGGCCGTGCGGCGCCACACGTCCGCCATGCCGCGTTCGAGGGCTGACAGAGGTGCGGGCGGGTTGTCGGAGGTCAGGGCGGTGAGGCGCTCCACGCACAGGCGCGCCGCGGCCCGGTCTCGGGTGGTGCCGAACACCAGCGGGAAGTAGTCGTCGGCGTAGGTGCCCAGGGTCAGCCAGTCGGTGGCGAGGTCGAGTTCTTCGCGGCTGGAGTCGGGGTTGATCGCCGCGGCGCACAACGGGATGTCGGTGCCGAGGAGGTGCTTCTCGTCCCAGACGCCGTCGAGGATGCCGATGTCGCGAGCCCACTGCAGGGAGTGTCGGCGGGCGGCGTCCAGATGCGGGTTCAGCCGCAGCTCGCCCGGCAATTTCAGGGGCGGAATCGGGGTCGGGCCCACGTGCTCGTAGGGCTTGTGGGCCAGACGCTTCAGACGCAGCGGCATCGTTCTGGCGATGGAGCCGAACAGGCGCGCCGCTGATGTGCCCAGGCCCATCGGGCCGTGCAGTGGGAACTGGGACGCCAGCTCGCTTTCTCCGCTGTTCTCGTCGTCACCATGGCCCGCGTCGTTCATGTAGCGCGATGAGCGCATGTGCCACTCGTGGCCGCCCGCCTGCCAGTCTTGCAGGCCTTTGACATAGAGCCCGACCTGTACCGCCTCGGCCGGGCCGACGGCGTATTTCGCGAACAGCGGCGCCAGTTCGGTCAGCGCGGTCTGCTCGAACTGGTGGAGGCGGCTGGTCAGCAGCTGGTTGGTGAGTTCGGCGGCGGTTTGGGTGTCGCAGCCGAGGAAGCGTTCGAGGACGAGGACACAGTTGGCGTTCTCGCCCTCCTGCTCGACTTCTCGTTGGTAGGAGAACAGGTCGTTGCGCAGGTGCACCGCGTCGGAGAAGGTGTCCTTCAGCACCCGCAGCGGTCGGCTGGCGGCCACCCGGTCGGGGACCTCGACGTTGTTGGCGTGCTCGACCAGATGCGCCGACCAGGGCGCGCCGCCCACCTTGCGGCGCATCTCGATGTAGTCGACGGGGTCAGCGACGCGGTTCTCGGAGATGTTCGCCAGTTCCCACAACGATTCCTCGAGCAGATGCCGGTTGCTCTCGGCGAACCGCTGTCGCCACCTTTCGGACTTGGCGGGTACGGTGCGCACCCACAGGTCCGCCAGGCCGGCCTCCACCGCGTTGGCCGGCTCCGGCATGGCCGAGGGGTCCTGGATCGGCATGAAGGCGGGCAGCCGGTCGAGATAGGCGCGGGCGCCGGCCATATCGCGCGGCCGCTTGTACGTCTCGAGGAAGTGGTCGTCGAAGAAGAAGACCCAGACGTACCAGTCGGTGACGAGCGCCAGCTCCTCCGCGTCGCAGTCGGGATGCGTATACGAGCACAGCAACGCGTAGTCGTGGCGGTCGAAGTCGCGCTCGTCCCAGACTCCCGACCCCTCGATCATGGTCAGCGCGCGGGCCCAGGCTTTGCTGTGGATCCGTGCGTGCTCCAGATGCGGGTTCAGCCGCGCGGGGTACGGCATGTAGAAGTCGGGCAGGCGGAACGGCTTCGGCATGCCTTCGACGCTAGGTGTCCGCTGTCGCGCGGTGAAGGGGACCGCAGTTCAAACCAGGAGAACGGGTGAACTGCGGCCCTGCCGCGGTCGCCGTTCCAGGCCGATCATGGTTTCCACGACCTCCCAGGGCTCAGTGGTCCGAGGCCAGTACCTGCCACCGCCGGACGGCCATGCCCCTCAGCGGCAGCATCCCGAGCTTCTCGTAATACGCGCGCAGCGGCTCGTCGCAGGTCAGGTCCACGGAGTACAGATGCTCCGCTTCCGCGAGGACCCGCCGGACCAGTTCCCGGCCGATGCCCTGCCCCTGATATTCGGGCAGGACCTCCAACCACGGAATGAAGCCCGTGAGCACCCCGTCGCTGATCATGGTGACGAAGCCCACGACGCGCCCGGTCCCGGCGTCCTGGGCGAGGACGGCGCGGTAGCTGCCCTTGAGCACGGCGAGGTGCTGCGCGGCCGTCGGCGGCGCCGGCCAGCCCACGAAGAAACCGGACAGGTCCTGCTCCGCGAGAGCCGAGAGATCAGTGCTGTAGTCGATCACCGGGTGCATCATGCCAGAGCAGTCCACCGCGCCCGACGAGTTGCCCGGATCACCGTTCGAACGGCTCGTCACCACAGCGCGAACGTTGCCGGTCGCGGCGCTAGTAAGGCCAGACCCACCCGGAGATCGCCGGGTCGTCCTCGCCGAACTCGCGCGTGTACTGCCGGGCCCTCAGGCGGGCGTCCTGGAGATCCTGCCGGACGTGGCCGGCCCGCTCGGCAAGGCCCGGGATCCGGTCGATCGCGTCGATGGCCAGGTGGTACCGGTCGATGTCGTTCAGCATGGCCATGTCGAAGGGGGTCGTGGTGGTGCCCTCCTCCTTGTAGCCGCGGACGTGCAGGTTGTCGTGGTTGGTGCGGCGGTAGGTCAGGCGGTGGATCAGCCAGGGGTAGCCGTGGTAGGCGAAGATGATCGGCTTCGACGTGGTGAACAGCGCGTCGAACTCCTTCTCCGTCAGGCCGTGCGGGTGCTCCAGGCTGTCCTGCAGGCGCATCAGGTCCACGACGTTCACCACGCGGATCTTCAGGTCCGGGAAGTGCTGGCGCAGGATGTCGACGGCGGCCAGGGTCTCCATCGTCGGCACGTCGCCGGCGCAGGCCATCACGACGTCGGGCTCGCCGTCCTCGTCGGTGGAGGCCCAGCTCCAGATGCCGATGCCGCGGGTGCAGTGGGTGATCGCCTCGTCCATCGACAGGTATTGCAGCTGCGGCTGCTTGCCGGCCACGATGACGTTCACGTAGTTCCGCGAGCGCAGGCAGTGGTCCGCCACGGACAGCAGGGTGTTCGCGTCCGGCGGCAGGTAGACCCGGATGACGTCGGCCTTCTTGTTCACCACGTGGTCGATGAAGCCGGGGTCCTGGTGGGAGAAGCCGTTGTGGTCCTGCCGCCACACGTGCGAGGTCAGCAGATAGTTCAGGGAGGCGATCGGGGCCCGCCAGGGGATGTGGCGCGTCGTCTTGAGCCACTTGGCGTGCTGGTTGAACATGCTGTCGATGATGTGGATGAAGGCTTCGTAGCAGGAGAAGAACCCGTGGCGGCCGGTCAGCAGGTAGCCCTCCAGCCAGCCCTGGCACATGTGCTCGCTCAGCGGTTCCAGGTCGCGGCCCTCGGCCGACAGGCTCTCGTCGTCCCAGGGCACCTTCTCCCCGTACCACATGCGGCCGGTGGACTCGAAGATCGCCTGCAGGCGGTTCGAGGCGGTCTCGTCGGGGCCGAACACGCGGAAGTTCTGGACGTCGGCGTTGGCGTCGAGGATGTCGCGCAGGAACGTGCCCAGGATCTTCGTCCCCTCGGCGTGTTCCACGCCGTGCCCCTTGGGTTCGACCGCGTATTCGCGGAAGTCGGGCATCCGCAACTCGCGCAGCAGCGCCCCGCCGTTGGCCCTCGGGTTCGAGCCCATGCGCCGGGTGCCCGTCGGCGCCAGCTGCGCCAGCTCGGCCTTCAAAGCGCCGGTCTTGTCGAACAGCTCATCCGGCTTGTAAGAGCTCATCCACTCTTGCAGCACCTTCAGGTGCGCGGGGTTGGTGTGGACGTCCGCCATCGGCACCTGGTGCGACCGCCACGAGTCCTCCATCCGGTTCCCGTCCACCGTCTTCGGGCCGGTCCAGCCCTTCGGCGTGCGCAGGATCAGCATCGGCCAGGCCGGGCGCTTGCCCTTGTCCTTGCCACTCGCCGCGTTCTTCCGGATCTCGGCGATGCGGTCCAGCATCGTGTCCAGGGTGGCCGCCATCGCCTGGTGGGCCTCGAGGGGGTCGTCGCCCTCCTCGCTGACGAGGGTGAACGGCTCGTAGCCGTAGCCCCGCATCAGCTGCTCCAGCTCCGCCTGCGGGATGCGGGCGAGGATGGTCGGGTTGGCGATCTTGTAACCGTTCAGGTGCAGGATCGGCAGCACCGTGCCGTCCCGGACCGGATTCACGAACTTGTTCGAGTGCCAGGAGCCGGCCAGGGGGCCGGTCTCGGCCTCGCCGTCGCCGACCACCGCGCAGACCACCAGGTCCGGGTTGTCGAAGGCGGCGCCGTAGGCGTGGACCAGCGAGTAGCCGAGTTCGCCGCCCTCGTGGATCGAGCCCGGGGTCTCCGGGGCCACGTGCGACGGCACACCGCCGGGAAAGGAGAACTGGCGGAACAGCTTGCGCATCCCGTCCGCGTCCTGCGTGATCCCCGGATAGAACTCGGTGTACGTGCCTTCCAGATAGACGTTCGCGAGCACGCCCGGACCGCCGTGTCCCGGCCCGGCGATGTAGATCGCGTCCAGATCGCGCGCCTTGATCACGCGATTCATGTGGGCGTAGATGAAGTTCAAGCCCGGCGTCGTGCCCCAGTGACCCAGCAGGCGGGGTTTGACGTCGTCCAAGGTCAGCGGTCGCTGCATCAGCGGATTGTCCAGCAGATAGATCTGCCCGACCGACAGGTAGTTGGCCGCGCGCCAGTAGGCGTTGATCGCGGTGAGCTCTTTGGCTGACAACGGTCCCTTGGTCTTAGTCACCCGTCCAGGCTAGGACGGGCCCCGGCGGAATGCTTGCCGGACGCCCGGCGAACTGCGCCGAATCGGGCATGGCGGTGATGGAGCTGCGTTCGATCACCGGCGCTGGCATGATCGCACCGTGGAGAAAGCGGCGGCGCAGGGCTTGTACATCACGTCGACGGATGCCGCGAGCGGCAAGACCGTCGTGGCGCTGGGCGTGGCCGAGGCCATGTCGAGGCGGGTGCGGCGGCTGGGGGTGTTCCGGCCGGTGGTGCGCGGCGGCGGCGCCGTCGACGAGGTGGTGGAACTGATCCGCACCCGCTATCGGATCGACGAGCCTTACGAGGATTGCGTAGGCACCACGTACGACGCCGTCCACCTGGATCCGGCCCGCGCCGTGGAGACCATCGTCGACCGCTACCGGGACCTGGCCGCCCGGTCCGAGGCGGTCGTGGTCGTCGGTTCTGACTACACCGATGCCGCCAACAGCACCGAGTTCGGGTTCAACGCCACGGTCGCGGCGAACCTCGGGCTGCCGGTGCTGCTCGTGGTCGGCGGGATGGACCGGACGCCGCAGGACGTGGCGGCGGTGGTGCGGGTGTCCCGGCAGGAGCTGGCCCGGGTGCACGCCACCGAGCTGGCCGTCGTCGTCAACCGGGTGCCCGCCGGTGAGCAGGAGGCGGTGCAGCGGGAGGTCATAGCCGTCTTCGGCCCGGCTGTCGGCCATGCCGGCCCCGTCGCCGGACCAGGCGGCCCCGGCGGTTCGGCACCGCTGGTGTTCACCATCCCCGAAGTCCCCGGCCTCACCGCCCCCACGATCCGCGACCTCGTCCGCTCCGCCGACGGCGTGCAGATCAGCGGCGACCCGGCGCTGCTGGACCGCGAGGCGGCGAACCTCGTGGTCGCCGCGATGTCCCTGCCGAACGTCCTGGACCGGCTCACCGAGGGCGTCGCCGTCATCGCCCCGGGCGACCGCACGGCGGGGCTGGTCCCCGGCCTGCTGGCCGCGCACGACGCCCCGAACTTCCCGGCCCTGTCAGGGGTCTTCCTCACCGGCGGCTTCACCCTGCCGGCCAGCGTCTCCCGGCTCCTGGACGGCGTGCACTCCCCGCTGCCGATCATCGCCACCTCCCGCGACACCCTCCAGACCGCGCTCGGGCTGGCCGCGGTGCGCGGCGAGATCACCGCGGAGCACCCGGGCAAGGTCGAGACCGCGCTCGGCGCCTTCGCCCGCGGCGTCGACACCTCGACCCTGCTGGACCGGCTCCAGGTCACCCGCTCCGTCGTCGTCACACCCCTGATGTTCCAGTCCCAGCTGCTGGAACGGGCCCGGTCCCAGCGCCGCCGCATCGTCCTGCCCGAGGGCACCGACGACCGCATCCTGCGCGCCGCCGACATCGTCTCCCGGCGCGGCGCGGCCGACCTCACCGTCCTGGGCGAGGAGGAGAAGGTCCGCACCCGCGCCAACGCGCTGGGCCTGGACCTGTCCGGCGTGCGGGTGGTCAGCCCCTCCGACCCGGACCTGGTCGAGGAGTTCGGCCAGGAGTACACCCGGCTGCGCGCCCACAAGGGCATGACCCTGGACCGGGCCCGCGACCTGGTCCAGGACGTCTCCTACTTCGGCACCATGATGGTCCACACCGGCCGCGCCGACGGCATGGTCTCCGGCGCGATCCACACCACCGCCCACACCATCCGCCCCGCCTTCGAGATCATCCGCACCGAGCCCGGCGTCTCGGTCGTCTCCAGCGTGTTCTTCATGCTGCTGGCCGACCGGGTGCTGGTCTACGGCGACTGCGCGGTCCTGCCCGACCCGGACGCCGCGCAGCTCGCCGACATCGCCGTCTCCTCGGCCCGCACCGCGCAGGCGTTCGGGGTGCGGCCGCGGGTGGCGATGCTGTCGTACTCCAGCGGCGAATCAGGGTCCGGCGAAGGTGTGGAGAAGGTCCGCGAGGCCGCGAAGCTGGCCCACGCCAAGGACCCGGACCTGCCGCTGGAAGGGCCGATCCAGTACGACGCCGCCGCCGACCCCGAGGTCGCGGCGCTCAAACTGCCCGGCAGCCCGGTGGCGGGCCGGGCCACGGTGTTCATCGTCCCGGACCTCAACACCGGCAACAACCTCTACAAGGCCGTGCAGCGCAGCGCCGGCGCGATCGCCGTCGGCCCGGTGCTGCAGGGACTGCGCAAGCCGGTGAACGACCTCTCGCGCGGCGCGCTGGTCCAGGACATCGTCAACACGATCGTCATCACCGCGGTGCAGGCTCAGGGCCACGAAGCGGGCAGCGACAACGAGAAGAGCGCGCAGTGAACCAGGTCCTCGTCCTGAACTCCGGTTCCTCCTCCATCAAGTACCAGCTCCTGGACATGGCCGACCGCAGCCGGCTGGCCGTCGGCCACGTCGAGCGGATCGGCGAGTCCGCCGGCGCCGTGCCGGACCACGCCGCCGGGATGCAGGTCGTGCTGCGTGAGCTCGAAGGCCGCCTGGACCGCTCGGTCCTGGCCGCCGTGGGCCACCGCGTCGTGCACGGCGGCGACCGGTTCCACGGCCCGACCCTGATCGACGACGAGGTCTGCGCCGCCATCAAGGAACTGATCCCGCTGGCGCCGCTGCACAACCCCGCCAACCTGACGCTGATCGACGCCGCGCGCGCGGCGTTCCCCGACGTCCCGCAGGTCGCGGTGTTCGACACCGCCTTCCACCAGACCCTGCCGCCGCCGGCCCACACCTACGCCGTCCCGGCGGCGTGGCGCGAGGAGCTCGGCGTGCGCCGCTACGGCTTCCACGGCACCTCGCACCAGTACGTCTCCCGCCGCGCCGCCGAACTGCTCGGCCGCCGGCCCGAGGAGGTGAACATGATCGTGCTGCACCTGGGCAACGGCGCCAGCGCGTGCGCGGTGCGCCAGGGCAAGAGCGTCGACACCTCGATGGGCATGACGCCGCTGGAAGGCCTGATCATGGGCACCCGCTCCGGCGACCTGGACCCGGCGATCACCGCCTACATCGCCCGCCGGACCGGCCAGAGCGCCGAGCAGACCGACGAGGTGCTGAACAAGGCCAGCGGGATGCAGGCCCTCGGCGGCAGCAACGACATGCGGGACATCGCCACCGCCGCGGCCGGGGGCGACCCGGGCGCGACGCTCGCCCTGGACGCCTACTGCTACCGGATCCGCAAGTACATCGGCGCCTACCTCGCCGTGCTGGGCCGGATCGACGCGGTCGTGTTCACCGCCGGCGTCGGCGAGAACGACCCGGACGTGCGGGCCGGGGCCGTCGCAGGGCTGGAACACCTGGGCATCGCGATCAGCCCGAAGCGCAACGCCGCGCGGTCCCGCGAAGCCCGCTACATCTCGCCGTTCTGGGCCGCGACCGCGGTGCTGGTGGTGCCCACCGACGAGGAGATCGAGATCGCCGACCAGGCGCTCGCGCTCGTCGGCTGACCCCCGCGCCCGGCCGGGCCGCAGGCACCGGATGTGGATCTCGCGTCCGAGTCCGGCCCGCGGTGCCCGAACGCCCGCCCCGTGGGGCATCATGGTCGGTGTCGGATCAGGCATTTCACCGGCGGGCACTTGGCCGGGTACTTCACCAGGGGAGGCTGGGACGGCGGCGATGACGATCGGGGCCGACGACAGCACCGCACCCCTGTCGGTCCCCGCCGCGGCCGAGCGGGTCCTGGAGCTCACCCGGACCGCCCGGCCCGCCGACCTGCCCGCGATCCTGGCCGCGCTGACCGCCACCGAACTCGCCGCCGGGGTGGCCCGGCTGGGGCGGCGGCTGCCCGAGCCGGTCGTGGACCACGTCATCGCGCACGGCCCGCCCGGCGCCCGCCGTGCCCTGGCCTGGCAGCTGCGGCTGCCGCTGCCGCACGCCGGCCTGCTGGGCCACGACACCGCCCGCCGCAAACTGCTGCGGCTGGCCGACCCGGAGGTCGACCGCGCGCTGTTCGGCCGGCTGGACCAGGCCGGCGTGAACTGGATCCGCACCGCGATCCTGCGCGACCGCACCGGACCGGACGGCGAGGCGATCGTGCCGCCGGACCTGCGGGCCCGGCTGTCCGGCTTCCTCCAGAGCGCCGTGCTGCCCCGCTCGCCGGAGGACCTGGCCGACACCGACACCGGCGACCCCGACTTCGAACTGCTGCGGGTGCTGGCCGGCGCGCGCGATCCGGGCCTGGCCATCCCGGCCGCGCGGATCCTCGGCCTGCCCGGCCCGCTGCCGGCCGCCCGCCCCGGATGGCGGGACCAGACGTGGGTCCAGCGCTGGGACCGCTCCGGCGTCGGCTCGCGGGCGTGGACCCTGGACTGGGAGGAGATCCTGGAGCTGGCCGACGGCCACCGGGACGTCGCCGGGGACCGCGGCCGGTTCCTCGGCCACGTCAAAGGGCTCGACGAGGCCGCGGCCCGCGAGGACATCCCCCAGGACGTGCGGCAGCGCCTGCTGGCCCGGTACCCGCAGGCCGCCTGGCACGCCGGCGCGCCCGACGCCGCCACGCTGCGCCGGATCCCCGCGGCGCTGAAAGCGCTGGAGCCGCTGTGGGGCGAGGTCGCCGAGGAGCCGGAGTTCCGGTACGCCATCAGGCTCCTGATCATCAGGGGCCTGAGCCTGGGCACGCTGACCGCGGCCGAGGTGCTGGAGCACGCCGTCCCGGCCGGCGCCGTGCTGGACCTCGCCTGGCGCACCGGCGACACCGTGCCGGCCGCCGCCCGCGGGCGCGCCGACCTGGCCGCCGAGCTGCGGCGGCGGCTGCGGGACCGGATCGGCGAGGACGCGACGCTGTGGGACCTGCTGCTCCTGCGCTCGTTCCTGTGGTCCGGGACGGTGGCCGAGCTCATCGACAGTGTCGCCGACCTGGGGACCGATCACGCCCTGCCGGCACCGGAGCGCGCGGTCGACGGCGACAGCGCGAACGTGCTGCTGGCCTTCGCCCCGCGGCACATCGCCGAGGAGTTCGGCGGCTCGCCCGACGTGCTCAGCCCCGAACAGGTCTTCCTGCTAGATCG
>JABFXP010000611.1 GCA_013361685.1 Catenulispora sp.
GCGCGCCTCGGCCAGGGCGTCGAGGTGGGCGTTGGCGGCGGCGAAGCCGGGCTGCTGCGCGCCGCCCCACGTCGCGGCGGCGGAGGAGAACAGGACGAAGGCCTGAAGGTCCAGGCCGAGTCCGGTGGTGAGCTCGTCGAGCAGCCGGGCGCCGACGGTCTTGGCCGCCGCGACCTCGGCGAGGTCGGCGACGGTGGTGTCGGCGACCTGCGTGGTCTGGCTGACGCCGGCCAGGTGGAAGACGGCGGTGAGCGGCGGGCCGGCCACCGCGGTGCGGTCGAGCAGCGCGGCGAGCTCCGAGCGCCGGGTGACGTCGCAGATCGCGATCTCGGTGCTGGCCCCGGCCGCGGCCAGTTCGGTGGCCAGGGCGGCGGCGCTGAAGGCGGTCGTGCCGGAGCGGCTGGCCAGCACGATCCGCTCGGCGCCGCGCGCGGCGAGCCAGCGGGCGACGTGCCGGCCGAGGGCGCCGGTGCCGCCGGTGACCAGGACGGTGCCGCTCGGGGTCCAGGTGCGCTTCACGGTGTTGTGCGGGGCCCGGGCCAGGCGGCGGGCGAACAGCCCGGACTCGCGGACCGCTACTTGGTCCTCGCCGAGTCCGGCCAGGACGCCGCACAAGCGCGCGGCGATCCGGTCGTCCAGGTGCGCGGGCAGGTCGATGAGGCCGCCCCAGCGCTCCGGGGCCTCCAGGCCGACGACGCGGCCCAGACCCCAGGTCTGTGCCTGGAACGGATCGGCGACCGGGTCTCCGGCGGCGGCCGAGACAGCACCCTGAGTGATGGTCCACAGCGGCGCGGTGATGTCGGCGTCGCCGAGGGCTTGGACCAGGGTCAGCGTCGCGGCCAGGCCGGTGGGCACGCCGTCGGGGCCGGGAGTCTGTTCGTTGTTGAACGAGGCGAACGAGGCGAACGACAGGACGCCGGCGATGCCGGCCGCGTCGGCTTGCGCGACGGCCGCGGTGAGGCGCGCGGCCAGATGACCGCGTTCGAGATCGTCGGGGCCGATCTCGAGCACGCTCACCTCTGCGCCCCGCGATCGCAGGGCATTGATCTGTTCGTCGGCGTGGCCCGAACCGGCCGGGACGACCGCGAGCCAGGTGCCGGCCAGCACCGCGGCGTCCGGATCCGGCACGGCGGACCAGGTGATGCGGTAGCGCCAGTCGGTGGCGGCCGAGTCGGCACGTTCGCGGCGCCGCCACGACGCCAGCGCCGGGAGCAGGTCGCCGGCGCGGCCGGCGTCCAGGGCGAGGGCGTCGGCCAGGCGGCTGACGTCGCCGTCCTCGACGGCGGACCAGAGCTCGTTGTCCTCGGTGCTCCCGACGGCGGTCTCGGCCAGCGGCTTGAGCCAGAAACGGCGGTGCTGGAACGCGTAGGTGGGCAGGTCCACGCGGGTACCGCGGCCGCCGAGAACGGCGCGCCAGTCCAGGACGACGCCCTGGACGTGCACGCCCGCGAAGGACGCCAGCAGCCCGGCGCCCCCGGCGGCTTCGCGGGTGACGGTGCCGGACACGACCGGCGTGGGCAGGTCGGCTTCCTGCACGGTCTCGGTGATGGACCCGGTCAGCACCGGTTGCGCGGACACTTCGAGGAAGGTGCGGTGCCCGGACCGCGCCAGCTCGGCGACGGCGTCGGCGAAGCGGACCTGCTCGCGGACGTTGGCGTACCAGTACCCGGCGTCGAGCTCGGCGCCGGACAGCCAGCGCCCGTACGCGGTGGAGTAGAAGGCGATCTGGCCGGCGGCCGGACGGATGCGAGCCAGCTCGCGGGTCAGTTCCGGCTGGATCGGCTCCACGCGCGGGGAGTGCGCGGCGAAGTCGGCGGTGGCCGGGACGCGCCAGCGCAGGATGCGGCGCTTGGACAGCGCGGCTTCGAAAGCGTCCAGGTCCTCAGGAGTACCGGAGACGACGGTCGCGGCCGGGGAATTCACGGCCGCGACGGTCACGCGGTCTGCGAAGCCGGTTTCCTCGAGCACTGACAGCACGGCGGCTTCCGGCATGACGACCGAGAGCAGACCGCC
>JABFXP010000620.1 GCA_013361685.1 Catenulispora sp.
GTCGATCTCGTCGATGTAGATGATCCCGGTCTCGGCCTTCTTGATGTCGTAGTCGGCCGCCTGGATCAGCTTGAGCAGGATGTTCTCCACGTCCTCGCCGACGTAGCCGGCCTCGGTCAGCGCCGTGGCGTCGGCGATCGCGAACGGGACGTTGAGCATCCGGGCCAGGGTCTGCGCCAGGTAGGTCTTGCCGCAGCCGGTCGGGCCCAGCAGCAGGATGTTGGACTTGGCCAGCTCGATGTGCTCGGCCCGGCGTCCGCCGCGCTCCCGCTGGTAGTCCCCGGCCTGCACCCGCTTGTAGTGGTTGTACACCGCCACCGACAAGCTCTTCTTGGCGTTCTCCTGCCCGATCACGTACTCGTCGAGGAAGTCGTAGATCTCCTTGGGCTTGGGCAGTTCGGCCAGCCCCCGGGCCGCGGCCGGCTCGCCGGGCTCCTCCTCGATGATCTCATTGCACAGATCGATGCACTCGTCGCAGATGTACACGCCGGGGCCCGCGATGAGCTTCTTGACCTGCTTCTGGCTCTTGCCGCAGAAGCTGCATTTCAGCAGGTCGGCGTTGTCGATGCGTGCCACGGTGGAGCTTCTCCTTCGTGAAGATCCCGGTGCTGGACGGACCACGGGATGCGCGTGTCGGCGCTTCGTAGTCTGTCCCCCAAGACGGTACCGCTCATACCCCCGGCACGGCGTGATTGCTCGTCAACCAACATCGCCGAGCACGGCCGTGGCATCGAATGATAATCCGACGCCACGGCCCGTGGCGGGTCGCCCCGCCGATTGCTGCGCGCGCGGTGTGACTCAGTGGACCGCGAGCGTCTCGGTGCGGGTGGTCAGGACCTGGTCGATGATGCCGTAGTCCTTCGCCTCGTCGGCCGAGAGGATCTTGTCCCGGTCGATGTCCTTGTTGACGTCGTCCAGTTCCCGGCCGGTGTGCTTGGCGAGCATCTGCTCCATCACACTGCGCATCCGCAGGATCTCGTTGGCCTGGATCTCCAGGTCCGACAGGTCGCCGCGGCCGCCCTCGCTCCAGGGCTGGTGGATCAGGATCCGGGCGTTGGGCAGCGCCAGCCGCTTGCCCGCGGTGCCGGCCGCCAGCAGCACCGCCGCCGCCGAGGCGGCCTGGCCCATGCACACCGTCTGCACGTCCGGCTTGACCCACTGCATGGTGTCGTAGATGGCGGTCATCGCCGAGAAGGAGCCGCCGGGGCTGTTGATGTAGATGGAGATGTCCCGGTCGGGGTCCATCGACTCCAGGGTGATCAGCTGGGCCATCACGTCGTTCGCCGAGGCGTCGTCGATCTGCACGCCGAGGAAGATGATCCGCTCGTCGAACAGCTTCGAGTACGGGTCCCACTCGCGGAAGCCGTAGCTGGTGCGCTCGCTGAACTTGGGGACGATGTAACGGGCGTCGTGCTCCGGTCCGCGGTACAGCATGTCGTTCATATCAGGGTCCTCCGGAAAAGGGCGGCCAGGGGTGAGGTCAGGTGCGCCGAACGCGGGTCGGTCAGGACCCGGCGGTGCCGCCGGCGCCGGGGACGTCGTTGGCGTGCGTCATGATGTCGTCGATGAGGCCGTACTCCTTGGCCTCCTCGGCGCTGAACCAGGTGTCGCGGTCGGAGTCCTTCTCGATCTTGTCCAGGGTCTGCCCGGTGTGCTGCGCGGTCAGCTCGGCCATCCGCCTCTTGCTGCGCAGCAGGCGCTCGGCCTGGATCCGGATGTCCGCCGCCGAGCCGCCGATCCCGGCCGAGCCCTGGTGCAGCAGGATCTCGGTGTTCGGCAGCGCGAAGCGCTTGCCCGGGGTGCCGGCGGTGAGCAGGAACTGCCCCATCGAGGCCGCCATGCCCATGCCCACGGTCACGATGTCGTTGGGGATGTACATCATCGTGTCGTAGATCGCCAGGCCCGCCGAGACCGAGCCGCCGGGGCTGTTGATGTAGAAGTAGATGTCCTTGTCGCTGTCCTCGGCGGTGAGCAGCAGCAACTGGGCGCACAGCGAGTTGGCGATGTCGTCGTCGACCTGGGTGCCCAGGAAGATGATCCGGTTGCGCAGCAGCCGGTTGTAGACCTGGTCGCTCAGGCCGAGCGGGCTGTCCACGCCCGCGCGGGCCATCGGGGTCAGCGGCGTCGTCATAGGTTCACCCTGCCTGGTTCGTCGGAAGCGGAATGCGCGGACCGCCGATGACGCCTGTGGAGGGGGTGTGATCGCCAGGTCCTAGGACGACCCTAACGCGCCGCTCCCCTGCCACGTCGGCGCCCCGGCCCTTGTTCGCTGACGGCATACGCTAAAGCCCTGCCACGGTTCGTGACAGGGCTTTAGTACTACCGGACCTCAGCTTGCGCTGAGGTCGCACGGCCGCTCACTCAGCGTTCGGCGACGCTATCGCGCCACCGGTGGTCGTGCGCGGCCGTGCTCAGTTGCGCTGGGCGCGCTCAGTCGTGCTTGTGGCCGTAGTGCTCGTCCTCCGGCGACCGGCCGTGGCTGTCCGGGCTCTCGCCGTCGGTCTCCTCCACGTCGGGCTGGTTCACCTTCTTGACGTCCACCTCGTTGCCGGAGGCGTCCTTGACCGTGGCGGCCTCCAGCACCAGGTTCAGCGCCTTGCCGCGGCGGACCTCGCCGACCAGCGCCGGGATCTGGCCGGCGGAGGAGATCTGCTGGGCGAACTCGTCCGGGCGCATGCCGGCCTGCGACGCGCGCTGGATGAGGTGGTTGGTCAGCTCGCCCTCGTTGACCGAGATCTCCTTGTCGTTGGCCAGCTTGTCCAGGATGAACTGGGCCTTGACGCCGTCGCGCACCTCGGCGTCGAGCTCGGCGTTGTACTCCTCCTCGGTCTTCTCCTGGAGCTTGAAGAAGCCCTCGCGGGTCATGCCGCCCATGGCGATCTGCCGGTCCAGGGCCTCGTTGCGCCAGGCCAGCTCGGCCTCCACGACCGACTTCGGCAGCGGGATGTCCACGCGCTCGAGCAGGACCTCCAGCACCTTGTCCCGGGCCGAGGCGACCTGCTCGAACTGCTCGGAGCGCTCCAGCGTCTCGCGGACGTTGGCGCGGAAGTCCTCCATGGTGTCGAACTCGCTGGCCAGCTGGGCGAACTCGTCGTCCAGCTCGGGGAGCTCGCGCTCCTTGACCGCGGTGACGGTGACCTCGATGGTGGCGTCCTCGCCGGCGTGCGAGCCGCCGAGCAGCTTGGAGGTGAACGAGGCGGTCTCGCCGGCCTTCTTGCCGATGATCGCCTCGTCGGTGCCCTCGACGAGCTGGGTGGAGCCCACCTCGTAGCTCATGCCCTTGGCGGTGCCGTCCTCCAGCTCCTCGCCGTCGATCTTGGCGACCAGGTCCAGCGTCACGAAGTCGCCGTCCTGGACCTCGCGCTCGACCTCCTTGAGCGAGCCGAAGCGCTTGCGGATCAGGTCGATGCGCTCCTCGACGGCCTCCTCGCCGATCGCGGCGTCGTCGACCTCGACCTCGATGTCCTCGTACGCCGGCACCTCGAAGTCCGGGCGCACGTCCACCTCGGCGGTGAACTTCAGCGTCTGGCCCGGCTCCAGCTCCTGCAGGTCCACGTCGGGCTGGCCGACGACCTCGATCTTGTTCTCCTCGACGGCCTGGCCGTAGAACTGGGGCAGGGAGGAGTTGACCGCCTCCTCCAGCGCCGCGCCGCGGCCGAAGCGCTGGTCGATGACCGCCGCCGGGACCTTGCCCTTGCGGAAGCCCGGGATCGAGACCTGCTCGGCGATCTTCTTGTAGGCCGCGTCGAGGCTCGGCTTGAGCTCCTCGTACGGGACCTCAACGGTGAGCCGGACCCGGGTCGGGTCCAAAGTCTCGACAGCGCTCTTCACTGCTGCTCTCCTTGCGGCGCTGCCGGCGCCGGCAGCCTCAGTCATGGCGCGACGTCGCGCGTGGACGGGATACGAAGCCCCATCGTAACCCGGAGTGCCGCCCCTGAAGGAAACGGTCCCGGAACTCGCTACAGCTCTCTTTGGTAGCAGTAGGAACCCGGGTCGTCGGCGTACGCGCCGAAACAGGCGATGCGGGCGTAACCGGAGCGTTCGTAGAACCGGATCGCGGCGGCCTGTTTGGGCCCGGTCTCCAGGCGCAGCGTGGTCCAGCCCCGGACCGCGGCCGCCGTCTCCAGCGCCGTGAGCACCGCGCCGGAGACGCCGCGGCCCCGCCACTCGGGCACCACGTACATGCGCTTCACCTCCGCGGCGCCGGGCTCCAGCGACCGCAGGCCGCCGCAGCCGACCGGCCGCCCCTCGGCGTAGGCGATCAGGAACAGCGCGATGTCGGCGGCCGACGGCGCGACGCCGGGCTCGCTGTCGGGGCCGTACAGCGCTTCGATCTCGGCACGCTGGGCGGCGCGCAGGACGGCGGCCTCCGGATCGTCCCAGGCGACCTCACGGACCGCGATGCTCGAGCTGATCACGCCGGTCAGTGTGCCGGAGCCGTGTGTCGCGTTCGTTTCGCGGTCAGTTCAGCATCGACTGCACGGTCATCACCGGCATCATCAGCAGCAGCACTGTCCCCAGCAGCCCCAGGAAGAGGAACACCGCGGCGTTGAACCGGCTCAGCGGCCCCACCGCGAAGTCGGACTCGGCGGGCAGGTAGCGCACTTCGGCGGCGGTGCCCACCTCCAGGGCGCGGCTGGAGGCGTCGGCGTGCCGGTGCGTGACGCCGTCGGGGGTCGCGTACTCGAAGACCGGATATGTGAACTCGCTGTTGTGGAACGCGACGAGGGCGGCCACGGTCGCGGTGGCCCGCTCACCCCCGCGCCGCAGCCGCCAGCGCAGCTTCATCGCCTGCAAGTAGTCGGTGTGCAGCGCGGCGGCGGCCAGCCCCGCGCCGAACGCCGAGGTGACGGCGCCTATCACCAGGTCGGCATAGCCGGTGTTGCGGTCCCAGGCGGTCGTGGTGATGACGATCGCCTCCACCATATAAAGGACGACCGCGACCAGCGCGAACCGCGTGCCCTTCGACAGCGCAGACCACTTTCCGGCCATCGTCCGTCCTCCTCCTTGTCGAGCCTGCCGGCGCCGGACTACCCGTCGGTAGTCACACCTCCGTGGCCGAGATGGTAGCCGTCATCCGGCCCGCGTCGAGATCCAGAGGCTCTCCATCCCCTATTGAATAAGTACCTTGACTCAGTACTCGCCATCTTGCCCGCCTGGACCTCTGGAAGACGGCCGGGTGAACACACCTTGAATCGTGCGATCCGGCGCAAGGCCGGGCCGAATGCCAAGACCTTGATGAAATCGCCCGTCCGGACGGCGGATCAGGCCCACCCGAACCCCGAAAAGGCAGCGCTGGCCTCGGGTGAAGCCGATGGGAACAAACATGCGCACCCTGGGTCACCGGCCCCTCTCCCAACGTCAGGACACGAACGTGTCACGGTCTCCAGATCCAGCTTGTGGTCAGCCTCCGGACGTGGATAGACACGTGGATCGTCCCTGAAAAATTCATGAGTTCCGGGGCAGATCGCGCGGAACCATCGGGGGCTCAGCACACAGGGGAAAGGGACTTCATCTATGCGCAACGCCGCATATCGGCGGCGTGTCCAGGCGCTCGCCACGGGGGCTATAGCCGTGGTCGCGGCGGCCAGCCAGGCCGTGCCGGCCCAGGCCGACGACACGCAGAACACTTCGCACAACACCAAGACTCTGAACAACGCGCACCCGGCGTGGGCGACGGCGGACAAGGACCGCGGTGCGGTCCCGGCCACGCAGACCATCACCACCCGGGTGTTCCTCACCGGCCAGGACGAGGCCGGGCTCGCCGCGCTGGCGAAGTCGGTGAACGACCCCGACAGCCCCTCCTTCGGGCAGTTCCTCACGCCCGACCAGGTCAAGCAGCGGTTCGGGGCGAGCCCGGAGCAGATCGCCGCGGTGCAGAAGTGGCTGCAGGACGCCGGCCTGACGGTCTCGGCGGTCAACAGCAACTGGGTCGACGCCCACGGCGCCCCGGCGGCCGTGCAGCGCGCGTTCGGCGCCCAGCTCAAGAACTACCTGCGGCCCGACGGCACCGTGGGCTACGCCGCCTCCTCGGCCGCGGTGATCCCGGCCTCGGTCGCGAACTACGTCTCCGGCGTCACCGGCCTGTCGCAGGCCTCGAACCTGGCCCACACGAACTCGGTCGCCAAGCCGAGCACCGGCCCGAACGGCTCGGCCTCGGGCAGCACCGGGGCCAAGACCGCGGCCACCGGCAAGGCCGTCACCAACATGCCGGCCGCCGGCTGCGGCCCGAACTGGGGCTCGCAGACCGTCAGCGGCTACCCGGCCGGCGCGAACGGCGCGAACATCCCGATCGCACCGTGCGCGTACTCCCCGAGCCAGCTGCGGACCGCCTACGGCCAGACCAAGACCGGCAAGGGCGCCACGATCGCGATCGTGGACTGGTACGCCAACGCCTCCATGGCGAACGACGCCAACGCCTGGGCCTCCGACGTCGGCGCGCCCCAGTTCCGCTCGGGCCAGTACCGCGAAGTGGTGGACCGCAACGCCTGGAACAACCAGGACCGGTGCGCCGACGCCAGCGGCGAGGAGGCACTCGACGTCGAGACGGCGCACGGGCTGGCCCCGGACGCCAACATCGTCTACGTCGGTGCCAACTCCTGCTCCGACGCCGACCTGATGGCCGCCGAGCAGAAGATCGTCGACGGGCACCTGGCCGACGTGGTGTCGAACTCCTGGGGTGAGCTGATGCACACCACCCAGGGCGACACGGACCCGGCGGTGCTGGCGCAGTACGACCGGATCTTCCAGGCCGGCGCGGCCGAGGGCATCAGCTTCACCTTCTCCACCGGCGACTGCGGCGACGACGACCCGGCCTGGAAGGCCGCCGGCGGCGCCAACTGCAGCAACAACTCCACGCGCAAGCAGACCGAGTGGCCGGTGAGCTCGCAGTGGGTGACCGCCGTCGGCGGCACCACGCTGGCCACCAGCAACTCCAGCGGCGGCTACGGCTGGGAGGTCGCGATGGGCGACCACGCCGGCCAGGCGTTCCCGGGCGACTCGGCCTGGAGCCCGGAGGACGGCACGAAGACCGCGTTCCAGTTCTACTTCGGTGGCGGCGGCGGCACCTCCGCCGACGTCTCGCAGCCCTGGTACCAGGCCGGCAAGGTGCCGGCGGGTCTGGCCAACACCCAGGTCGACGGCCACCCCGCGACCCGTCCCATGCGCGTGCTGCCGGACGTGGCCATGAACGGCTCGCTGGCCAGCACCGTGGACATCGCCTACACCGACAGCGGGCAGTTCGGCCACTACGACATGGCCGGCACCTCGGTGGCCGCGCCGGAGTTCGCCGCGGTGCTGGCGAACGCGAAGGAGGCCGCGGGCCACGCGTTCGGGCTCGTGAACCCGTCGCTGTACGCGCTGGGCGGCTCCGCCTTCCACGACGTGACGGCCCGTCCCGGCGTCACCGAGGTGATCAAGGGCCACGGGAGCAACCCCGCGGAGCTGTTCCAGGTCGGCCAGGACAGCTCCCTGACCGCCACCCCGGGGTTCGACGACGCCACCGGTCTGGGCTCGCCGAACGGCAACTTCGTCGCCGCTCTGGCGGCGCAGCAGGCGCCGGCCAGCCCGGGCACCGCGGTGACCCGCCTGGCTGGAAAGACCCGCTACGAGACCGCGATCGCGGTGTCGAAGAAGGCGTTCCCGGCGGATCACACCGCCGCGGCGGTCGTGCTGGCCACCGGCGACAACTTCCCCGACGCGCTGGCCGGCGTGCCGCTGTCCAAGCAGCTCAACGCGCCGCTGCTGCTCACGCC
>JABFXP010000969.1 GCA_013361685.1 Catenulispora sp.
GCCCGCGAACGCGGCGCACCCGGACGTCATGACCACCCCTCCGGCCGCCCGCGCGGTGGCGGCCGTCAAGCGGTACGGCAGCGGAGACGCCGCCGTCTACGCCCTCGACGGCGTCACGGTCGCCCTGCCGGCCGGCCGCTTCACCGCCGTCATGGGCCCCTCCGGATCCGGCAAGTCCACCCTCATGCACTGCCTGGCCGGCCTGGACCGGCTCACCTCGGGCCAGGTCTTCATCGGCGACGTCGACCTCGGAACCGCCACCGACAAGCAGCTCACCCTGCTCCGCCGCGAGAAGCTCGGCTTCGTCTTCCAGTCCTTCAACCTGCTGCCCACGCTCACCGCGGGCGAGAACATCACCCTCCCGCTGGACCTGGCCGGCCGCACCCCGGACCGGGACTGGCTCGCCACCGTGGTGGACACCGTCGACCTCGGCGACCGGCTCGAGCACCGCCCGGCCGAGCTCTCCGGCGGCCAGCAGCAGCGGGTCGCGGTGGCCCGGGCGCTGGCCGCCCGGCCCGAGGTGGTGTTCGCCGACGAGCCCACCGGCAACCTGGACTCCCGGTCGGCCGCCGAGGTGCTGCGGCTGCTGCGGACCATGGTCACCGACTTCGGCCAGACCCTGGTCATGGTCACCCACGACCCGTCCGCCGCCGCCTACGCCGACGAGGTCCTGTTCCTGGCCGACGGCCGCCTCGTGGACCGGCTGGAGCAGCCGACCCGCGACTCGGTGCTGGCCCGCATGCAGCGCTTCGGCGACTGACTCCACGCATAGGGAATCCGTCATGCTCACCATCGCCCTGCGCAACCTCACCGCCCGCCGCCGGCGGCTCATCGGCACCTTCCTCGCGGTGTTCCTCGGTGTGGCCTTCCTCGCCGGCACCCTGACGCTGAACGCCACCTTGTCCCGCAACTTCGACAACCTCTTCGCCACCGCGGACGAAGGGGTTTCCGCCGTGGTGCACTCCGACACCCTGATCTCCGCATCCGCCCGCAACGGCCCGCTCGGCGGCCTGCGCGCACCCGTGCCCTCGCAGCTCGCCGCCACGCTGCGCACCGCGCCCGGCGTCGCCGACGCCCAGCCTGACATCGTCGGCTACGGCCAACTGCTCGGCGCCGACGGCAAGGCGGTCGGCGGCAACGGGCCGCCGCGGATGGCCGGCAACTGGATCCCCTCCGAGCAGCTGAACCCCTACCACCTGGTCCAGGGGCGCGCGCCGCGCGACGTGCCGGCCGGCCAGCCGGTCGAGGCGGTCGTCAACCGGGGCGCGGCGGACTCCGGCAAGCTGAAGGTGGGCGACACCACGGTCGTGCAGACGCCGCTGCCGGTGCGGGTCACGATCGTCGGGATCGCCGGGTTCGGCGGGCAGGACGGCATCGGACAGTCGACCTATGTCGGCTTCACCCAGGCCGTCGCGGAGAAGTACGTCGGGCGGACCGGACAGGCGACACAGATCCTGGTCGCCGCCAAGGCCGGTACTTCGCAGGACTCTGTCGTCGCCTCGGTGGCGAAGGCGCTGCCCCCCGGTGTCTCGGCGATCAGCGGCGCCGCGTACACGAAGGCGAACACCGACGCGATCGGCAAGGCCTTCCTCACCTTCTTCAAGGCGTTCCTGCTGGTGTTCGCGGCGGTGGCGCTGCTGGTGGCGTCGTTCTCGATCCACAACACCTACACGATCCTCACCGCGCAACGGACCAGGGAGAACGCGCTGCTGCGGGCACTGGGCGCCTCGCGGAGCCAGATCCTGCGGTCCTCCGTGGCCGAGGCCGCGGTGTTGGGGCTGCTGGCGTCGGCGGTCGGCGTGCTCGGCGGACTGGGGATCGCCCAAGGGCTGAAGGCGCTGTTCGACGCGGCCGGGTTCGCGTTGCCCGCCGGGGGACTGGCGATCACGGGGTCCACGATCCTTGCGGCGCTGCTCGTGGGCGTCGGCGTGACCGCGCTGTCCGCGCTCGGCCCGGCGGTGCGCGCCTCGCGGGTCCCGCCGCTGGCGGCGCTGCGCGAGGCCGCCC
>JABFXP010000352.1 GCA_013361685.1 Catenulispora sp.
GCCGGTTCAGCTTCCTGAAATGGTGAAGCCGGCCTTCTTCATGTCCGCGACGACTGCTTGCTGGACCGCGTCGAAGCCGGCGGACAGCGAGCCCTTCGCGGTGGCCGCCTTGCCGACGTCGTCGTTGTAGGCCGCGTAGGCCGTGGAGACGTTCGGTCCCCAGGTGGCCGGGGCCGTGGCGCCCGCGGCGGCCTTGGCGATCGCCGCGAAGTCGGTCACCGACGGCAGGAAGGTCGGCGCGGCCACTCCGCCTTGCGCGTCGGTGTCCGCCGGGTAGACGCCGGCCTGGCTGATCAGCAGGTCGGTGGCGGCCTTGTCGGTGTTCAGCCAGACCAGGAACTGCGCCGCGGCGTCCTTGTGCTTGGAGTCCGTGGTGACGGCCATCGACGAGCCGCCCCAGTTGCCGGTCACGTTCGCCGCGGCGTCCCACTGCGGCAGCGGGGCCACGCCCCAGTCGTCCTTGGTGTCGGCGGCGACGCTCGCCAGCGTGCCCGGCGCCCACACCCCGGCGGTCCAGGACAGGATCGTCCCGTCGTCCATCGCCTTGTTCCACGCCGGGGTCCAGGCCGGGTCCGCGTCGATCCGGCCGGCCTTGATCAGGCCGGTCCAGAAGTCGGCGACCTTCTTGGTGGCCGTGTCGTTCAGCCCCACCGACCAGGACGAGCCAGCAGCCGACCACCACTTGGCGCCGGCCTGTTGGGCCAGGCCCGCGAACTCGCCGGGATCGACGGTCGGGAAGCTGCCCAGGTAGGAGTCCGGGGCCTTCTGCTTGACCTGTGCCGCGAGTTCGGCGTAGTCGTCCCAGGTCTTCGGTACGGTCAGGCCGTACTTGGCGAACAGGCTCTTGCGGTAGAAGAACAGCATCGGGCCGCTGTCCTGGGGCAGGCCGTAGACCGCGTCGCCGCCGAGCGTCACCAGGTTCCAGATGCCCGGCGCGAACTTGCCCTTGACCGGGTTCGCCTGCCTGGAGATGTCAGCGAGCACGTTGTTGGAGACCATCGTCGGGATCTCCTGGTACTCGGCCTGGATGATGTCCGGCATGGTGTGGGCCTTGGCCGAGGTCAGGACCTTCTGCGCCTCCGCGTCGCCGCCGGCCTGCTTGCTGTAGGTGATGTGGATGGTCGGGTGCGCGGCGTTCCAGGTGTCGACGATCTTGTCCATGTTCGGGACCCACGACCAGAAGGTCAGATCGACGCTCCCGGAGCCAGAGCCCTGCGACTGCGATGAGGAAGCCGGGGGCGACGACGATGACGAGGAGCAGCCGGCCACCAGTGCGGCGGCGGTCAGGCCGGCCGAGGCGGCCGAGGCGAGGCGGTACGACTTCATGGAACGCTCCAGGTGAAGTCCGGGGAGTGGGAGAAGAGAACACAGAGGACACGGTGATCCGGCCGGTCCGTGTGTAACCGCTCTGTGAACGCTCCCAACCTCCGGCCGGGCGGCTATGGTTGTCAAGAGGTATCGCGACTCAACCTTCTGTGGTACTACTTCGTGACATATCTGTGAGCGCTCCCAGTCGCGCTCGGGCACCTACCTCGGAAGCGAATGCCATGCCGCTTTTTCGCAGTGCCGGTCCGCACCGCCTGCCCCGGCTCGACGCCCTCGTCTACGGCGGTGACTACAACCCCGAACAGTGGCCTGAGGACATCTGGGCCGAGGACGTCGCGCTGATGCGTCAAGCCGGGGTGAACCTGGTCAGCCTCGGTGTGTTCTCCTGGGCGCTGCTGGAGCCCGAGCCGGGCGTCTTCGACTTCGGCTGGCTGGACCGGGTGTTCGACCTGCTGGCCGCGGGCGGGATCGCGGTCGCTCTGGCCACCCCGACCGCTGCGCCGCCGCCCTGGTTCGCCCGTGCGAACCCTGATTCCCTGCCGGTGACGCGGGACGGCCGGCGCTTGGGCGCAGGCTCCCGGCAGGCGATCTGCCCGTCGTCGCCGGCTTTCGCCGAGGCCGCGGTCCGCATCGCGGGCAAGCTCGCCGAACGCTACGGCCACCGCGACAACCTCATGCTCTGGCACGTGTTCAACGAATACATGGCACCGACCGGCGAGTGCTATTGCGAACAGTCCGTCCAGCACTTCCGGCACTGGCTGCGGGACCGGTATACGAACCTTGACTCCCTGAACGAGGCCTGGGGCACCACGTTCTGGGGACAGCGATACGGGGACTGGGACGAGATCGACGCGCCGCGCACCGCGCCGTCGGCCGTGAACCCGGCGCAGCGCCTGGACTTCGCACGCTTCACCGATGCGGCCTGGCTGGAATGCTTCCGCCGGGAGCGCGACGCCATCCGGACGCACAGCCCGGACATCCCGGTCACCACCAACTTCCAGGACGCCCGGTGCAAGGGCCTGAACCAGTGGGCCTGGGCCGCCGAGGTGGACGTGGTCTCCAACGGCCACTACCTGGTGGCCGAGGAGAACGAGAACCACATCGGACTGGCTCTGGCCGCCGACCTCACCCGGGGTGTCGCGGCAGGCGGGTCCTGGCTGCTGATGGAACACTCCACCTCGGCGGTGAACTGGCAGGAGCGCAACATCGCCAAGCGCCCGGGCGAGATGGCGCGCAACAGCCTGGCGCACTTCGCCCGCGGCGCCGACGGCATCATGTTCTTCCAGTGGCGCGCCTCCCGTTTCGGGCAGGAGAAGTTCCACTCGGCGATGCTGCCGCACGGCGGCACCGACACCCGGATCTGGCGCGAGGTCGTCGAGCTGGGCGCCACGCTGGCCGTCCTCGGCGAAGCCCGCGGCGCACAGGTCGCCGGCGACGTCGCAGTGGTCTGGGACTGGGAGTCCTGGTGGGCGCTGGAGCTGGACTGGCGGCCGTCGGCCGACGTGCGCTACGTCGACCAGGTGAGGCGCTGGTACGAGCAGCTGTGGCGCTCGCACCTGACGGTGGACTTCGTCGCTCCCGAAGCCGAGTTGGGGCGCTATCCGTTGGTCGTCGTGCCGTCGCTGTACCTGACGACCGAGGCCGCCGCCAAGAACCTGCGCGGCTACGTCGAGGCCGGCGGCACGCTGGTCGTGTCCTTCTTCTCCGGGATCGTCGACGAGAACGACGCGGTGGTGCCCGGAGCCGTCCCCGGGGCTCTGCGCGATCTGCTGGGGATCACGATCGAGGAGTTCCTGCCGTTGCGCGCCGGAGAGCGGGTAACTGTGGCCGCCGTCGAGAGCGGGCCCGGCCCGGGCTGGTCCGGCACGATCTGGACCGACGACCTCCGGCTGCGCGAGGCCGAGCCGTTCGCCGTCTACGAAGACGGACCCGCGGCCGGCAAGCCGGCCGTCACCCGCAACCGCGTCGGCGCCGGCACCGCCTGGTACGTCTCGACGGCCCTCGACGGTCCCGGCCTCAAAGCCCTGCTGGACCGGATCGGCGCGGCGCGGCCCGCGTTCGCCGGCCTTCCGGAGACCGTCGAGGTCGTCCGCCGGGTCGGCGCCGGAGCCGAGTACGTGACGGTGATCAACCATGGAGAACACGAGGCGACCTTGCCCATCGCAGGGGTCGAGCTGGTGGTCGGGGCGGAAGTCCCCGAGCTGGTGGTCCCCGGCGGACAGGTGCGGGTGGTCCGCCGGACGGTCTGAACCCGGGTCTGAAGCGGGGTCTGAGGCCGCGGGGAGGCTTCGCGGCTGGTGCCGGACCGGCCGGCGCCAGCCGCCCGCGCTCAGCTGGGTGGAACGGATAGTTGTCGGTGGTGGACGTCTTGCTGCTGTGCGCCGAGGCGAGCACGTCGACGGTGCCGGCGTTCGTGCTGCCGGTCTGGATGAAGGACGACATCTGGTCGGCTCCGTCGGCGAAGCGCGCTGCTCGGGCCGGGTAGAGGTGAAGCGCTTCGACTGAGATGACAGCAGCGAGTCGGCGGTGTGTCAATCAGGTAACTCATGATTCTTTGCGTTCGGTTCGGTTTGATGCTGTCTGGCGACCCGAGGTCAAGATCAGGCATCAGGCCGGAGAGCCGGCCCCTGGAGAAACCGTGAACAGTCCGCCGTTTGTCCGACTCCTGATTGTCCGACTGCCGCCACTATCAGCACATTCGCAGCGCGGCTTTGAGCCGGAGTATCAGCGCGCTGCCTCTTGTCAGGCCACTGGTAAGCGCTTATCGTCATGGCGTTCGAAGCGCTTCGATATGACTTCGCAGACTGGAGGAAGTCGATGCTCACCCAAGGCAGCGGACGCAAGGCCGCCGCGCTGATGGCGGTGGTGGCCGTGGCGTCGCTGGGCCTGAGCGCCTGTGGCAAATCGGGTCCGTCCTCGTCGTCGTCCAAGGTGCTGAAGCTCTGGCACTACGAGAGCGCCGACAGTGCGATGGGCGTGGCTTGGGCCCAGGCGATCAAAGAGTTCGAACAGTCTCACCCGGGGGTCACGGTCCAGTTCGAGCAGAAGACCTTCGAGCAGCTTCAGAAGACCGCTCCCATGGTGCTGAACTCTTCGAACGCGCCCGACATCCTGGAGTACAACAAGGGCAACGCGACCGCGGGCCTGTTGGCCAAGCAGGGGCTCCTGACCGACCTCACACCCGCGGTCGCGAAATACGGCTGGGACAAGAAGATCACCGGTAACCTCGCGACGACGTCCCGCTATACGAACGGGGTCATGGGGTCGGGAGACTGGTACGGCATCCCCGACTACGCCGAATACGGCATGGTCTATTACAACAAGGACATGTTCGCCAAGTACGGCGTCCAGGTGCCGACCACGTTCGACGAGTTCACCGCGGCGATGGACACGTTCGTCAAGGCCGGCGTCACGCCGCTGGCGAGTGCGGGGGCCGAATATCCGGCCCAGCAGTACCTGTACAACCTGGCGCTGAGCAAGGCCGATCAGAACTGGGTGAACCAGTACCAGATCGCGGGCAAGGGCGACTTCCACGACGCGGCGTGGACCTACGGAGCGACCACGTTGGCCGACTGGGTCAAGAAGGGCTACATAGCCAAGGATTCGGTGAGCCTGAAGGCCACCGACATGGGCACCGCGTTCGAATCAGGCAAGAGCCCGATGATGGTCTCGGGCAGCTGGTGGTACGGCACCTTCGAATCCGAGGTCAAGAACTTCGCCTGGGACACCTTCCAGTGGCCCGGCAACTCGCTCGTCCCGGGATCCGGCGGGAACCTGTGGGTGATCCCGAAGAACTCCAAGAACGCACAGCTCGCCGAGGACTTCATCGACATCACGCTGCGCCCGGACATCCAAGCCCTGTTGGCGAACAAGGGCGCGGTCCCGGTCGCCGCCCAGCCCGCCGACATCACCGACCCCAAGGCCAAGCAACTCGTCCAGAACTTCCAGACGTTGCAGTCCTCGAACGGCCTGGCCTACTACCCGGACTGGCCGACCGCGGGGTTCTACCAGACGCTGGTGTCGGCCACGCAGGACATCATCAACGGTAAGAACGCCGACGGAGTGCTGGGTTCTCTACAGTCGGCGTACAACCAAGGCCTCGCGCAGTAATGGCGCTGGAGATCCCCGATCGGCGCCGTCGCGCCGACCGGGGCTACCCGTTCTTCCTGGTGCCGGCGGCCGTGCTCTTCACTGCGGTCATCGCCATCCCGTTCGCCATGAACATCGGCATCAGCTTCACCCGGTGGCAGGGCGTGGGCCCGATGACCTGGGTCGGGCTGAAGAACTACCAGCGGCTGTTCCACGACTCGGTCTTCTGGTCCGCGTTCTGGCACAACGTCGGACTGGTCGTGGCCATGGCGGTGGTCCCGACGGTGCTCGGACTGATCGTCGCGGCCGGACTGTTCGACTTCATCGGCAAGCGGTTCGGGTCTCGCACCGCCAGCATCCTGCGGGCCTGCATCTATCTTCCGCAGGTGATGCCGCTCGCCGTGATGGGGGTGGTCTGGGGCTGGATCCTGGCACCGGGCGACGGCGTGCTGAACACCGTTCTCAAAGACGTCGGGCTCGGCTCGCTCTCCCATGACTGGCTGGGGGATCCGAACACCGCGCTGTTCACGGTGATGGCCGTGATGGTGTGGATCCAGCTGGGCTTCCCCGTGGTCATCTTCATGGCCGGGTTGCAGCGGGTCGATCCGGTGCTGCACGAGGCCGCCTCGATCGACGGCGCGAGCTGGTGGCGGCGGTTCTGGCACATCACCATTCCGCAGATCCGGCCGGAAACCTATGTCGTGCTGCTGATGTGCACCATCGCCGCGCTGAAGGCGTTCGCGCCGATCTATGTGCTCACCAACGGAGGCCCCGGCACTTCGACCGACATCCCTTCCTACTACTCCTACCAGAACTTCTTCGTGAAGACCCAGGTCGGTTACGGCGCGGCGATCGCCACCGTGCTCACCGTCCTGACGTTGATCGTGACCACCGTCTTCATCGTCGTGCAGGGACGGGACCAGGATGAGGAGCGCTAGCGTGCCGAAGTCCATCGCGACGGCCGGCGGGCCTCGGACACGGCGCGGCTACGCGGTGCTCGTGGCCTTCGCCTTGTTGGCGGTCTTCATGGTGCTGCCGTTCGGCTTCGTCCTGCTGAACGCCCTGAAGACCTCGAGCGACTACAGCGCCCACGGCCCGCTGGCGCTGCCCAAGGCGATCAGCTTCGACAACGTCCGGACCTTCTGGAACCTCGTCGATTTCACCCACGTGTTGTGGAACAGCGTTCTGATCAGCGGCTGTGTCGCGCTGTGCGCCGTGGTGCTCTCGGTGCTGAACGCCTACGCCATCGGCATCGGCCGCATCAAGGGCAGACTGTGGATCCTGGTCGCCTTCCTGATCGCGAACCTGCTGCCGCAGGAGGGGCTCGTCTATCCCCTCTACTACCTGGCGAAGCAGACCAACCTGTACGACACCAGACTCGCTGTGATCATCGTCTTCACGGTGATCCAGAGTGCTTTCGGCACCTACCTGCTCTCCTCGGTGTTGAGCGCCTTCCCGCGCGACATCCTGGAGGCGGCAAGGATCGACGGCGCCGGCAAGCTGCGCATCCTGTGGCAGGTCGTGGTCCCGGTGAGCAGACCGACGCTGGCGGTCATGCTGACGTTCTTCTTCATCTGGACCTGGAACGAGTTCCTGCTGCCGCTGGTCTTCCTGGTCTCCAACCAGAACCAGACCGTCCCCGTCGCGCTGGGCGTCGCGCAGGGCGAGCACATCGTGGACGTGACGATGCAGGCCGCGTCCGGGCTGCTCGGCATCATCCCCGCGGTGGTCTTCTTCCTCATCTTCCAGCGGACGCTGACCCGCGGCGTCACGGTCGGCGCGGTCAAATAGACCGGCGGCGGTGCACGGCGACGGCGGCCAGCAGCACCAGGCCTGGAGCGATCACGACGAAGGCGGGTTCTGCCGACGTCACCAGGACCACCACCGCCAGGGCGCCGAGCATCAGCACGCTGCCGGCCGGATCGCCGACGCAGGCGTCGGCGCCTTCCATCAGAGCCCTGCTCCAGCCGATCCCCGGCCGCCAGCGGGCCGCGGCGGCGGTGCACACGATGATTGCGGCGGCGCCGACGAGCGCCAGCACCGGGCCCATGGCGGCGCGCCCCGGCAGCCCGCCGGCGACCGCCAGCGTGTCCAGCACGCCGACGACGACCAGCACCGGTGGAACGACCCAGGCAACAGGGTCGGCCAGGGCGGCCCGCACCAGACTGGCGAACCGCCGCACGCGCACCGGCGTTCCGGAGTCGGCGAACTCCGCCAGCGCGGCGGACCCGGCCCCGGCCGCCGCGAGCGCCGTCACAATCGGCACCGAGGCGGCGCAGACCAGCACTCCGATCAGCAGCGTCTCCGCCGCGGTGGCCAGCCGCGGCCCGGTGGC
>JABFXP010000618.1 GCA_013361685.1 Catenulispora sp.
ACGGTGCCGGCGCCGAGGGCCGGGTCGGCGGCGAGCGCGGCCCGCAGGCCGGGGGCTGTGGGTGCGGCGGGGGCAGTCACGGGTGCTCTCCTTTGGGCGGTGCTTTGCGCGGGCTCGGGGCGGCGGCGGGCGGCGAGGCGGGCGAGGCGCTGGTCGGAGCGGTGGCGGCCGAAATGTCGCGGGGCGTGGCGGCCGAAGAGCCGTGCGGGACGGCAGCGCCCGAAACCTCGCGCAAGGCGGCGTTGCGCGAGCTGGCGGGCGGCGGCCCGCTCACCGCGCTGAAGCCCCTCACCGGAAACCCCCCGCCTTGGCCACGGTCTGGATCGCGGTCCGCAGCTGGTCGCGGCTGGGTTGCAGGGCGCGGTCGAGTTCTTCGGCGAACGGCAGCACCGCGCCGTCGGGGCGGGTGACGCGTTTGGGCGGCGCGGTCAGGCGCATCTGTTCGGCGGCGGTGGCCAGGATCTCGCCGCCGATGCCGCAGGAGCGGTTGCTGTCGTCGACGACGACCAGGCGGCCGGTGCGCTCCAGGGAGGCGGCCAGGCCCTGCCAGTCGAAGGGGTGCAGGGTCCGCGGGTCGAAGACCTCGACGCTGATGGTGCCGGACAGTTCTTCGGCCACCTCCAGCGCGTCGTGGACCAGGTGGCCGACCGCGACCACGGTGACGTCGGTGCCGGGGCGGTGGATCCGGCCGACGCCGAGCGGCACCGGGGCCAGCGCCGCCGGGTCCACGTCCTCGCGGCGGCCCATCGCGCCGGCCGGGGCGAACACCACCACCGGGTCGTCGTCGCGCAGCGCGGTGACCAGCAGGCCGTAGGCGTCGGCGGGGGTGGCCGGGACCGCGGTCTTGACGCCGACGTGCGCGAACAGGCTGTAGGGGTGGTCGGAGTGCTGGCCGGCCCAGCCGTCGCGGGACCCGGAGCTGGGCACCAGGTAGGTCACCGGGACCCGGGTCTGGCCGCCGGTCATGAGCGAGAACTTGTGCGCCTGGTTGACGATCTGCTCGAACGCCAGGAACAGCAGCGCGGGGATCTGGTACTCGATCAGCGGACGCTGGCCGGACAGCGCGGCGCCGGTCGCGACGCCGGTGAAGGCCTGCTCGGAGATCGGCATGTCCAGGACGCGCTCGGCGCCGAAGCGTTTGACCAGGCCGGCGGTGACGTTGGTGACCGCGGCGCGGACGTCCTCGCCGAAGACGCACACCGTGGGGTCGCGCTCCATCTCGTCGGTGATGGCGCGGTTCAGGGCCTTGAGATAGGACAGGATGGTCATCAGGCCGCTCCGGCGCGGACTCGGGTGCCGTCGGCGTACAGGTGGTCCAGCGCGGTGGCGGGGTCCGGCAGCGGGGCGTCCAGGGCGAAGCGCACGGCGGCGTCCATCAGCTGCTCGACGTCGGCGTCGATGCGGGCCCGGTCGGCCACCGGGATCCGCGCGCCCTGCACGGCCAGCGGATCGCGCGCGCGGCCGGCTTCGACTTCCTCCGGCGTGCGGTAGCGGGGCCGGGCGGTGTGCTCCCAGGTGTGGTGCGCGTCGAAGCGGTAGGTGAGGCATTCCAGCAGCGTCGGGCCGGCGCCGCCGCGGGCCCGGGCCACCGCCTCGGCGGTCGCGGCGAGCACCGCCTCGGGGTCCATGCCGTCCACCCGCGCGGCCGGGATGCCGAAGGCCTCGGCGCGGCCGGTGATCGAGCCGGCCGCGTGGTCCGCGGTGCGGGTGGTGGTGGCCCAGCCGTTGTTCTCGCAGACGAAGATCACCGGGGCCCGCCACAGCGCCGCCAGGTTGAAGGCCTCCAGCACCACGCCCTGGCTGACCGCGCCGTCGCCGAAGTAGGTCAGGGCGACCCGGTCCGAGCCGGCGCGCCGGGCCGCCCACGCCGCCCCGGTCGCGATCGGCGCCGCGGCGCCGACGATCGCGTTGGCGCCCAGCACGCCGACGGTGAAGTCGGCGGCGTGCATGGACCCGCCGCGCCCCCGGTTCAGCCCGGTGGCGCGGCCGGCCAGCTCGGCCATCATCCGCGCCGGGTCCGCGCCCTTGGCCAGGACGTGCCCGTGCCCGCGGTGGGTGCTGGTGATGACGTCGTCGCGGCGCAGCGCGGCGCAGGTCCCGGCCGCGATCGCCTCCTGCCCGGTGCAGGGGTGGATGCCGCCGAAGATCTGCTTGGCCCGGACCAGCTCCACGGCCCGCTCCTCGAAGCGCCGGATCAGCCGGACCGTGCGGTACAGGGCGGCGGAATCAGCCACGGCGGCTCCCGCTCAGCGCGTCCCGGCGCTCGCCGATGGCGGCGAGGATCCCGTCCCACAGCCTGGTCCGCGCGGCCAGCGCCCGGGTGACGGTGGCGGCGCACTCCTCCCACTTGGCCTCGTCGTCCCCGCACAGGTCGGCCAGCATCTGCATGGCCATCGGCGTGTGCTGCTCGCCGTCGACCTCGATGTGCCGGGCCAGGTAGTCCACGAAGGTGTCGAGCCCGCCGACCTCGTCGTTGACCGTGACGACCTGCTGGAACATGTCCGGGATGAGGTCCTCGCGGCCGAAGGCGAACGCCGCGGCCTGGCAGTGCACGGGCGCCGCGGCGATGATGTCCCAGGTCAGGGCGACGAACTCGGCCGAGGGCGCGGGGACCCCGGCCTTGCCGAGCGCGTGCTCCACCTTCATGCCGGTGCGCAGCAGCGCGATGAACTCGGCGACCACCGAGGTGTCGGCGCCGGCCTGCTCCATCCCGGCGAGGTAGAGCTCGAAGTGGCTGATGAAGCCGCCGCCGAGCTCGTCGCTCTCCTCGACCAGGACGATGTCGTTGATCAGGCGGCGGCTGCCGGTGGGCCCGGTCGGCACCCACGGCAGCTCCACGCAGGTCAGGTTGCGCTGCAACGACTTCAGCAGCGACATGAAGTCCCAGACCGCGAACACGTGGTGCTCCTGGAACGTCCGGATCGCCGCGGCGTCCCGCAGCCGCGCGTAGAGCGGGTGCCGGACGACCTCGGCGCGCGCCGCGCCGATCCGCTCCTCCAGCCGGTCGATGCCCGGGTGGCGCTGTCCCCAGTCGTAGCGGGTGGCGGCCATCAGTTCCTCCAGAGCACGGGGCAGAAGTCGGGGTCGGAATAGTCGGGACGGCCGTCGGCGGTCTTGCGCACCAGCACGTCGTGGTTGTAGGCGGCGAAGGTGCCGTCGCCGAGCTGGAAGTGCTGGAAGGCGTTGGCGCCGTCCTGCAGGTGGAAGGAGATCGCCTGGCGCGGCCGGGTGCTCAGGTTCGCGCCGCTGCCGTGGTAGGTGCGGCAGTGGTGGAAGCTCATGTGGCCCTTGGGGATGATCATCGGGATCTTGTGGATCCGCGCGCCGTTGTGGGCGGCGTTCTCGGCCAGCACCCGTTCCAGGTCGGTCTTGTCACGCTCGGCGAAGTGCTTGACCATCGAGTCCTCGCGGCCCACCTCCTCCCAGCGGTGGGAGCCGTCCACCATCGTGATGGTGCCCATCTCCTCGTCGCAGTCGTGGAACGGGATGAAGGCGGTCAGCATCTGCTCGGAGGTGCAGGACGCCCAGTAGTGGCGGTCGAAGTGCCAGGGCACGACGTTGGTCGGCTCGCCGGCCACCGGCGGCTTGTAGATCAGGGTGGACTGGAAGACGCGGATCTCCTCGGCCCGCGCCAGCCGGGCGGCGACCGCGCCGACCAGCGGCTTGCACAGGATCTTGGCGATCGCGTCGCTCTCGTAGTGCACGTAGTCGTTGTGCCGCTGCACCGGCCCGTCCTCGGGCTTCCACGCGGCCAGCTTCGGCGGCCGGACCGGGAGCGCGCGGCTGCGCTCGCCGTCGTAGTAGCGGTCCACGGCGGCGCGCAGGGCGTCGATCTCGTCGTCGGTGAACAGCTTGCCGGACAGGTGCCAGCCGCGTTCGGCGTAGGCCCGGACCTCGGCGTCGGTGGGCAGCAGCGCCGTCTCGGCGGCGGTGAGCGCGAACTGGGCGCGCAGGGTGTCGTTCATCTCGGCGGTCATCGGTGTCCTGCCACTTTCAGGTCGACTGCTTCGCGCACGTCGGCGAGCTCGCGTTCCTTGGCCGCGTACAGCGCGGGGATGTTGCTGGTGCCGAAGGTCCTGGCACCGTGGCGCTCGATGAGCTCCCAGAAGTAGGTGCGGCGGATGTGCATCGACTTGGAGAAGATCTGGTACATCTGCCCCCAGTGGTCGCGGTCGACCAGGATGCCCAGCGGCCGCAGCCGGTCCACCGGCAGGTCGGTGGCGCCGACCCGGTCGGTGAGCACGTCGTAGTAGGCGCCGGGGGTCTCGGCGAAGCCGGCGCCGTTGTCGCGGAAGGTGGCGACCGCGGCCACGATGTCGTCGGTGCTCAGCGCCAGGTGCTGCACGCCGGGGCCGCCGTGCCAGGTGAGGAAGTCGTCGATCTGGCCGCGGTCGCGGCTCATGTCCGGCTGGATGATGGTGAAGGTGGCGGTGGCCGAGGGGCTCTGCACCACCTGGGAGTACATGCCCTGGGTCCCGACCTCGACGTACTCCTCGAAGATCAGCTTGAAGCCGAAGACCCGCTGGTAGTACTCGACGGTGGCCTCCAGCTCCCCGGCCGGGACGCAGAACGCCGCGTGGTCGATGGCGCGGACCAGGTCCGCATCGGCGCGGGGCGCGGCGGGCTGCGGCTCGAGGGCGGCGGGCCAGAACGCGGTGCCGTCGCGCTGCACGAAGCGGTGCACGACGTCGCCGAAGCCGCCGACGACCGCGGTGGTGACGGTGTCGGCGCTGCTGTCGTCCTTGAACACCCGCGGCGGTTCGACGGACGCCGCGCCCGCGGCGACGGCCCGCTCGTAGCAGGCGGCGGCGTCCCGGACCGCGAAGGCGATCACCGCGACGCCGTCGCCGTGGCGGGAGACGTAGCCGTCCGCCGGGTGCGCGCCGCTGAGCGCCGAGGTCAGCAGGATCCTGCTGTCCCCGTGGCTGAGCAGCAGGGTGCGCTGGGCGTCCAGACCGGTCTCCGGGCCGCCGTGGCCGGCGACGTGGAACCCGAACGCGGTGCACAGGAAGAACGCGGACTGTCTCGCGTCCCCCACGTAGAACTCGACATGGTCTATGCCGAGGATGTCCATTCCTTCTCGCCTTCCGCTATGCCTGCTGGATCCGACGGGTGCCGGGCCGGCCGTAGACGACGCTCACGTTGTGGCCGCCGAACCCGAAGGAGTTGGACATGACGTACTCGACCCGCGCCGCGCGCGGATCCTTGCGGACGTGGTCCAGGTCGCAGTCCGGGTCCGGGTCGTCCAGGTTGTGGGTCGGCGGCAGCTGCCCGGACCGCAGGGCCAGGATCGACACCGCCGACTCCACCACCCCGGAGGCGCCGAGCATGTGGCCGGTGACCGCCTTGGTGGAGCTGACCGGCGGCGCGTCCGCCCCGAACAGGGTCCGCACGGCCAGCGCCTCGGCGGCGTCGCCGAGCTTGGTGCTGGTGCCGTGCGCGTTGAGGTAGCCGATGTCGGCCGGCTCCAGACCGGAGTCGCGCAGCGCCTGCCGCATGGACGCCGCCGCGCCCGCGCCGTCCGGGCGGGGGGTGGTCGGGTGGTGCGCGTCGTTGGTGACGCCCCAGCCGAGCACGTCGGCGTGGGCGGCGGCGCCGCGGGCGTCGGCGAAGTCCTTGCGCTCCAGCACGAACACCCCGGCGCCCTCGCCGAGCACCAGACCGTTGCGCCGCCGGTCGAAGGGCCGGGAGGCGGCGGCCGGATCGTCGGCCCAGCCGCGGGCCAGCGCGCGGGCGTTGCCGAAGGTGTCGGCCAGCGTCGGGAACAGCGGCGCCTCACTGCACCCGGCCACCACCACGTCGGCCTCCCCGCCGCGCAGCAGCCGCAGCCCCTCGCCGATGGCCTGGCCGCCGGCCGCACAGGCGGTGCCGCTGGAGGAGACGTAGCCGCGGATGCCGTACTTGATGGCGATGCGGGCGGCGCCCATGTTCGGCAGCATGCCGGGCAGCAGGTAGGGGCTGACGCCCAGGCGGCCCTTGGCGGTGCGCAGCACGACCTGCGCCTCCAGCGTGGCCAGGCCGCCGGTGCCGGAGAGGATGACGGCGACGCGGTAGGGGTCGACGTCCCGGCCGACGTCCAGCTCGGCGTCGGCGAGCGCGTCGGCGGCGGCCCGCAGCGCCAGCACGATGTAGCGGTCGACGACGCGCGCCTCGGTGGCGGGCAGGACGCTGGCGGCGTCGATCGGCGGACCGAACCCGCCGACCTCCAGGGACTCGCCGACCGGGTGGCCCTCGGGCGGCCGGCGCAGGCCGGAGCGGCCCTCGCACATGGCGGCGTGCACCTCGGCGGCGGTGGTGCCGACCGGCGTCACCATGCCCATGCCGGTGACGACGACCTCTGAACGGCTCATGGCTGGCCTCCTGGGGATTGCGCGCACAGCAGCACCGCGTGGGCGGCGGTCTGCTCGGCGTGCAGGACGAGCGCTTCGTCGGCGTCGCCGTCCTCGATGAGCAGGGCGGCGGCCGCCAGCGCCGAGGCGCGGTCGGCGACGCAGACCACCGGGCCGGTGAGCTGCCAGCGGGCGGCGATGTGGCCGGCGACCGCGTTGGGGACGCTTTGGAAGAACAGCAGCGGGCCGAGCGGGGCGGCGGTGTCGACGGCGGCTGCGACGTGCGCGGCGCTGTGGACGTCGCCGCGGGCGCTGGCGATGACGACGGCGGTGCGGGTCGGCTGGAGGATGCCGGCGGAGCGGACCACGGCTTCGGCGACGGTGGGGAGGGCCGGATCAGAGTCCTGATCAGAGTCCTGGCTCAAGCCGGCGGGGCGGCGGCTCAGGCAGCGGGCGGCGGCTTCGGCGGCGATCGGGCTGAAGGAGGACACGATGAAGCCGGGCAGGGGCGGCGGGGCTTGGTCGTGGTCTGATTCGGGCCAGCGGGCTTCGGCGAGGGTGGTCAGGCCGGTTTCGGCGGCGCCGGCTTCGGTCGGGCCGGCCGCGATCGCCGGGGCGACCGGGATGGCAGGCATGGCGCCGGTCGCCGGGGCGACCGCGATGACGGTCTGCGGTTCCGGGGCGCCGACGGTCGTCACGACGGCGGTGGCGGCGTGATCCATGGTGCTCACGGCGCACCAACCAGCAGCGCGGCCTCGGCGTCGCCGCCCGCGACGTTCGCGCCGGTCGACGCCTGGCGGCTCGCGCCCCGGGCGGGCCCGCGGCTCGGAGCCTCGGCGGCGGCGCGGAAGACGTCGGGGTCGGGGGTTGCTCGGGTGTTCTTCGTGCTCATGGCGCACCCACCAGGAGTGCGGTGTTCGCGCCGCCGAAGGCGACGTTCAAGGTCAGGGCGTAGGTAGGCGCGGCGGTGGCCGGGGCCAGAACCAGGTCCAGGCGGCACTCGTCGTCCGGGGCCAGGAAGCCGGCGTTGACCGGCAGGCGGCCGGCGCGCAGGGCGGCGATCGTCACGATCAGCTCCAGCAGGGCGCCGGCCTCCAGTGCCTGGCCGTGGACCGACTTGGTGGAGCTGAGCGGGATCTTGGCGGCGGCCTCGCCCAGGGCGGCGTACAGGGCCGCGGTCTCGGCGGCGTCGCTCTGCTTGGTGCCGGAGCCGTGGGCGTTGATGTAGCCGATGTCGGTCGCCTGACAGCCGCCGCGGTCGAGGGCGTCGGTGATGGCGCGGGCCAGGCCGAGGCCGTCGGGGCGGGGTTTGCAGACGTGGTACGCGTCGCCGCCGCGGCCCCAGCCGGCCAGCCGGGCGAGCGGTTCGCCGGCGCCGGCCGCCTCCAGCACGACCGCGCCGACCGCGTCGCC
>JABFXP010000237.1 GCA_013361685.1 Catenulispora sp.
CGCCAGGGCGGCCGGCGCGCTGGCCGGGGCGGCCTTCGGTGCCGGGGCCTGGGACAGGGTCGTCGCCGAGGCGACGGTGGGGACGGCGACCGCGCCCAGGGCGGCGGCGGTCAGGGTCAGGCCGCGGGACCGGCGGCCGAACACCAGGGGTGTGCGCATGTGCTTTTTTGTCTTCCTCTTTGACCGCCTACCGGGTTAGCTGACGGGTTCGAGCAAAAGAGGTTGCTCTACCACTTTCGGAAGCGGATTCACCCCATTGGGACGTGGGTCCCCGGTTCCCGTCCGGCGTTTTGCGCGCTTTTGGGGATTCGGCGTCCGCGACGGTGAGCCGATGCTTCGGGTCTGGGGCCGTCGCGACTGGTTTGTGACCGTAGCGGGCGCAACGGGGAAAACGCACGCTGATTCGGTCACGAATGGATAACAACGCGGTCGGTAGCTGCGCGTTCTATATCTAGTAGTTGATTTATGAGAGGACGATGAGTAAGAAAACGGACATAGCGTGCGATAGTCCTCGTCCGGGACGCTCTGTGGCCGGACCTGTACTGCGGACTCGCCAGGAGGCGCGGTGCGGGAGGACACTTCGATGCGTGAAGGACGCACCAGCGATACTCGGCCGCCAGCAGACGCTGGAGAAGTGCATGGCGGCGTTGGCCGCCGGCGGCGGCGTCCTGGTGACCGGACCGGCCGGGATCGGCAAGTCCGCGCTGCTGGACGCGATCGGCTCGGCGTGCGCGGCGGCCGGCCAGCTGGTGCTGCGCAGCGCCTCCTCGGCCGCCGAGTCGTGGCTGCCCTACCTCGGGCTGTACGACCTGTTCTCCGACGCCGTCGCCGCCCGCCCCGAAGTCGTGCCCTACCACCTGCGCCCGGCCTTCGACGGCGTGCTGCTGCGCTCGGTCCCCGACGGCGCCGCCACCGACCAGCTCGCCATCCGCGTCGCCGTGGTGGAGGCGCTGCGCGCGCTGTCCGCCGAGCGGCCGGTGCTGCTGATCCTGGACGACGTGAACTGCCTGGACTCGGCCACCGCCGAGGTGCTGGCCTTCGCGGTCCGCCGCCGCCAGGGCTCCCGCGTCCGGGTGCTGGCCGCCGAGCGGCTGTCCGAGGGCCAGGAGCCGACCTGGTGGGGGCTGTTGCCGGAGGACGCGGTGGAGATCGCGCTGGGCAACCTGCCCGGCCCGGTGGTCTCCGAACTGCTGCGCACCCGCCTGGGCCTGCGCCCCACCGACAAGCTGTCGCAGCGGATCCGCGACGCCAGCGGCGGGAACCCCTTCTACGCGCTGGAGCTGGGCCGCTCCGCGCTGCGGTCCGGGACCGTGGTGCAGGCCGGCGACCCGCTGCTGGTGCCCGAGCGGCTGCGGGGGCTGCTCGCGGACCGGCTGCACGCGCTGCCCAAGGCGGCGCGGGAGGCGCTGTTGGTGATCGCCACCGCCGCCCGGCCCCCGCGCGAGCTGCTGGCCGGCCACGAATGGGGGCTGTCGCAGGCGCTGGCGTCCGGGATCATCGTCAGCGGCCGGGACCTGGAGCCGCGGTTCGCGCACCCGTTGATGCGGGAGATCGTGTACGCCGACGCCGACGTCGAGGCGCGCCGGGAGTGCCACGCGAAGCTGGCGCGGGCCCACGACGACCCGCTGGAGCGGGCCCGGCACCACGCGCTGGCCACGTCGGAGGCGACCGAGGAGCTGGCCGGGGAGCTGGAGGAGGCGGCACGGATCGCGGTGCACCGCGGGGCGCCGGGGACGGCCGCGGAGCTGTTCCGGATGGCGGCGGAGCGGACGCCGGTGGACGGCGGGCTCGGCGGTGCCGACCTTGCCGACCTTGCCGAGGTCGCGGCGGTTGGCGCTGTCGCCGACGTCGCGGCCGTCGCCGACAGCGCCGACGTTGCCGACAGGGTGTCGAATGCGAAGGCTGATGGGGCCGGTGGGATCGGTGGGACGGGGGAGGGACCACAGGGGGTGGCTTCCTCGCCGGCCGCGCCGCCGTCCCCCGCCGCGCTGGCCGCCGGGC
>JABFXP010000665.1 GCA_013361685.1 Catenulispora sp.
GCCGGCCGCTGCGGCGGATCCGGCCGGCCGCCGATCGGCGGTGAGGCCGGTTCCGCGGCGCTCGCTCCCAGCCCCCTCCCTCCCCGGCGCTCAGCGGGCCGACGCCGACCGCCATGCCGGCATCCGCATCGCCCCGAGCGCAGCCGTACGCACCCCAGGAGCTCGCACCGGCGCTGCCGTCGGCGTCGACGCCGGCCCCAGCGCCGCCTTCCGCACCTCCGCCGGCGTGCGCCCGTACTCGCGCCGGAAGATCCGGTGGAAGCTGGTGACGTCGGCGAACCCGGCCTGCACCGCCACGTCGATGACCCGCAACTGCGCGCACGCCGGATCCTGCAAGTCCCGCCACGCGCGGTCCAGACGCCGGCGCCGGATCTCGGCGGCCACGCTGTGCGGCTTGCCGGCGAACGCCGAGTACAGCAGCCGAACCGAGACGCCGAGCCGCCGGGCGACGCTGGACGCGGACAGGTCGTCGTCGGCCAGGTGCTCATCGATGTCGGCCAGCGCGGCCGTGTGCAGCCGTCCCTGGCGGACCGGCACGGCGCGCTCCGAGGGCGCGGCCGAGACGCCGAGGGCGATCGCCAGGATGCCGCAGGCATGGCCCGCCAGCCGGGCCGCCGTGTCCTCCGCCAGGTCGCTGTCGGTGAGCGAGAGCAGCGCGTGCCGGACCGCCGCACCGGGGCCGGAGGAGGTGTCCACGCGGGTCGCGGTGGCCGGGGTGACGTCCGGCACCGGCTCCAGCAGCGCCTTGGGCGCGTAGAGCGACAGCTGCTGGAAGTCGTCCCGGAAGTCGAAGGAGAACGGCTGCGTGGTGTCGACGATCGCCAGATCCCCGGGGTGCAGCACCGTCGAGCGCCCCTCCTGCGTCATGACGCTGCTCCCCCGCTCCTGCAAATTGATGTAGTAACCGGCCAGCGGCGAGTTGGCGATGTCCCGGCCGGTGCGCTGCACCCGCTGCCGCTGCGACTCGATGCGGGCGATGCTCAGCTCGGCCATCGAACGCTGGGCCACCGTCCCGGCGAATCCGTCGCGCAAGTCCGACTCGGGCGTCAACGCGAGGAAGACCTCGCAGATGAGCTCACGCCAGCGCTCGAACTGCGCCGCCGCGGGCACCTCCAACGTCGACCAGCGCTGTGGCATGCGCTCCACCTGCCTTGTCCTCCTCGGCCGACGCGGTTCGGCGGCCCCCAACCCTGTGTCACGAGCTGGATCCCCCGACGGTTCACTACCCGGCCCGCATCTGCGCCAGACGCGATCCCCGGCCGCCCTGGAGGCACCGCGGGACCGAGCTGATCCGGACCGCGTCGCCGCCGCTCTCAGTCCCCTGCCTCGGTCTTGAAGATGCGGAAGCCCCGGCGGAGGTAGTTCGGCAAGGCTCCCGGATGGTCGTGCGACGAGGTGTGCAGCCAGACACGGCTGACGTCCGGATGCAGGTTCCAGGCCTGATTCACCGCGAGGGTGAGCGCATAGCCGCCAAGCCCTTTGCCGACCATCTCGGGCACCAGACCGAAAGACTTGATCTCGACGTCGCCGCCGGGATGCGGATCGCAGACGACCGCGCCGGCCGGATCGTCTTCCCCGGCCAGGCGCAGCAGCCAGTACCGGCGACCGGGACGCTCGGCGAACCAGTCCTGCCACTGCCGCGGCGTGCGATCCACGCTCTTCCAGCCGTGGGGCGCGCCGATCCGGGCCAGCGTGGCGGCGACCCGGTCGAGATCGTCGTCGGCCGGTTCCAGCGTCAGCCGCGGCACGGCCGCGACCGGCGCGAACTGGTCCCGGGCTGTCATTTCCACGGAGGTCACGGTCTTGGTCACGGGCCCAGGCTAGCCCTCGGGCGTGAGATGAGGCCGCACACTGTCACCGCCTGGATCTACGCTGAGCGGGCCGAAAAGGAGCCGCCGCATGCCCGAGCCCACTGTCCGCCTCTACCGCCCCGAAGACCGCGACGCGGTCTATGACATCTGCATCCGCACCGGCTACAACGGTGGGGACGCACGCGAGGTCTACCGCGACCACGACCTGCTGCCGGACATGTTCGCCGGCCCCTACACCGTGCTCGAACCGGACCTGGCGTTCGTCCTGGACGACGGCGGCCGCGCGGTCGGATACGTGGTGGGGACCAGCGACACCGCGCGCTTCGCCCGCGACTTCCGCGAACGCTGGCTCCCGACCGTCGCCGACCGGCACCCGCTGCCGCAGGGGGAGCCGACGACGCTGGAGGAGTCGATGACGGCGTTGCTGTACCGGCCGGAGCACATGCTCGCGCCGGAGGCCGCGGACTACCCGGCGCATCTGCACATCGACCTGCTGCCGGATTACCAGGGACGCGGCTTCGGACGGATCCTGCTGACCACGCTGTTCGCGGCGCTGGACAAGGCCGGGGCCGCGCGCGTGCACCTGGTGATGGCGACCGCGAACACGGCGGCGCGCGCGTTCTACGACCGCCTGGGCTTCCACGAGATCCCGGTCGCCGACACCAGCGTCGTGACTTACCTGGGGCGCTCTACGAGCTGAATCCTTTTAGCAGGTTCGAAGACCCCAGCTCATGGATCATGAGCTGGGGTCTTCATATCCGTCCCCGCATATCAAAGACATTGCTTGATTCCGAGGTATGGACAGCTCCCCGGATCATAAGCAACACTCAGTTCCAAGCTGGCGTCAGACTACTGACAACCAGACATCCTCACATCCTGACAAGAGCTAGGGCACAGCGCAGCGTGGCGCCGGTGTCGAGCGGCGCCACGGACAGAAGCCACCACTGTCTTGCAAGGAGTCGCACGTGCTCAGACCCCCATCTCACCCCCGGCGCATGTTGGGCCGGATCGTCGCGCTCGCCGCGGCGCTGGCCCTGACTGCCGGCGTGGGCAGCATGACCTCCGCGGCCGCGGCCACCGGACCCGCGGGCGCGGGCGCCAAGGCCGCCGCGTCCGCGCCCCAGGCCGCGAACACCGGCGCCAAGCCCGACGCGAAAGCGGTTTGCCCGCCGGCGGCCAAGGGCTCCGTCACCTGTTTCGCGTTGCGCCGCACCGATATCGCCGGGTCCCTCGGCTTGGTGCGCGCCGGCGCCTCCCCCGCCGCCACGCCTGAGGGGTTCGGCCCGGCCGACTTGCTCAGCGCGTACAACCTGCCGGCCGACGGAGGGGCCGGGGCGACGGTCGCGATCGTCGACGCGTACGACGATCCGAACGCCGAGGCGGACTTGGCGCTGTACCGGACCCAGTTCGGGCTGCCGGCGTGCACCACGGCCAACGGCTGCTTCAAGAAGGTCGACCAGACCGGCGGGACGAACTACCCGGCGCCGGACTCCGGCTGGGCCGGGGAGATCTCGCTGGACCTGGACATGGTCAGCGCGATCGCGCCGCGGGCGCACATCATCCTGGTCGAGGCCACCACGACGAGCTTCGAAGACCTGGGCGCGGGCGTGGACGAGGCGGTGGCGCTGGGCGCCGGGTACGTCTCGAACTCCTACGGCACCGGCTACAGCTCGACGCCGGGCAGTGGTGAGGACCCGTCCGAACTCACGTCGATGGATCCGTACTACAACCACCCGGGTGTGGCGGTGATCGCCAGTTCCGGCGACAGTTCCTACGGTGTCTCCTATCCTGCGGCTTCGCAGTACGTCACCTCGGTGGGCGGCACGTCGCTGGTGAAGGACAGCAGTTCCCGGGGATGGTCGGAGTCGGTGTGGTCGAACTCTTACGGCGGCCCGGGTTCGGGCTGTTCGCTGTATGAGCCCAAGCCGAGCTTCCAGCAGGATTCCGGGTGCTCCAAGCGCGCGGTGGCGGACGTGTCCGCGGTCGCCGACCCGGCGACCGGGGTGTCGGTCTACGACAGCTACCAGGCCAGCGGCTGGCAGGTCTACGGCGGCACCAGCGTCTCCGCGCCGCTGATCGCCGGGGTCTACGCCTCGGCAGGATCTCCGTCTGCGGGGACCTACCCGAACGCGTACCCGTATGCGAAGCCCTCGGCGCTGAACGACGTGACTCAGGGCTCGAACGGCAGCTGCACGCCGGCGTACCTGTGCACGGCCGGCGCCGGCTACGACGGACCGACCGGCCTGGGCACGCCCAACGGCCTTTCGGCGTTCACCAGCGGCCCGCACGGCATCGTTTCCGGCAAGGTGACCGACGGCACCAGCCCGGTGGCCGGCGCGCAGATCACCGTGGGGACGACGACCGCGACGACCGCCGCGGACGGAAGCTACTCGCTGTCCGTGCTGCCCGGCACGTACACGGTCACGGCCAGCGCGTTCGGGTATGCCGACTCCTCGGTCCAGCAGGTGGTGGTCGCCGACGGCGCCACGGTGACGGAGGACTTCACACTGGCCGCCGTGGCCCGGGTGGCGGTGACCGGCAAGGTGACCGACGGCTCCGGGCAGGGCTGGCCGCTGTACGCGACGATCAAGGTGGACGGGATGCCGGGCGGACCGGTGTATACGAACCCGAAGACCGGTGCGTACACGATCCAGCTGCCGGTGAACAAGACCTATCAACTGCACACCGTCGCCGCCTATCCGGGGTATCAGACCACGGACACGTCGGTGACGGTCGGCGTGTCGGCGGTGACGCAGCCGATCTCGGTGCAGGTGGACGCGCAGAGCTGCACGGCCGCCGGCTACAAGGTCGGCCGGGTGGGCGCGTACCAGACCTTCGACGGCACAACCGCACCGACGGGTTGGACGGTCACCAACAACACCGCCTCCGGCGGCTGGGAGTTCGACGACCCGGGCGGCCGGGGCAACAAGACCACCGGTGACGGCGGGTTCGCCATCGTCGACAGCGATCACCTGGGCACCGGCAATTCGCAGGACACGTATTTGACGTCGCCGGTGACCGACCTGTCGGCCGTCGCCTCGCCCGAGCTGGACTTCGCGACGTACTACAAGCCGTACGGCAACTCCACGGCGACCGTCGAGGTCAGCGTGGACGGCGGCGCCACCTGGTCGGCGGTGTGGTCGCAGACCTCCTCCTCGGTCGACGGCACGCAGGTGCGGATCCCGCTGCCGCAGGCGGTGGGCAAGACGCAGGTGCAGACCCGGTTCCACTACACCGGCACCTGGGCCTACTACTGGGAGGTCGACAACGTCCTGATGGGCGCGCCGACCTGCTCCCCGGTGCCCGGCGGCCTGGTGATCGGGCAGGTCACCGACGCCAACACCAAGGCGGCGCTGGCCGGCGTCACCGTGTCGGAGACCGCCGCCCCGACGGTCAGCGGCACCTCGGCGACCACCGCCGACCCGGCGCTGAAGGGCGCGTTCTACTGGTTCTTCTCCCCGACCACCGGTTCGGTGCCGCTGAGCGCGTCCAAGGCGCACTACACGACCGGCACCGCGACCGCGGCGGTGGCGGCGGGCAAGGTCGTCGAGGCGGACTTCACGCTGAAGGCGGGACGGCTGGCCGTCACGCCGGCGTCGGTCGCCAAGACCGTGGCGTGGGGCGGCACGGCGTCGCAGACGGTCACGGTGAAGAACACCGGCACCGCGCCGGCCACGGTGACCATCGGCGAGCAGCCGGGCGGCTTCGTGATGCAGAACGTGCCGGCGGCACCGACGCAGATCGTGCCGGCCCACGTGATCACCGGCAGCGCGTTGCAGGCGGCGAAGAAGCTGGGCGCCGCGGCGGTGCACAGCACAGCCCCGACCGCCGGTGACAGCTGGCAGCCGATCGCGAACTTCCCGACCCTGATCCAGGACGACATCGCCGACTTCAACGGCGGGAAGCTCTACTCAGGGTTCGGATACGACGGCAGCAACGACTCCAAGTCCCTGTACTCCTACGACCCGGCCGCGGGCTCCTGGACGGCGCTGGCCCCGGCGAGCGACACCCGCGAATCCCCGGCGCACGGTTTCATCAACGGCAAGCTCTACGTGGTCGGCGGCTGGGGCGCCTCCGGCGACCCCGACCCGAAGATGGAGGTCTACGACCCGGCGGCGAACTCCTGGAGCACCGGCCCGTCGTCCCCGGCACCATACGCGGGCGCCGGCAGCGCGGTGGTCGGCTCGAAGCTGTACGTCGTCGGCGGCTGCACCAGCACCTGCGGCACGACCGACGTCTACGCCTTCGACGCCACCGCCGGCACCTGGACGAAGCTGGCGGCGTACCCGGAAACCACGGCCTGGCTGTCCTGCGCCGACGCCCAGAACAAACTCGTCTGCGCCGGCGGCACCACGGCCAGCACAGCGAGTAAGAGCACGTACGTCTACGACGCCGCCAGCGACTCCTGGACCAAGGCGGCCGACGCACCGTCGGCGTTCTGGGCCGCCGCGGGCACCGGCGCCAACGGCAAGCTGCTGGTCAGCGGCGGCGTGGTCGCCGGCGGCCTGACCAACCAGTCCTGGGCCTACGACCCGGCCGCCGACGCCTGGTCGGCCCTGCCCAACTCCAACGTCAGCGCCTACCGCTTCGCCGGCGCCGTGGGCTTCTACACCGTCGGCGGCAGCCAGGGCAGCCTGTCCCCGCCCCTGGCCAGCGCCCAGGTCCTGCCCGGCTACACCGGCGGCCCGACCACGGACGTGCCCTGGCTCAGCGAGAGTGCCAGCACCCTGACACTCGCCCCCGGAACCTCCGGCACCTTCACGGTCACGATGGACGCGAGCAACGCGGCGATCACCCAGCCCGGCGCCTACACCGCAAGCCTGTCGCTGGACACCGACACGCCCTACCCGCTGGCCGCCACCCCGGTGACCATGACCGTGAAACCCCCGGCGACCTGGGGCAAGATCGCAGGCGTGGTCACCTACACCGACGCCACCGGCGCCTCGGTGCCCCTGGCCGGCGCCACGGTGCAGATCGACACCTGGGCCACGCACTACACCCTGCACACCGACATCAACGGCGGCTACGCCCTGTGGCTGGACTACCGCAACAACCCGCTGACGGTGATCGTCGCCAAGGACGGATACCAGCCGCAGGTGAAGACGGTGAAGATCACGAAGGGGGCGACAACCACGGTCTCGTTCATCCTGCTGAAGGACTGACGCCGCACCACTGAGCCAAAGTCCTGACACACCGCTCCGAACACACGGGCGGGATCGCGAACACGCGGTCCCGCCCGCTCCACACCCGCGCCAACACCCGCCCAGACGTTCCTCCGACACCCCGGTTTCTGCCTTTGAGCACGTCCGGACCCAGAAATTCACCCGGATGACCCCGGCGGACAGGACACGCCCAGCCACTCGATGAGTTGCTGTGTGGAGGGGTCCGCCCGGACCCGAAGGAGGCTTGAGGACAATGTCCAAGTCTGGAAAGAAGAAGAACGAGGCCGAAGGCCAGCAGCACGTGGCGAAGTCCGACGTGCGCCACAAGTTCAAGGTCGTGGAGCTCACGGACTTCAACCGCCGCGAGACCCGCCCCGACGGCACCGAGAAGATGATGCCGCGACTGGCGGTCCTGACCCCGGTGGAGGGCGGTAAACAGGTGCGGGCTTACGTCCCCGGCAACCTGGACGCCCCCCTGGAGGTCGGCTCCCTGGTGATGTGCCGCCCGCACGACAAGCACCAGAACGACGACGGCCCCCCGGTGAAGTTCCGCATCACCAACGTCGTGGGCGCCGGCGGCGAAACCGAAACCATGTCGCCGACGCAGAACGCGGAGTTCGCCGAGCGCACCCGCCCCCGCGCCAACGCGGCCAGCGCCGAGCCGTCGGCATCGGAGCGACGCGAGACCGGCGTCCGCCGGTAACGTACCGCTGACGTAAGCGACAGCCGCGGTCAGCGCCACAGCCGGCATCCACCGGC
>JABFXP010000289.1 GCA_013361685.1 Catenulispora sp.
AGCGCGGAGGGCAGCGTGGAGCGGGTGCGCGACGCGCTGCACGGCGCCGCCGAGGCCGCGGGCGTGGCCCCGGCCGCGGTCCGGCACGTGGTGATCGGCGTGCCCGGCGCCCCGCATCCGGAGACCGGCCAGCTCAACTTCGCCCGCGACCTGCCCGGCTGGCACGGCGGCAACCTGGCCCGGCTGCGCGAGCTGCTGGGCGTGCGGGTGGAGGTGGAGAACGACGTCAACCTGGCCGCGATCGCCGAGCAGCACCATGGCCAGGCCCGCGGCGCCGACGACTTCGTGGTGCTGTGGCTGGGCAACGGCATCGGCCTGGCGATCGTGCAGGACGGCCGGTTCGTGCGCGGCGCCAGCGGCGGGGCCGGCGAGATCGGCTACATGCCGGTCGCCCTGGACCCGGAGGACCCGGGGCCGCGCTCCGGCGGCAAGCCGGTGAAGAACACCTTCCAGAACCTGGCCGGCCGCCCCGCGGTGTTGCAGCTGGCCCGCGAGCACGGCATCCGGGTGACCGACCACGCCGAGGCGGTGCGCAAGGCGGTGGAGGCCGGGAACACCGAGTTGCTGACCACCCTGGCCCGCCGCACCGCCCGCGGCCTGGCCCCGGTGCTGGCGGTGCTGGACCCCTCGCTGGTCGTGCTGTCCGGCGGCACCCTGCGGGCCGGCGGCGACGTCCTCAAAGACCTGATCACCCGCGAACTGCACGCTGTCGCGGTCCCCCGGCCCAAGCTCGCGGTGTCCACGGTGGAGGGCAATCCGGTGCTCGCCGGGGCCATTCACGCGGCGCTGCGAGCAGTTCGGGAAGACCTGTTCAGTCGCGGGGTGTAGCGCTTGATGTTTGCCACGAAGACAGGGACAGGAGCCCGAACATGAAACTCGCCGTCGTGGGTGGGGGATCGACGTACACGCCGGAGCTGGTGGACGGCTTCGCGCGGTTGCGCGACACCCTGCCGCTCACCGAGCTCGCCCTGATCGACCCGGCCGCCGACCGCGTGGAGCTGATCGGCGGCCTGGCCCGGCGGATCTTCGCCAAGCAGGGGCACCCGGGCGTGGTGAGCACCCACACCGAGCTGGAGTCCGGCGTCGAGGGCGCGGACGCCGTGCTGATCCAGCTGCGGGTCGGCGGGCAGGCGATCCGGAACGTGGACGAGACGTTCCCGCTGGAGTTCTGCTGCGTGGGCCAGGAGACGACCGGGGCCGGCGGGTTCGCCAAGGCGCTGCGCACGGTGCCGGTGGTGCTGGACATCGCCGAGCGGGTGCGCCGGCTCGCGCCGCAGGCCTGGATCATCGACTTCACCAACCCGGTCGGGATCGTCACCCGCGCGCTGCTGGACGCCGGGCACCGCGCGGTCGGGTTGTGCAATGTGGCCATCGGCTTCCAGCGGCGGGCCGCGGCCCACCTGGGGGTGGAGCCGTCGCGGATCAAGCTGGACCACGTCGGCCTCAACCACCTGACGTGGGAGCGCGGCTTCTATCTGGACGGCGTCGACGTGCTGCCGAAGTACCTGGCCGAGTCGCTGGACGAGATCGCGCACGACATCGAACTGCCGGCCGAGCTGATCGGGCGGCTGGGCGTCATCCCCTCCTACTACCTGCGCTACTTCTATGCCCACGACATCGTCGTCAAGGAGCAGATAGACCAGGTGATGAAGGGCGAGAACCGGGCCAGGACGGTGGCGGCCGTGGAGGCCGAGCTGCTGGCCCAGTACGCCGACCCGACGCTGGACACCAAGCCGGAGGCGCTGAGCAAGCGCGGCGGCGCGTTCTACTCCGAGGCCGCGGTCGAGCTGCTGGCCTCGCTGCACGGCGACCTGGGCGACGAGCTGGTGGTCAACGTCCGTAACCAGGGCACGTTCCCGTTCCTGGCCGACGACGCGGTGATCGAGGTCCCGGCGATCGTCGACGCCGCCGGCGTGCGGCCCGCGCCGCTGCGCGCGCCGGTCGAGCCGCTGTACCGGGGGCTGATCGCGCACGTGTCCGCGTACGAGGAACTGGCGGTGGCCGCCGCGGTCCACGGCGGCGTGGACCGGGTCCGCACCGCACTGCTCGCGCACCCGCTGGTCGGCCAGGCGGACCTGGCCGACGACCTGGCCGGCGCGCTGGTCGCGAAGAACCGCGACTTCCTGCCGTGGGCGTGACCCGCGCGGCCGTCCTGGCGATCGACGGCGGGAACAGCAAGACGGAAGTGGCGCTGGCCGAGGCGGACGGGACGGTGCTGGCGTGCGTGCGGGTCGGCCCGTTCACCCCGTATCTGGACGGCGTGGCCGAGGCGGTCGCGGTGGCGGCGCAGGGCGTGGCGCTGATCCGCGCCGAACTGGGTCTGCCCGCCGACGAGCCGCTGGCCGACCTGCTGGCCGCCTATGTCGCCGGCGCGGACTTCCCGGTCGAGGTGGAGGCGCTGACCGCGGAGTTCGCCGCGCGCGGCTGGGCCGAGCGCACGATCGTCGACAACGACCTGTTCGCGCTGATGCGCTCCGGCACCTCCAAGCCCTGGGGCGTGGCAGTGGTCTGCGGCGCCGGGATGAACGCGGTGGGGATCGCCCCGGACGGCCGGCACGCCCGGTTCCCGGCGATCGGCGTGGTCTCCGGCGACTGGGGCGGCGGCGCCGGGATCGGCGAGACCGCGCACTGGTTCGCGGTGCGCGCCGAGGACGGCCGGGGCGCGCCGACGGTGCTGCGCAAGGCGGTCGCCGAACACTTCGGCAAGGCCTCGATGGCCGAGCTGGTGGCGGCGATCCACTTCGGCGAGATCGCCGAGGACCGGTTCGCCGAGCTGGCGCCGCTGGTGTTCGAGGTCGCCGGGCTGGGCGACGAGGTGGCGCTGTCGATCGTGGAGCGGCTCGCCGACGAGGTGTGCGCGTGGGCGTTCGCGGCGATGGGGCGGCTGGAGCTGATGGACGCCGAGGTCGAGGTGGTGCTCGGCGGCGGGGTGCTGCGGGCGCGGCAGCCGCTGCTGATGGCCGGGATCCAGCGGCGCTTCGCCGAGCGGGCGCCGCGCGCGGTGCTGACGGTGGCGGACCAGCGGCCGATCCACGGTGCGGTGCTGCTCGGGTTGGACGAGCTGGCGCGGCACGGAGAATGTGCGGGTTGCTGAGAAGGAGCGGGCTGCTGAGAACGTGCGGGCCCTGAGGTGCCTCAGGTCCGTGCCCTGAGATGAGTGGGGCCCCGGTGGAATCACCGGGGCCCCACTCATGGTGCTGCGGAACCGGGCCGCCCAGCGGCCTCGGGCACGCTCAGACGAGCGCGGCGTCCAGCGTGATCGAGGGCACGCCGGCCAGCGCCTGCGACACCGGGCAGTTCGCCTTGGCGGTCTCGGCGGCGGTCTGGAAGTCCTCGGCGCTCAGGCCCGGCACGGCGGCGCGCACCGTGAGCCGGATCTCGGTGATGCCGGTGCCGGGCTTGAAGTCCACCTCGGCGTGGGTGTCGACGCTGGTCGGCGGGGTGCCGGCCTGCGCCAGGCCGTGCGAGAGAGCCATCGAGAAGCAGGTGGAGTGGGCCGCGGCGATCAGCTCCTCGGGGCTGGTCACGCCGTTCGGCTCGGCCGAGCGCGCCGGCCAGTTGACGTCGAAGGTCCCGATCTCGGACGAGGCCAGAGTGACGGCGCCCTTGCCGTCCATCAGGCTGCCTTCCCAATGAGTGTCGGCCTTGCGCGTGGTCGCCATGGGTGTCCCTACCTTCTTCGGTTCAGTGCCAGTCAGGGCTTCGACGCGATCCTCTCACGGGGCGCGGAGGTGTGCTCAGTCGGTCCGTTTGAACACGTACACGTTCTCGGCGGTGTCGGCGAACACTTGCTCGTAGTCGTAGCCGGGGTGCCGGGCGCGCACGAACGCCAGGGCCGAGGCCTGCCCGTTCCAGCCGCCGCGGTCGATGTCGAAGGCCTCGTACTCGGGCGGTTCGAGGACGTTCGGGTTGCCGATCCACAGCGCCTCGGTGCGGGCGGCCAGCGCCGGCAGCATCGTGACGGTGGTCTCGACGGTGACGCCGGACGGCACGCCCGCCTCGGCGCGCTTGATGGCGGCGACGTGCGCGTTGGGGAACCAGGTCTCGTGGTGCCACAGGTCCTGAAGCGGGAACGACTGGGTGAGCGCGGCACCGACCGCGAGCATGGCGACCGCACCGTGCTTGAGCTGGGCGTCACCGAGGCTGCGCAGCCCGGCCGCGGGCCGGGCGGGCAGCAGCGACGGGAGCGGTTTACCTCGCCGGTCCGCAGCCTCCCGCGACTGCTTCATCAGCACCAGGCCGTGGACGGCGGCGGCGAAGACCACGACCGTCGGGATCACGCTGTAGTGGAAGTCGGTACCCCAATAGGAGGGCTCGACGTTGACGAAGCGGGCCAGCAGTGCCGGGACCGCCAGCAGCACCAGCGGAGAACGCAGGGCGATGAAGGCGACTGGAAGCAGCGTCATCAGCAGCGTGCGTTCCTTGACGCCGACGCCGTCCAGGAGCTGTTTGGGGACGCAGGTCAGCAGGCGGCCGACGCCGGCATGCTGGTCGGGGTCCAGGCAGCCGCCGTCCTTCCAGTAGAGGTAGACGCCGTCCGGGTTGAAGTGCGGGATGACGACCTTCACCAGCAGCGACAGGAGCAGAGCGCCGACCGCGACGCCGAGGCCGAGCACCGCGCCCCGGCGGCCCGGGTGGCCGCGGAACCGGGTGCGGGCGACGACCATGGCGATGATTACCGGGGTCAGCAGGGCCAGGTCTTCCTTGACGAACAGCAGCGGCAGCGCCCACAGGACGGTCTTGCGGTACTCGCCGCGGATGTAGGCGCACAGGCTGAAGGCCAGGGCCGGGACGGCGAAGGCGACCTCGTGGAAGTCGAAGTTGGCGGCTTGGACGACACCCCAGGACAGGCCGTAGGCGACGCCGACGGCGTAGCCCTGGCGGGGGCCGACGAGGTCCATCGCGGTGCGGGTGAGGGGGACGGCGGCCAGGGCCAGCAGGAAGGACTGGGCCACCAGGAGGGTGATCGGGGACGGGAAGACGCGGAAGACCGGGCCCAGGAGCATCAGGATCGGGTGCCAGTGATCACCCAAAAGGTTGAGGTTCTGGCCGCGGATGTTGACCATCGGGGCTTGGAAGTGCGCGTAGGCGCGGACCGCTTGGGTGAATATGCCGAGGTCCCAGGACATGGACTCGCGGCGTTCGTAGCGGAGGACGGAGAGCAGCGCGTAGAGGAAGAAGGCGCCGGAGGCTATGAGCCAGGGGGCTGGGTTCGGGGTCTCGTTGCGCTGGGGGGCGGGGGTGGTTTCGGGGGCTGGCGCGGGGTCGGTGGTCGGCTCGGTCGCCGACTCGCCCGGGGGATTCGCGGCGAGCGTGGCTGCTGGCTGCGCGACGGGTTGTGTCCCGGGGGCGAGCAGCTCGTGGCGGGGTTCGGGCAGGCGGACCGCGAGCGAGGGTGGTCCGAGCGGGGTTTGTCCGGGCTCGCCGTTCGCGATTATGGGCTCGGCATCCAGCGCTTTCGACTCCCCCGGCATGCATGAAGCATAGATGCCGGTCCGTGGGCGGTGGGACAATGGCCGGGTGAGTGATCGCGAGGAACCCGTCACGTTCTATGAGGCGGTCGGCGGCGCGCCGACCTTCCGCAAGCTGGTCGCCAGGTTCTATGAGGGGGTGGCCACGGATCCGTTTCTGCGGCCGATGTACCCCGAAGAGGATCTGGGCCCGGCCGAGGAACGGCTGCGGATGTTCTTGGAGCAATATTGGGGCGGGCCGACGACGTACTCCGAGCAGCGCGGGCATCCGCGGCTGCGGATGCGTCACTTCCCGTTCAAGGTCGACCCGGCAGCCCGCGACGCGTGGCTGAAGCACATGCGGGTGGCGGTGGACGAACTGGAGCTGCCGCCGATGTATGAGGCTGAGCTGTGGGACTACTTGGTGCGTGCCGCACACAGCATGGTCAACTCCGAGTGACCTGAGTGAGTGGTCACTAATTCGCTCGTGGCCGGGCCGGGTGCCGACTAGGGTCGGAGCCATGAGCGAACGCACTTTCCGGGTCATGGTCCGCGGCTCCTTCGACGCGCTGACCGCGGACCAGCGGGCGGAGCTGCTGGCGCGGGCGGCGGAGCACGATGTGCTGAACGCGGCGTTCACGGCAGAGGGCAGCTTGACGTACGACCTGGCGATGCGGCCGTTCTTCACGTTCCGGTACCTGGAGCACGGAGAGCGCGAGGAGGACATCGTCGCGGCCGGAGAACGGGCGCAGGCGAAGGCCGAGGCGTGGCTCGCGCAGCGGGGGTACGCGTACAAGGGGCTGAAGGTCAGCGCGGAGGACATGGCGCTGATGCCGTTGGCGAAGCGGCAGCGGCGGGCTCGGGCTGCGGGGTAGGGCTGATTCGGCGCGAGTTGCGTCACACCGGGGCTCAGACGAGCGGGCGCGGTGAACAGCTGATTCTGGCTGCATGAGCTGCGCAGGCGATGGTGTTTGTACTGGCTAAATAACTGGGCGCAGCGAGTCGGCGACTACCGGCGATGTCCATTTTGTCTAAATTTGAACTATGCCTATCGCTCACCACCGCCCGAACGGCCACTCCGAACGCCGCCGCCGGCTCCCGCTCTTCGCGGTCGTCGGCGGGGGCGCGATGGTGGCGTTGGCCGCCGTCGCCACGCCCGCCATGGCGGCGCGGCCGGGTGCGCCGATCGTGGAGGCGCAGCAGGCGGTGGCGGCTGGCGTTGCTCCGGATCTGCTGACGTCGCGGATCAATCACACCGCTGTGGGCGGCGCTGCGGCTGTCGCGCCGCTGGCGGCGGCTGCCGTCGCTCAGCCTGCCGCTGCCGCTGCCGTGCCTGTTACGGCGGCTCCGGCGGTTGCGGCACCGGCGGCTGCGGCCGCGCCAGCCCCCGCAGTTGCTCCGGCTCCCGCGCCGGCACCGGCACCGACGCACTCCTCCCCCGTCCCCGGCGCCCGCCTGACCGCCCACTTCGGCGACGGCGGCACCCGCTGGGCCAGCGGAGCCCACACCGGCCTCGACTTCGCCGCCCCGCACGGCACCCCGGTGAAGGCGGTCGCCGAGGGCACCGTCACCTCGACCGGCTGGGCCGGGCCGTACGGCCTCCGCGCCGTGGTGAAGCATGCCGACGGCACCAGCTCCACCTACAACCACCTCTCCCGTCTCGCGACGACCGGCGGCCATGTCAGCGTCGGCCAGACAGTCGGCTACCTCGGCTCCACCGGCAACTCCACCGGACCGCACCTGCACTTGGAGATCGCCACTCGCCAGGGCACGCTGATCGACCCGCTGACCTGGCTGCGGGACAAGGGCGTCACGGTCTGACGCAGGACTCAGACCAGCAATCCGGATCCAGACCGCACGACGACGGTCCCGTACGGCGCGTCCAAACGCAGCCAGCGCCCGGCCGAGCGCACGGCGGCCACCGCTTCAGACGGGGCATCGGCACCCGTCGGGCCGAGAAAGGCCAGCGCACGCGCGGCGTGTGCGACCCGCACCGGCAATCCGTGGCCGAGCGGCCGGTCCCAGATCTCCGCCGCGATCCGGTCGACGGCGGCGCGGGTGCGCTCCTGGTCCGGCAGCGCCTCGGCCTGTTGCTTGAACGCCGCGATTCCTGCGCGTGCGGCGGCCTCGACCGCGCCGACGGACAGCTCCCCGACCGGCCGCCACCCGGTGCGCGGCGGCAGGAACCCGGTCCAGGCCGTCGCCCCGGCCAGCGGACGCGGGAG
>JABFXP010000083.1 GCA_013361685.1 Catenulispora sp.
GACTCCGGGGCGGATCTGCTGACCGTCGCCGACATGGACTGGAAGCGGTTCGCGCCGGTGTTCGTGCTGCGCCGGCCCTCGCCGCTGATCGAGGCGCTGCCGGAGGTGGGCCGGGCCCTGGCCGAGAGCGACGGCGCGGACGCCTCCGCCGGCGGCGCCGCGCCGGCCCGGGTCGAGCAGCTGGCCGGGGAGCTGGCCGGACTGCCGGCCGCCGAGCAGGCCAGGATCCTGACCGACCTGGTGCGGTCGGAGGCCGCCGCGGTGCTCGGGTATCCGTCGGTCGACGACGTGGAGCCGGAGCGGGCGTTCAGCGAACTCGGCTTCGACTCGCTGACGAGCGTGGACCTGCGCAACCGGCTCTCGGCCGCCACCGGCCTGCGCCTGAGCGCGACTCTACTGTTCGACTACCCGAACCCGAGCGTGCTCGCCGACCATCTGCGCGCCCAGTGGTTCCCGGCCGACGCCGACGGGCTGCCGCTGCTCGCCGAACTGGACAAGCTCGACGCGCTGCTGTCCGGCGCCACGCCGGACGGGGAGCTGCACGAGCAGGTCACGGCCCGGCTGCAGCGCTTCCTGGCCACCTGGAGCGGGATCGGCACGGCCGCCGGCGACGGCGCCGAGGTCGCCAAGCGGATCGAGTCCGCCTCCGACGACGAGATCTTCGACTTCATCCACCGGGAGCTCGGCCGGAACTGACCGGGCGGACCGGCTTGCTTTCCCGATACGCGAATAGGTGAGGTTCCGGTGGCATCTGAAGAGACCCTGCGCGACTACCTCAAGTGGGCGACGACGAGCCTGGCCGACGCACAACGCCGCCTGCGCGAGATGGAAGAGCAGAGCCGGGAGCCGGTGGCGATCATCGGGATCGGGTGCCGTTTCCCCGGCGGCGCCCACGACCCGGACAGCCTGTGGGAGCTGCTGGCGGCCGGCGGCGACGCGGTCGCCGGCCTGCCCACCGACCGCGGCTGGGACCTCACCGAGCTGCGCGACCTGGAATCAGAGGTCGAAGACGGCGCCGCCTCGCTGAGCGAGGCGGGGTTCGTCTACGAGGTCGGCGACTTCGACGCGGGCTTCTTCGGCATCAGCCCGCGCGAGGCCGTGGCCATGGACCCGCAGCAGCGGCTGCTGCTGGAGACCTCCTGGGAGGCGCTGGAACGCGCCGGGATCGACCCCCGGTCCCTGCGCGGCTCCAAGACCGGCGTGTTCACCGGCGCCGCGGTATCAGGCTACGGATTCGGCAAGGGCCTGGACCGCCTGCTCGACGGCCACCTGCTCACCGGCACCGCCAGCAGCGTCGTCTCCGGCCGCGTCTCCTACACCCTGGGCCTGGAGGGCCCGGCGGTCACCATCGACACCGCCTGCTCCTCCTCGCTGGTCGCCCTGCACCTGGCCTGCCAGTCCCTGCGCACCGGCGAATGCACCCTGGCGCTGGCCGGCGGCGCCACCGTCCTGGCCGCCCCGACCATCTTCACCCAGTTCAGCACCCAGCTCGGCCTGGCCTCCGACGGCCGCTGCAAGGCCTTCGGCGCCACCGCCGACGGCATGGGCGTGGCCGAGGGCGTCGGCATGATCCTCGTCGAGCGCCTGTCCGACGCCCGCCGCAACGGCCACCCGGTCCTGGCGGTGATCCGCGGCAGCGCGATCAACCAGGACGGCGCCTCCAACGGCCTCACCGCCCCGAACGGCCCCTCCCAGCAGCGGGTCATCCGCGCCGCGCTGGCCAACGCCCAGCTCTCGACGGCCGACGTCGACGTGGTCGAGGCGCACGGCACCGGCACCACCCTCGGCGACCCGATCGAGGCCCAGGCGCTGCTGGCCACCTACGGCCAGGACCGCCCCGCCGACCGCCCGATGTGGCTCGGCTCGATCAAGTCGAACATCGGCCACCTGCAGGCGGCCGCCGGCGTCGCCGGGATCATCAAGATGACCCTGGCGCTCCAGCACGGCCTGCTGCCCCAGACGCTGCATGCCGACGAGCCCTCGCCGCACATCGACTGGACGGCCGGGAACGTCAAGCTGCTGAATCAGGCGGTGCAGTGGCCGGGCGGGGGAGAGCGGCCCCGGCGGGCCGGCGTGTCCGGGTTCGGGATGAGCGGGACCAACGCGCACGTGATCCTGGAGGAGGCGCCGGTCGGCGCCGAGGAGGAGACCGAACCGGCCGATGCGACCGAGCCCGCCGATGCGGCCGAGACGGAGAACGCGGCCGGGCCCGAGCAGTTGCCGGTGCTGTCCGGCCCGGCGGCCGGAGACGGCACGGAGTTCACGGCGTGGCTGGTCTCCGGTCGCGGTGCCGACGCGCTGGCCGCCCAGGCCGCTCGGCTGCGGGACCACGCGGTCCTGCGCGACCTGGACGTCGCCGACGTCGGCTGGTCGCTGGCGACCGGTCGTTCCTCCTTCGAGAACCGCGCGGTCGTCATCGGCGCCGACCGCGAGGAACTGGCCGCCGGGCTGACCGCCGTCACCACCGGCCGGCCTTCCGGCACCGTCGTCACCGGCGTCGCGGGCGCCACGGGCGCCGGCAAGTCGGTGTTCGTGTTCCCCGGCCAGGGCAGTCAGTGGGTCGGCATGGGCCGTGAACTGCTGGCGACCTCGCCGGTGTTCGCCGCGCGGTTCGCCGAGTGTGCCGAGGCGTTGGCGCCGTTCGTGGACTGGTCGCTTTACGACCTCCTCGATCAGCAGCTGGAAACGGCCGATCAGGTGCAGCCGGTGCTGTGGGCGATGATGGTGTCGCTCGCCGCCGTGTGGCAGGCAGCCGGTGTCACCCCCGATGCGGTCGTCGGCCATTCGCAAGGCGAGATCGCCGCCGCGGTGGTCGCCGGAATCCTGTCCCTGCAAGACGGCGCCCGCGTCGTCGCCCTCCGCTCGCAAGCACTGCGGCCGCTCGCCGGTCAGGGCGGCATGCTCTCCCTCGCGCTTCCCGTGGCCGCCGTTCGCGAGCGCATCGCCGAGTTCGGCGACCGCGTCTCCGTCGCCGCGATCAACGGCGCCTCGGCCACCGTGGTCTCCGGCGAGCCGCAGGCCTTGCAGGACATCAAGGCCGCCGCCGAAGCCGAGGAAATCAGGGCCCGCATCATTCCCGTCGACTACGCCTCACACTGCGCGCAGATCGACGCCCTGGAAACCGAGATCAAGCGCGTCCTCGCCGCCGTCACCCCGACCGCGACGCAGATCCCCATGATTTCCGCCATGAGCGGCGAGTGGCTGCGCGGCCCCGAAGCCGACGCCGACTACTGGTACGCCTCCCTGCGCTCCCCGGTCGAATTCGACCGCGCGATCCGCACCCTGGCGGCCGGCGGTCACCGCACCTTCCTCGAGATCTCCCCGCACCCGGTCCTCACCGGCGCCATCGGCGACACCCTCGAGGACGCCGGCGTCACCACGTCCGTCGTGGCCGGCACCCTGCGTCGCGACGAGGGCGGCCCGGCCCGGCTGCTCACCTCCTTCGCCGACGCCCACGTGCGCGGCGTCGCCGTCGACTGGACCGCCGTCCTGCGACACGGCACCCGGGTGGAGCTCCCCACCTACGCCTTCCAGCACCAGCGCTACTGGACCCAGGCCACCACCGACGCCGCCGTGGACGGCACCGAGATCGGCCGCCTGGCCGGAACCGAGGCCGAAGCCCGCTTCTGGGCCGCGATCGAGACCGGCGACATCAGCGGGCTCGACCAGGCGCTCGCCATCGACAGCAGCCGTCCGCTGAACGAACTGCTGCCGGCGCTGGCCGCGTGGCGCCGCCGCGAGCAGGACGGATCGGCCATCGCCGACTGGCGCTACCGCGTCTCCTGGCTGCCGCAGAAGACCGCCGAGGCGCGCGCCCTGTCCGGTACGTGGCTGATCGTCGCCACCGCCGCCGAAGCGGAGCTGACAGAGCACTGTGTTCGTGCCCTGACCGGACGCGGCGCGCAGACCAGCGTCATCCGGATGAGCGCCGCCGACCGCGATCCGGTGTCCCTGACCGAGCGGATCACCGCCGCGGCCGCCGACACCGCCGACGGCTTCGCCGGCGTCCTGTCACTGGTCTCGCTCGACGAGGAGAAGCTCGACGGCTCGCCCGTCGTGACGGTCGGCGTCGCCGGCACCCTGTTCCTGGAGCAGGCCCTCGGCGCGGCGGGCGTCACCGCGCCGCTGTGGGCCCTGACCCGCGGCGCCGCCGCCGTCACCCCGGCCGAACCGCTGCGCCACCCGCTCCAGATCCAGATCTGGGGCCTGGGCCGGGTCATCGGCCTGGAACACCCCGACCGCTGGGGCGGGCTGATCGACCTGCCCCCGGCTTGGGACGACCGCGTCGCGAACCGCCTCGTCGCGGTGCTCGCCGACGGCTCCGAGGACCAGGTCGCGATCCGGCCCTCCGGCACGCTGATCCGCCGCCTGGTCCGCGCCGAACCCCGCCGCCCGCAGACCGGCGGCGCCCCGGCCGACGAGCCCTGGACCCCGACCGGCACCGTCCTGGTCACCGGCGCGACCGGTGCCATCGGACCGCGCCTGCTGGACTGGCTCGGCCGCCGCGGCGCCCCGCACGTCCTCATCCCCACCCGCTCCGGCCCGGCGGCGGCCAACACCGCGGCTCTGGCCGCGAAGCTCGCCGCGGCCGGCACCGGCGTCACCATCGTCGCCTGCGACCTCGCCTCCCGCGACAGCCTCGCCGGCCTCCTACGCGTCTGGGGCGGCACCCCGTTCCCGCCGCTGAAAGCCGTCATCCACGCCGCCAACCTCGTGCACCTGATGCCGCTGGCCACCACCGACCTGGACGAGCTGCACGTCGCCCTCGGCGCCAAGGCCGCCGGCGCGGTCTGGCTCGACGAGGTCACCGTCGAACTCGGCATCGACCTCGAGGCCTTCATCCTGTTCGGCTCCATCGCCGCCACCTGGGGCGGCAAGGAACACGGCGCCTACGCCGCCGGCAACGCCTTCCTCGACGCGCTGGCCGTGGACCGCCGCGCCCGCGGCCTGCCCGCCACCACCGTCGCCTGGGGCGTCTGGGACACCCGCGACGACGACGAGATGGACCTGCCGCTGCCCGAGGTCGTCAAATGGCTGATGAAGCAGGGCATGGGCTTCCTCAACCCGGGCCGCGCGCTCACCGCCCTGGAACAGGCGCTCGCCGACGACGAGACCTTCATCGCGGTCGCCGACGTCGACTGGAAGCTGTTCTCGCCGGTGTTCAGCTCGGCCCGCTCCTGGCCGCTGCTGAACGAGCTCCCGGAGATCCGGGCCCTGACCGCCGCGCCGGTGGCCGACCCAGCCGCCGCCGGCGCGGCCGGGGAGCTGGCGTCCCGGCTGCTGGACGCCGCCCCGGCCGAGCGGGTGCGCATCGTCGTGGACGTGATCCAGGGGCAGGCCGCGGCGGTCCTCGGCCACGCCTCCCCGGCGCAGATCGACGCCGACCGCGCGTTCCGCGACCTCGGCTTCGACTCGCTGACCGCCATCGACCTGCGCAACCGGCTGAACGCCGCGACCGGCCTGACGCTGCCCTCCACGGTCGTCTTCGACTACCCCTCGGCGACCGTGCTGGCCCACGAGATCATCGCCCAGCTGGTCGGCGGCGCCGGCGCGGCCTCGGCCGCCCCCGTCGCGGCCGCCGCCTCCGACGAGCCGATCGCGATCGTCGGCATGGGCTGCCGCTTCCCCGGCGGCGTAGCCTCCCCCGAACAGCTGTGGGACCTGGTCGCGACCGGCGGCGACGCCGTGTCCGGCTTCCCGGCCAACCGCGGCTGGGACATGGCGGCCCTCTTCGATCCGGACCCTGACAACCCCGGCACCTCCTATGTCCAGGAGGGCGGCTTCCTGCACATGGCGCCGGAGTTCGACCCGGCGTTCTTCGGGATCAGCCCGCGCGAGGCCATCGCCATGGACCCGCAGCAGCGCCTGCTGCTCGAGATCTGCTGGGAGGCGCTGGAACGCGCCGGCATCGACCCCGACACGCTGCGCGGCTCGGCCACCGGCGTGTTCGCCGGCGCCTCGCCGTCCGGCTACCTGGGCCAGGCGCTGACCGTCGAGGGTGCCGAGGGCCACCTGATCACCGGCAACATCACCAGCATCCTGTCCGGCCGCGTCTCCTACACCCTCGGCCTGGAAGGCCCGGCCGTCACGGTCGACACCGCCTGCTCCTCCTCCCTGGTGGCCCTGCACCTCGCCGCCCAGGCGCTGCGCTCCGGCGAATGCACCCTGGCGCTGGCCGGCGGCGTGATGGTGATGGCCGACCCGGCGGGCTTCGTCGGTTTCTCCAAGCAGCGCGCGCTCGCCGCCGACGGCCGGTGCAAGGCGTTCTCCGACGACGCCGACGGCATGGGCATGGGCGAAGGCGCCGGCGTACTGCTGCTGGAACGGCTCTCCGACGCCCAGCGCAACGGCCACCCGGTGTTCGCGGTGGTCAAGGGCAGCGCGATGAACCAGGACGGCGCGTCGAACGGTTTGACCGCCCCGAACGGTCCCTCCCAGCAGCGGGTCATCCGCGCCGCGCTGGCCAACGCCCAGCTCACCGGCTCCGAGGTGGACGTCGTCGAGGCGCACGGCACCGGCACCGCGCTCGGCGACCCGATCGAGGCCCAGGCCCTGCTGGCCACCTACGGCCAGGACCACACCGAGGACAAGCCGCTGTGGCTGGGCTCGGTGAAGTCGAACATCGGTCACGCGCAGGCCGCCGCGGGTGTCGCCGGGATCATGAAGATGGTCATGGCTCTGCGCCACGCGACCCTGCCGCGCACCCTGCACGCCCAGACCCCCTCCTCGCACATCGACTGGACGACCGGCCATGTCAGGCTCCTGAATGAGCCGGTCGATTGGCCGAGCGGCGGCCCGACCCGCCGCGCCGGCGTCTCCGCGTTCGGGCTGAGCGGCACGAATGTGCACGTGATCATCGAGGAGCCGCCGAACGCCGCGGAAGAGATCGTCGAAGCACCTTCTCCGGCGCCGGTACTGGCCGGCTCCGACGTCTCCGCGTGGGTCGTCGCAGGCCGCAGCCCTGACGCCCGGGCCGCGCAGGCCGGCCGGGTGCGGGAGTTCGCGATCGGCCACCCGGAGCTCGAAACGGGAGACATCGCGTGGTCCTTGGCGGCGACGCGGGCCCGTTTCGACCACCGCGCCGTGGTCGTCGGCCGGACGCGCGAGGAACTGACGGCCGGGCTGGCGGCCATCGCGACTGACCAGTCTTCCGCGACCGTCGTCTCCGGCATCGCACGCAGTTCGCGCGTCGGCTTCCTCTTCTCCGGTCAGGGCGCGCAGCGGGCCGGGATGGGACGCGGCCTCTACGCCGCGTCGCCGGTGTTCGCAGAGTCCTTCGACTATGTGGCGGCTGTCCTGGAGGCCGAGCTCGGGCTGCCGGTCGCCGACGTGGTTCTCGGCCGGGCCAAGGACATCGACGCCGACCAGACCGTCTATGCCCAGACCGGGCTGTTCGCCGTTCAGGTGGCTCTGGTTGACATGCTCGCCGCTGCGGGCGTCCGTCCTGACGCGGTCGCCGGACACTCGGTGGGGGAGATCGCCGCGGCGTGGGCTGCTGGCGTCCTGTCGCTCGAAGACGCCTGTCGGTTGGTCGCCAATCGTGCGCGCTTGATGCAGTCGCTTCCCGAGGGTGGCGCGATGTGCTCGATCGCCGCCACCGAGGAGGAAGTCCTCGAAACCCTCACCGAGAACGTCGGCATCGCCGCCGTCAACGGCCCCCGC
>JABFXP010000452.1 GCA_013361685.1 Catenulispora sp.
GCCAGGTGCGGCGGGATGACCAGCTTGCGCCGGCCGCCGACCTTCATGCCGGCCACGCCGCGGTCCCAGCCGGCGATGACCCGGCCGGCGCCCAGCTTGAAGCTGAAGGGCTGGCCGCGGTTCCACGAGGCGTCGAACTCCTCGCCGGTGGAGTAGGACACACCGGCGTAGTGCACGGTGACCTCCTGGCCGGACTTGGCCTCGGCGCCGTCTCCGACGGCGATGTCCTCGATCACCAGATCGGCGGGCACCGGGAAGTCGGGGAAGTCGATCTCGGGCTTGTCAAGACTCATGGGATTGGTGTTCCCGTTCCTGTCGGGGATGGTCCTCTCGTTACGCTATCAGGGCGTTCTGAGCGGCTAGTGGGCGTCCAGGATGTCCACCACGAACACCATGGTGTCGGTGCCCTGGATCCCGGCGTCGGGCTGGCCCTGCGGGCCGTAGCCCTTGTCCGGCGGCACCACCAGCAGCACCCGGGAGCCGACGGTCTGCCCGATCAGGCCCTCGTCCCAGCCCGGGACCACCGAGCCGACGCCGATCCGGGTGGCGAACAGCGACTTGCTCTTGCTGAAGGAGGAGTCGAAGACCTGCCCGGTGCGCCACAGCAGGCCCTCGTACTGGACCACCAGGGTCTGGCCCTTCTGCACCTTGGGGCCCTTGCCGACGATCACCGGCTTGTAGGTGCCGGCGGCCGGGGCGGTCTTGCCGGCCGGGATCGTCACCTTCGGGTCGGCGGTGCCGACCTCGGTGCCGACGGTCGGCAGGCTGGGGTCGCTCAGCGCGTTCGGGCCGGTGGCGATGTCGGCGGTGACGGCCGGGTAGACCCCGACGATGTCCAGGTCGAAGATCAGGGTGTCGTCGGCCTTGATGGTGATGTTGCCGGCCTGCGTGCCCTTGTCGCCGAAGCCCAGGGCCGGCGGGACCGTCACCTCCACCCGGCTGCCGGCCTTCTGGCCCTTGAGCCCCTGCTCCCAGCCGGCCAGCATCTCGTTCTTGCCCTCGGTCTCGATCGCCGGCTTGCCGCCCTGGTCGTAGCTGCTGCCCAGGTCGGTGCCGTCGCGCCAGAGCTTGGCGGTGTACTGCAGGACCACCACGCTGCCGTCGGCGACCGCCGGGCCGTCCCCGGCGATCTTGACCTTGACGCCCAGCTTGCCGTCCGGCTGGCCGGCCGGGACCTGGATGTTCGCCTTGGCGCCGAAGGCGTCGGAGCCCGGGGCTCCGGAGGAGGAGGGCGCCGCGGAGGAGGAAGCGGCTCCGGAGGAGGACGCGGCCCCGGCCGGCGTGCTCGCGGCCGGCTTGGCGGCGGACTTGCCGGAGGAGCAGCCGGCCAGCAGCACCAGGCCGGCGGCCGCGACGGCGGCTGCGGCGGTTCGGGTCCGGCGGATCGCCAGGGGACGGCGCACAGGGAAACCTCAAATCGGCGAGGACTCGGGACATGCCGATACCACGATCACACATCCCAGGACCGCACCACCCTAGCGCGGCCCGCACCCGGCCGGGGCCGGGCGCGGGCATCGAGAAGGTCGCGCCGGGGGCTACATCGAGGAGATGAGCTTCTCCACCCGCTCGTCCACCGACCGGAACGGGTCCTTGCACAGCACGGTGCGCTGCGCCTGGTCGTTCAGCTTCAGGTGCACCCAGTCCACGGTGAAGTCGCGGCGCTGCTCCTGGGCCCGCTTGATGAACTCCCCGCGCAGCCGCGCCCGGGTGGTCTGCGGCGGCACCGACTTGGCCTGGAAGATCTCCAGGTCGGTGGCGGTGCGCTCGACCATGCCGCGCTTCTCCAGCAGGTAGTACAGGCCGCGGTTGCGCGAGATGTCGTGGTAGGCCAGGTCCAGCTGCGCCACCCGCGGCGCGGACATCGCCAGGCCGTGCTTGGTCCGGTAGCGCTCGATGAGCTGGTACTTGATCACCCAGTCGATCTCCCGGGAGATCAGGTCCAGGTTCCCGCTGGAGACCGCGGTCAGGGTGCGCTCCCACAGGTCCAGGATCCGGTCCACGGCGCCGGTGCGCAGGCCGCGCTTCTCGGCGAAGTCCCGGGCCTTGGTGAAGTACTCCTCCTGGATCTCCAGCGCGCTCATCTCGCGGCCGTTGGCCAGGCGCACCTTCTTCTGCCCGGTCATGTCGTGGCTGACCTCGCGGATCGCCCGGATCGGGTTCTCCAGGGTCATGTCCCGCAGCGTGGTGCCGGCCTCGATCATCCGCAGCACCAGGTCGGTGGCGCCGACCTTGAGCAGCATCGTGGTCTCGGACATGTTGGAGTCGCCGACGATCACGTGCAGCCGCCGGTACTTCTCGGCGTCGGCGTGCGGCTCGTCCCGGGTGTTGATGATCGGCCGGGACCGGGTCGTGGCGCTGGAGACGCCCTCCCAGATGTGCTCGGCGCGCTGCGAGACGCAGTACACCGCGCCGCGCGGGGTGGCCAGCACCTTGCCGGCGCCGCAGATCAGCTGCCGGGTGACCAGGAACGGGATCAGCACGTCGGCCAGCCGGGAGAACTCGCCGTGCCGGCCCACGAGGTAGTTCTCGTGGCAGCCGTAGGAGTTGCCGGCGGAGTCGGTGTTGTTCTTGAACAGGTAGACGTCCCCGGCGATGCCCTCTTCGTGCAGCCGCCGCTCGGCGTCGGCGAGCAGTCCCTCCAGGATCCGTTCGCCGGCCTTGTCGTGGACGATCAGCTCGCGCACCGAGTCGCACTCCGGGGTGGCGTACTCCGGGTGCGAGCCGACGTCGAGGTAGAGCCGCGCGCCGTTGCGCAGGAAGACGTTGCTGGAGCGCCCCCAGGACACGACGCGGCGGAACAGGTAGCGGGCGACCTCGTCCGGGGACAAGCGACGCTGGCCGCGGAAGGTGCAGGTGACGCCGTATTCGTTCTCTAGTCCGAAGATCCGCCGGTCCATGTTGACCACCTTATGCCGCGCGTAAGACCTCTGGGTCCTTGTTCGACCACCGCATGTCAGGACTCCGAGGAGTCCCCGTCCTCGAGCAGGTCGTCCACGGCGCCGAGCACGTCGCCGTCGGCGATCGCGGTCTCGGCCGCGGCGTCCTTGCCGGTGCCGGAGTCGGAGTCGTTGCCGCCGTTGTCGTTCTCGTCGGCGCCGTCCCGGCCGAGCAGCCGGGCCAGCGCGGGGCCGGCGATCCGCCGGAACTTGCGCACCTGCGGCCGGGTCCGGTCCAGGACCGCGACCTCCAGCTGGTTCGGCGCCAGCGTGCGCGGCTCGGTGCCGTCCCGGCCCAGGGCGTCGACCGCGGCGTTGAGCACCGTCTCCAGGCTGGCGTGCTCCTCGAAGGAGTCCTCCAGCACCGAGCTGACGGCGTCGGCGGCGCCGCCGAGCACCTGGAAGCCGCGGATGTCGGTGACCTGGCCGTCGAAGGTGACCCGGTAGCCCTGGTCGTCGGCGGCCTCGCCGCCCACCTCGGCCACGGCGAGCTCCACCTCGTACGGCTTGCCCGAGCCCTCGCTGAACATCGTGCCGAGCGCCTGGGCGTAGGTGTTGGCCAGGGCGCGGCCGGTGACGTCGCGGCGGTCGTAGACGTAGCCGCGCATGTCGGCGTGCCGGACCCCGGCGATGCGCAGCTGCTCGTACTCGTTGTAGCGGCCGGCCGCGGCGAAGGCGATGCGGTCGTAGATCTCGGAGATCTTGTGCAGGGCCCGCGACGGGTTCTCCCCGACGAACAGGATGCCCTTGTCATAGAAGATGACTGCCACGGACCGGCCTCGGGAGATGCCCTTGCGGGCATACTCGGCCCGGTCCTTCATGATCTGCTCGGGCGAGACGTAGAACGGCGTCGTCACGACGGGTCACTCCTGACTGGGACCAGAACCTGCAAGAAACGATGGGTGCTGCGATGCTTCGTGCCCGAAGCTATCGCAGCGGCGAGCGGGGCCCGTCGGGAACGACGCGCCGGGCGTCCACGACGCCCTCCACCAGCGCGCCCAACTCCTCGTCCGGCAGCCGCCGGTAGCCGTCCTCGGTGACCACCGCGACGACCGGGAAGATCTTGCGGAACAGGTCGGGGCCGCCGGTGGCCGAGTCGTCGTCGGCGGCGTCGTAGAGCGCCTGCACCGCCGCGACCGCGGCGTCCTCGGCGCTGAAGTCCGGGCGGAACAGCTTCTTGAGCGCGCCGCGGGCGAACATCGAGCCGGAGCCGACCGAGTAGAAGTCGTGCTCCTCGTACAGGCCGCCGGTGACGTCGTAGCTGAAGATCCGGCCCTGTCCGGTCTCGGCGTCGTAGCCGGCGAACATCGGCACCACGGCCAGGCCCTGCATGGCCATCCCCAGGTTGCCGCGGATCATGGTGGCCAGCCGGTTGGCCTTGCCGTCGGTGGAGAGCGTGACGCCCTCGATCTTCTCGTAGTGCTCCAGTTCGAGCTGGAACAGCCGGACCATCTCCACGGCCATGCCGGCGGTGCCGGCGATGCCCACCGCGGAGAACTCGTCCCCCGGGAACACCTTCTCGATGTCCCGCTGGGCGATGAAGTTGCCCATCGTGGCCCGGCGGTCGCCGGCCATCAGCACGCCGCCGGGGAAGGTGAGCGCGACGATCGTGGTGCCGTGCGGCGCGTCCACCGTCGCGCCGGCCGGCAGGGTGCGCCCGCCGGGCAGGTACTCGGGGGCGAATCCCTTCAGGAACTCGCTGAAAGAGGAGATGCCGGGCGTGAGGAACGCCTGCGGCAGACCGCCCCGAGTGCCCCAGTCCGCATTGCTTTCCACTTCAGCAATCCCCTTCTATAAAAAGGTTCGTTTATTGGCCCCGGCGCACCGGCGGCAAGGGGCTCCACCAGGAGCCGGGCCGCGGCTTGCAGGGACGGACCTTGATACCGCGACCCTAGTAGATCGCGAAGGTCACTGGCCACCCTTCTGAACGAAGCCCCGGACGAAGTCCTCGGAGTTGGCCTCCAGCACCTCGTCGATCTCGTCCAGCATCGAGTCCACGTCCTCGGAGAGCTTCTCCTGGCGCTCCTTCAGGTCGCTGCCCGCTTCGGTCTCGGTTTCTTCGACCTCTTGCTTGTCGCGGTTGGCGTGCTGCTGGCCGCCGCGTTCGTCCGCTGCCATCTCAGCCCTCTCCCACTCCCTCGGCGTGTTGCCGATCTTCCTCACTCTAGCTTCAACTTCCCCCGAACGGAGGTATTCCACTCGCGATCTGTGAGCCGATTCAATGCAGTGGTGCGAAGCACCTCCTTAACGGGCGGTGGTGGGAGACGGGCGGGCATTACACCGGATGAAAGACGCTGGACCAGCGCCGAAGTGGCGCTGATCCAGAATGTGGAACTCTTTGTCTCAGCCTATAGGTCAGTCTAGCGCTGAGTGCGCGGTTCAGCCTTCGGTGAGCGCCCGGACCAAGTCCTCGGCCGTGCGGCTCCGATCGATCAACGCTTGGACGTGCTGCTTGGTTCCCCGGGTGGGCTCCAGGGTGGGCACCCGCTGCAGCGATTCCCGGCCCGGCACGTCGAAGATCACCGAGTCCCAGGAGGCGGCCGCCACGGAGTCGGCGTACTTGTCCAGGCACCGGCCGCGGAAGTAGGCCCGGGTGTCCTCCGGCGGGTGGTCCACGGCGCGCCGGATCTCCTCGTCACTGGTGATCCGCTCGAACCGGCCGCGGGCCGCCAGGCGCTGGTACAGGCCCTTCTCCGGCCGCACGTCGGAATACTGCAGGTCGACCAGTTGCAGCCGCGAGGAGTCCCAGTCCAGGCCGTCGCGCTTGCGGTAGCCGAGCAGGATCTCGTACTTGGCGACCCAGTCCAGCTCCCGGGACAAGGTCATCGGGTCGGACTCCAGGCGCGAGAGCACCGACTCCCAGCGCTCCAGCACGTCCTTGGTGACGTCGTCCACGTCCGAGCCCAGGCGGTCCTCCACGAACTTGCGGGCCTGCTCGCAGTACTCCATCTGCAGCTGCACCGCGGTGAGCTTGCGGCCGTTGCGCAGCGTGACCAGCTGCCGCAGCGTCGGGTCGTGGCTGACCTGGTGCAGCGTGCGCACCGGCTGGTCCACCGACAGGTCGGTGGACATGAACCGCTCCTCGATCATGGCCAGCACCAGGGCGGTGGTGCCCATCTTGAGGTAGACGGAGATCTCGGCCAGGTTGGCGTCGCCGATGATCACGTGCAGCCGCCGGTACCGCTCGGGGTCGGCGTGCGGCTCGTCCCGGGTGTTGATGATCGGGCGCTTGAGCGTGGTCTCCAGGCCCACCTCGACCTCGAAGAAGTCGGCGCGCTGGGAGATCTGGAAGCCGTGGGCGCGCCCGTCCTGGCCCACGCCCACCCGGCCGGCGCCGCACACCACCTGCCGGGAGACGAAGAACGGGGTCAGGTTGCGGACGATGTCGGCGAAGGGCGTGGTCCGCTGCATGAGGTAGTTCTCGTGCGAGCCGTAGGAGGCGCCCTTGTTGTCGGTGTTGTTCTTGTACAGGTTGATCGGCGCGGTGCCGGGGATCTCCGCGGCCCGCCGGGAGGCCTCGGCCATGATCCACTCGCCGGCCTTGTCCCAGACCACCGCGTCGCGGGGGTTGGTCACCTCCGGCGAGGAGTACTCCGGGTGCGCGTGGTCGACGTACAGCCGCGCACCGTTGGTGAGGATCACGTTGGCCAGGCCCGCGTCCTCGTCGGTGAGCTGGCTGGCGTCGGCGACGTCCCGCGCCAGGTCGAAGCCCCGGGCGTCGCGCAGCGGGTTCTCCTCCTCGAAGTCCCAGCGCGCGCGGCGGGCGCGGTGCATCGCCGCGGCATAGGAGTTGACGATCTGGGAGGAGATCAGCATCGCGTTGGCGCCGGGATTGCCCGGCACGGAGATGCCGTATTCAGTCTCGGTGCCCATGATTCGCCACACGCTCATACCGGCCACCTTATTCCGCTGGACTGACGTGTGGCAGTGCCTTGTGCACGGTTTCTGGCGGTGCGTCGGGATGCCACGTGGGGTTGTGTACCCGGAGGGTGATCATCGAATCGTGGTTCCGGGGCCCACGAGTCAATCCCGCATAAATGCGCCGACACCGAACGTTGAGGTCGACTGGGGCCGACTGCGGGCACACGACGGCAAACACGACTGCCTTCGGAGCCGCTCCTGCGGCCCCGAAGGCAGTCGTCCGTGGTCTTACAGATACTGACCCGTGCTGGCGATCGTGTCGATCGAACGGCCGGTGTCGCTGCCGCGCTTGCCGGTGACCAGCGTGCGGATGAACACGATCCGCTCGCCCTTCTTGCCGGAGATGCGGGCCCAGTCGTCGGGGTTGGTGGTGTTGGGCAGGTCCTCGTTCTCCTTGAACTCATCGACGCACGCGCCGAGCAGGTGGGAGATCCGCAGACCCTTCTGCTTGTGGTCCAGGAAGTCCTTGATCGCGGTCTTCTTGGCCCGGTCGACGATGTTCTGGATCATGGCGCCGCTGTTGAAGTCGCGGAAGTACATGACCTCCTTGTCCCCGTTGGCGTACGTCACCTCCAGGAACCGGTTCTCGTCGATCTCGCTGTACATCCGCTCGACCGTGGCCTGGATCATCGCCCCGACGGTGGCCTCGCGGTCGCCGCCGTGCTCGGCCAGGTCCTCGGTGTGCAGCGGCAGGTCGGCGGTGACGTACTTGCTGAAGATGTCCTTGGCCGCCTCGGCGTCCGGACGCTCGATCTTGATCTTCACGTCCAGCCGGCCGGGCCGCAG
>JABFXP010000284.1 GCA_013361685.1 Catenulispora sp.
CCTTTGTCCTGGTCTCCCCGTCGCTTCGGCGCCTTACGGAATCACGCCGGTCAGGCGGAGTCAAGCCGACCCTTTGGGTGGTTGGTTACTTATGCGAGGCTTGACACCGCCTGCCCGGCGAGATTGGCTTCGCCCGCCGAAGCGACGGGGAGACCAGGACGCCACAAGAGTGTGGAGGCCTCGGGGTGCCACATTGTTGGTTGCGTTGGCGAGGCCCGTTGCGGTGGGTGGGGTGGGGTGTTGGTCGCGTTGGGGAGGTCTGGTGCGGTGGGTGGGGTGGGGTGGGGTGTTGGTCGCGTTGGGGAGGTCTGGTGCGGTGGGGGCTGGGGCGTTGGTCACCTTGCGGCGGCCGCTTTACCTGGTCCTCCGGTAGCGGCCTGGGCGGTGGGTGGGGGGTGCCTCGACCAGGCCGAGGGCGGTCATGAGGGTCAGGGCGTCGTCGGTGTTGTGGGCGGCGCTGGCTATGTAGCGCATGGCGCGTTCGCGTTCGGTGGGGGTGTTTTCTGGGCGGGTGTCGAGGTCGATGGTGCCGGGGGTGGGGAGGAAGGTCGACAGGGTGTCGGTGGTCATTGGGGGCTCCTGGTTTCGGGGCTTCTGGTGGGACCATCGCACCACTCGGGGTGGGTTGGGGCATCAGACAGATGACGGCGGAGATGACTCAATCCGGGGGGCAGTCAGCTGACGTAGGTGTTTAGGGGCGCTTGCGGAGGCGGAACCAGGAGCGCTGCTGTTGGTGGGTCTCTTCGAAGGTCAGTAGTTCGTCTTCGACTTCGCGGCGGCTGGACAGGATGAGGGTTCGCACGCGGGCCCACTCGGGGGTGTTGATGGGGGCTGCTTGGGCGACGTAGGTGAGGAGTTCGGTGCGCAGGGGTGCATCGTGGTGGTAGCTGGTTTCGGCGAGGACGAAGAGGCCGGCTATGCGCATCAGGCCGGTGGTGGTGGGGTCTGGGGTTGCTTGGAGGCGGAGGAGGAAGGCGCGCATCGCGTCTGGGTACATCAGTTCCAGGATCGAGCAGAGTTGGTCTGGGTCCAGTGGTGCGGTCATGAGGAGTTCGGGCAGTGCTGTTGCGACCATGACGGCGATCATCGGGGTGGCGGGGCTGTCTTGGCGGGCGATCCATTCCAGGTCGCGGAATGCGTGGGCTTCGTGGCATCGGCGGTCTAGTTCGACGGCTTTGGTGAGGGGGGCGCAGCGGGCTGCGAGGCGTTGGGCTGCGGGGGATGCCAGGAGGCGGCGGGAGACGGTTACGTACCAGGTGATGTCGGCTGGGGTGGATGCTGTGCTGAGGGTGTCGAGGAACCAGGTTGCGGCTTTGTCGTCGTCCAGTTCTTCCAGGGGGATTGCGGCGGCGACGTGGACCATGGTTTGGGGTGTCCAGCCTTGGGGCCAGATGCGGCTGAGGAGTTCTGCGTCGGGGAGGCGGGTGTTGCGGTGGGCGAGTATTGCGCGGAGGACGGGTACCTGTTGGGCGTCCTGGCGGGCGTGGCTGATCCAGAGGGCTTCGAGCAGGGCTGGGTGTTCGGTGAGGTCGGGTTCGAAGGACGGGTTGTTGCGGAGGAAGGGGCTGAGGGGGCTGTCGAGGGCTGAGTCGAGGTTTTGAGTTCCTTCGTCGGCGAGGGATTGGAGGAACTTCACGAAGCTCTGGCGGAGTTCGGGCCAATCTTGTATGAGGGCGCCGAGTGGGTCGTTGAAGTGGCCGCTCATGACTTCTGGGGCGAGGACCCACTTGGTGAGTTCGACCAGTACCGCTGGGTCCAGCTCTGGTGCCAGGCCGGTGCGGCGGGTCCAGTCCAGGAGGCGGATTACGGCTGGGGCTGAGCCGACTGGTGCCGATTCCAGGAGTTCGCGGACGTGGGCTGCGACGCGTTGGCGGACGCGGGGGGATTCGATGCGGGCTGCGGTGCTTGCTCCGGGGGCGCCGTCGCGGACTCGGGTGAGTTCGATGTCGATTTGGCGGATGCGGATCTCGTCGCAGAGTGCCTGGTTGCGGCCTCGCCAGGCCAGGTTGAACAGGGTGGGGAGGAACTCTTCGTCGGTGCGCCATTGCTCGGTGAGTTTCATGGCGAGGTCGTTGGCCAGGGCGGGGTCCAGGCGTTCGATGTTGCGGGCGGCCCATTCCGCTACCGCGCTGTTCTCGGATGGGGTGAGGGGGATGCCTTTGAGGGCGGCGGCTGCGGCGAGGGGGCCGTACCAGGCGTCGAAGGGTGCGTCCGGTTCGGCCAGGGTTTCGGCGGTGTACCAGAGGGCGCGGGCGGTGCCGACGCCGACGCGGGCGGCTACCGCGGCGACTGCGAGGGTGCGGCTGTCGGGGATGCGGCCGGCGGGCATGTCGAAGACTTCGAGGGTGTGGACCAGGTCCAGGGGGAGTTCGGTTTCGGAGACGGTGCCGATGACGTGGGCCCAGGTTGTGGTGCCGGGGTCGGCGGTGTAGGTGGCGAAGGCCAGGGTGCGGGCGGCGCGGGGTGGCAGGAGGTAGGAGACGGCGCCGATCCACAGGGCTGCGCGGTCGGAGTCGGACTCGATGATCAGGACCGGTGGGCCCCAGCCGGCTTGGGCGCCGGCCACCGCGGTCACGAGGACCGGCAGTTGGTCGGCCAGGGGGTGGTCGGCGAGGAAGGCGCGGACGGCGGCCGGGGTGACACCGCCGCGGGGGAGCGCTTGGGTCAGGGGCGGCAGGGTGGTGTCAGGGGTCTGCCTTCTGGTCCAGATCGGGGAGCGCCAGGTCTCGATCGGGAGCATGCCGTCCAGGCCGTCGGCGAGGTCGGCGGGGTGGGCGGCGGTGAGGGCGTGGGCGAAGTAGGCGCCGAAGTGGCCGGCGGGGTCGCGGCCGACGTATTCGACGTTGGCCAGGATGGCCGGGGTGCCGGGGCGGAAGGTGAGGTTCACCGGGCAGCGGCGGAGGTCGTCGGGCGTGGACGGGGAGGCCTGGGAGGGCGGGGGGCGGTAGCTGATCAGGGCCGCTGCTTCGCGCTGGGTCTCGGCGGAGGCGCCGGGGCTCAGGGCATTGAGACGGTGGTCGATGAAGGGGCCGCGGTTGCTGCCGGTGAAGTAGAGCTGCTCTAGTGCCACGTCACCAGCTCCCCCTGCTGTTGCGTCGTTTTTCGCTACCGGTGGATACCCAGGGCGGGGCGGTCGGCAACATCAGTCATGAACCGGCAGTGATGTGCGCGGAATTACTTCCGCTTGGAACAGATCAGAGCTAATCTTCAACAGCATTCAACGTGGAGTGTCCAGTCATGTGGAGGGCTGATGTCAGCGGATCGGCACAGTGCGGGGATGAGCCGGCGGGCGGTGCTCGCCGGCGGTGCGACCGCGGGGGCGGTGGCCGCGGGGATCGCGGGGGCCGGGTCGGCGGCCGCCTCCACCGGTTCGAGGAACGGGGCGCAGGCCATGAGCATGGCGGGGGCGTCGGACGGGGCGCGGGTCCGGTTCGACCGGTGGACTTCGTGGTCTGATTTCATGACGGGGCGGTCGGACGGCGCGCTGGTGCTGCCCGGGCCGCGGCTCGGCGTCGTGATCGGGCACTCGGTCGGCACCGTTTCCTACACGGATCCGTACCTCGGCACCACGGCGGAGTACGAGTACGCGACGTGGACCTCGCCGTCGCGGCGTCTCGACTTCGGCGCCACGCAGCTGACGGCGCACTGGAACGCCGAGACGCCGAAGGGCACCTTCGTCAAGGTGGAGCTGCTCGCCACGATGGAGGACGGTCACCAGGACACCTGGGTGATGGGCGTCTGGGCGCTGGGTGACGATGACATCGACCGGACCTCGGTGAACGGGCAGTCCAACGCGTATGCCGAGATCGACACGGACACCTGGGGTGCCGAGACCGGGCATTCGATGCGTTCTTACAAGCTGCGGCTGACGCTGTTGCGGAAGACCGGCAGTCATGCCAGTCCCCGGGTGTGGCAGATCGGGGCCGTGGCCTCGGCGGTGCCGGACCGCACCACTGTTCCGGCGACGGTGCCGGGTCCGGCTACGGGCATCACGCTGGACGTCAAGCCGTATGCGCAGAACATCCACAAGGGTCAGTACGTGCAGTACGGCGGAGGCGGCGAGGCTTGGTGCAGTCCGACGTCGACCGAGATGGTCGTCGAGTTCTGGGGCAAGGGGCCCAGTGCCGAGCAGTTGGCGTGGGTCGATCCCTCTTACGTTGATCCGTCGGTGGACCAGGCGGCGCGGTACAGCTACGACTACGGGTACGAGGGCACCGGCAACTGGCCGTTCACGTGCGCCTACGCCGCTTCGTACGGGCTGGACGCGATGGTGGTGCGGCTGAACTCGCTGCACGAGCTCGAGGTGCTGATCGCCGCCGGGTTCCCGGTGGTGACGTCGCAGTCGTTCACCAAGGCGGAGAACGGCTACTACGCCAGCGCCGGTCATTTGTGGACGGTGATCGGGTTCGATGCGAACGGCGACGTGATCGTGAACGATCCGGCGAGCAACAGCGACGACAACGTCTACACCGTGTATCCGCGGCGGATGTTCGAGACCGTGTGGCTGCGCACCGTCTACACCAAGGCCGACGGCAGTCCGGGGTCTGGTTCCGGCGGCATCGCGTACCTGATCAAGCCGCACGACAAGGCGCTGCCGCCGGTCGTGGACCCGCGCAACCCGAGCTGGCCGGACCGCTGCGAGTAGCGCCCTTGAGCTGATTGAGGCCCCTGATTACCTGGGGAGCGCTTCAGGGGCCTCAATCACTGACTGCACGGCCTGTTCGGCCGGACTATGCGGGAAGTTCGACCGACAGGCCGTGCCGGAACACGTTGCGCGGATCCCACTTGGCCTTGACCTGCTGGAGGCGCGGGTAGTTGCCCTGGTAGTACAGGTCGTGCCAGGGCACGCCCGAGGTGTTCCAGGCCGGGTCGGCCAGGTCGGTGTCGGGGTAGTTGATGTAGGAGCCGTCGTTGACGTCGCCGGGCACCGGCACGCCGCCGGTCGCGGCGTAGACGCTGCGGTAGAACTCGCGGATCCACTGGACGCGGGCGGCGTCGTCGAGCTCTGAGAGCCAGGTCGTCTCGAAGACGGCCTTCATCACCACGGAGCGCTGCGCCAGGGCGGTGGCGTCCGGGGCCACGGCCTGGATCTGGCCGCCGTAGCCGATGAGCAGGATGCCGGATCCGGAGGTGCCGTTCGGGTCGGTCAGGCCGGCGTAGATCGCGGAGAGCTGGTCGTCGGAGAACGACTTCTTCAGGTAGGCGGCCTTGATCTTGTAGCGGCGGGTGACCTTGTCGCCGCCTTCGCCGTCGCCGGGCCAGGTGGTCATGTGCAGCCAGGGGAAGACGGCGCCCTGGTTGACGTAGGGCTGGACGGTCGCGTCGCCTTGGACGTCCTTGATCATGGCCTGGACGAGGGCGCCGACGTTCGGCAGGCCGGCGTCGGCCTGGATCGCCATGTAGAACTTGCCCGACAGGCGGTTGCCGACGTTGAGTATCGCGTACAGGCCGGTGCCGGGCGCGCCCGGTGCGCTGTTCTGCTCGTGCCAGTGCCCGAAGTTGCTGACGATGGTGCTGAACTCGGTCTCGGTCATCGAGGCGTCGAAGGGCCACTCGACCAGCCAGAACAGCATCTCTCCGGGCACCGGCGGCAGCAGCTTCGCCGGGTCGTCGCCGGGGCCGGGGGTGACGCCCGGCGCGCGGAACCAGAAGCGGGTGACGACGCCGAAGTTGCCGCCGCCCCCGCCGGTGTGGGCCCACCACAGGTCGCGGTTCGGGTCGCCCGGCTCGCGGGTGGCGACGACGGTGCGCACCGTGCCGTCGGCGCCGACGACCACGACCTCGACGGCGTAGAGGTGGTCGACGACGGAGCCGTAGCGGCGGGACAGCGGGCCGTAGCCGCCGCCGACGAAGTGGCCGCCGGCGCCCATGTCCGGGCAGCCGCCGGCCGGGAGGGTGACGCCCCAGCCTTTGAACAGCGCGGTGTAGACCTCGCCGACGCGGGCGCCGGCCTGGACCGAGAAGGCGCGCATGACCGGGTCGTAGCCGACGGCGTTCATCGGGGTCATGTCCAGCAGGATGTTGATGTCCGGGGTGGCGGTGAAGTTCTCGAAGCAGTGGCCGCCGCTGCGGGGCGTGATGCGCTTGCCGGCGGCCACGGCGTCGGTGACCGCGCGGACGACGTCCTGGGTGCAGGTGACGACGCGGACCTCGTCGGGATGGCCGACGAAGCGGAAGTTGTCGCCGCGGAGCATGCTGTCGTAGCGGACGTCGCCGGGTTTGATGCTCACCGAGGGGAAGACGGCGGGGGTCGCCGCGTCGGGGGCCGCCGCTTGCGGCGTCGCGGCCTCCGCCGGGGCCACGGCGCCGAACCCGCCGAGGGCGGCGGAGCCGACGGCCACCGCCCCGGCGCGTCCCAGCAGGCCGCGGCGGCTCAACGCGCCCAGTCCGTCGCTCATCCGATCTGTCATCAGAGCTGCCTCCTATTACGCGCAAAGTGATCTATAAACCGCTGTTGTCAGAGAACTTACACGGATAGAAGATCGCCGGGGCCGCGTCACAGCACAGGATCAAGCGAGCCTCAACTATGCTTCGGCGTGTGCCCGACGAACCGGCTGCCAGCACGGGACCCGTCTCCCCCGATTCCGTCGCCGAACCAGCCTCCGATGCGGCCGACGACAGCGCGTTCGTCGCCGGCGCCCTGCGCAGCCGCGACGACGAGGCGCCGTGGTCCGTGGCCTGGGGGAAGCTGCCGCTGGGGATCGACACGGTCCAGGTGACGTTCCGCGCGGGCCGCCGCACCGAACCGGCCGCGCGGGTCGGCGTCCTGGGGCGGCACTGGGCCGCCGAGGTCGCCGGGCGCTTCGAGAAGGTGACCGTCACCGGCGGCACCCGCCGCGAGAGCATGAAGATCAAGACTCGCGAGAAGAACCCGACGCCCCGGCGCTTCTCCCGGAAGAAGCCGCTGTTGCACAGCGATCCGCTCGAGCGCATGAAGCACCATTGGGGCATCGCCGCGGTGATCCTGCAGCCCGGCAGCGAGGACCGGCCCGAGCTGCCGGACATCCGCAGCGCGGGCGACGGCCTGGGCTGACCGGCCGTTCCGGCGGCGGCTACACCGGGAACTCGATGTGCGGCAGCACCGCCAGCCCCGGTCCGAACCGGGTCGGTATCGGCGGCTCGTCACCGGCCGCGACGTGCGGCGGCTCGACGAAGTCGACCTCGAACTCGGCACGGTGCAGCGCCATCAGATCCGGTGCGGGCGGCAACTCGGGCTGCTTGACCTCCAGCAGCGGCTTGTTCAGCACCGGCGCCAGGAGGTCCAGCAGACCGTCCACCGGCGCGGGCTGCGCGGGCTGCCGCAGATCGAGCACCGGCGGCGGCACGTCCGCCGCCGGAGCCGCCGACTTCGCCGCGGCCGCCACCTGCCGCGCGGCGTCCTCCGCGGCGGCGATGGCCTTCGAGGCGGCGTCGACCACCGCGACGACCTCGGCGACCGTGTCCGGCAGCACGAGGTCGGTGGAGGGCATGCGGCGGAAGGAGACGGTCGCGGCCTCGGCCAGGACGCTCGGCTTCGGCGGCTCGGGACTTTCGAAGGCGCTCGGCACCGGGTTCTCGTCCGGCTTCTCGTCCGGCTCCGGGTCGCGCAGCACCGGCAGCGGCTCGGTGGGAGCGCCGTCGGCGGCGGGCTCCTCACGG
>JABFXP010000648.1 GCA_013361685.1 Catenulispora sp.
CCGACCTTCACGCTGCCGCCGAGCGCGGTGGTGGCGTAGTTGAAGATGCCGAACCGGTAGCCCATGAAGTACTGCCAGTCGGTGTCCATCGTGAACGCCGGTCCGAAGGAAGTGAAGGTGACGCCGTCAGTGCTGTAGGAGAAGTGCGCTTGTCTTCCTGAGCCGGGTGTGATGTCGGCGCTGACCCGCAACCAGACGGTGCCGCCGGAGATGGGTGTGCTGGCCGCATCGGAGCCGGTGTTCGTCGTGTTCCAGTTGGTGTCCATCGTGATGTTGTTCTCCAACACCAGCCGATTGGCGCCGTTGTCGCGTTTGACGCCGATCCACGCCGAGGAGTCGCGGAACATCGCCAAGCCTGCCCGGTCGCCGTCGTGCATCCCGGAGTAGTCCAGCGGGATCGTGGCGGTGGATGTGGGCCCGAGGATGCGGTGCGTCAGGGTGTTGCGGGCCGAGTACAGGTCGTTGGTCACCGTGGCGGTCTGGAGGGTCAGCCCGTTGTTCACCGAGAACTTGGTGGTGTCGGGGTTGTGGTTCCACTCCCATTCCGGCCCCAGGGCGGTGCCGGCGAAGGTGTCGACGCCGGTGGGCGGCTTCACCTGCTGCGCCGGGGCCGGGACGTTCGGGTACGGGTAGCTGACGCCCCACGCCCCGTTGACCGTCTGCAGCACCGGCCAGCCGTTCGCGTCGAACTTGATCGGGGCCAGCACCGGGACCCGGCCGCCGGGGTAGGAGTCCACGAACGCCATGTAGTACCAGTCGCCGTTCTGCGTCTGCACGATGCCGCCCTGGTGCGGCACGCCGCCGCCGACGATGGGCGTGCCGATGTTGTTCAGCAGCGGCTGCTCCGTGTACGGGCCGAACGGGCCGTTGGTGGACTTCAGCACGTACTCGGCGTTGGCGGGATGGTCCACCAGGATGTAGTAGTTCCCGTTGACCTTGTACATCCGGTTGCCCTCGGTCGTGCCGGTGCTGGACGGATCGGTGAACACCGTCTGCGTCCTGACCTGGCTGAGCCCGTCGGCGGAGAGCTGGGCGACGCTGTGCGTGCCGCTGCCGTAGGCGACGTACATGGTGTCGTCGTCGTCGACCATCATGCCGGCGTCGTAGTAGCAGTTGTTGATCACGCTGCGCTGCTGCCAGCCGCCCTCGACCGAGGTCGAGGTGTAGATGTAGGTCTTGTTGAAGTCGATGCAGCCACCCCAGTAGAAGGTGCTGTTGCTCTTGCGGTAGTTCAGGAACGACGCCCAGACCCCGTTGACGTAGGCCCGGCCGTTGCCGTTGAGGTCGTACTTCGCCCCGAACGCCAGCGACGGCACGGAATGCCCGGCGAACTCCCAGTGCACCAGGTCGTAGGAGCGGAGGATCGGCGCGCCCGGCGAGTAGTGCATCGTCGAGGCCGAGTAGTAGAACGTGTCGCCGACCCGGAACACGTCGGCGTCGGCCAGGTCCTCCCACATGACCGGGTTGCTGTAGGTGGAGGACGGCGGCCAGGGGGTGACGGCGTTCCCTGAGCCCGACCCGACGGGCGCAGCCTGTGTGGAGGTGGTGGTGCCGATCGCTGCCATCGCCGCGACAAGGAAGGCCACGGTACCCGCGAGCCATCGCCGTCGTCGTCTGCCGTTCATGGAATCCTCCTCAGACCCCTCAACAGGTGGGCGGAGATCAGAATGCCGTGTTAGCGGTAACACCGATCCCGATACGAATGCCGCAAGCCGGTGGATCTGATGTGGGGCCGAGATGCCTCGTATCGCTGCGGGAGGTTGTCACAACCCTCTGTAGGCGTCAAGAACATCGAGCGCGAGCAGGAGGGCTGATTTTCCGCATGGTCGACACTTCCGCTGGCCACGCCCGGTTCGGCCGCCCGCCGGAGACGTGAAACTTACAGCACCGCGCGGTGACGGCCCGGTAGGACGAAACTTGCCTGCCGCTACCAGGCCGCCGTCACCATCGCAGCAATCAACGGCTGGCTATGACCACTCCTCAGACGCGGCCTAATCGCGCAGCTGCTCCCAGTCCAACTGCCCGGCGGCCAGCTGGTACACGGCAGCCAGCAGACCGAGGCGGTTGGCCCGGATCGCCGGGTCGTCCGCCATCACCAGCACCGCGTCGAAGAACGCGTTGATCGGCCCGGCCAGGCTGTGGGCCTGCTCGGTGAACAGTTCCAGGTCTGTCACGCCGCGGAGCTGGAGCGCCGCCTTGCGGATCGCGAGGTCCAGGTCGTGTTCGGCGTCGGATTCCAGCAGCGTCGAGTCGTATTCGGGCTGGGTGCCGGCCGGGACGATGCGGCGGACGCGCTGGAGTGCCGCCGCCAGCTCTCGGAAGCGGGGCGTCTGGTGCAGCTCTTGCAAGGCACGGACGGTGGCTTCGGCGCGGGCGGGCTCGGTGATCAGTGAACCGACCGCGCGTACGTGGTCGATCGAGTGTCCCTCGTCGAGCATCAGCTGTTCGAAGCGGCGGGCGACGAAGTCCAGGAAGTCGTCCTGCACCCCGGGTGCGGGCTCCACCGGTTGCAGGGCGGTGGCGGCGGCGAACCCGTCGCTGATGGTCAGGGCGCTCAGCTCCGGCCGGGAACGCAGGATGTTGATCACGCCGATGGCGGCCCGGCGCAGACCGAAGGGGTCCGAGCTGCCGGTCGGGACCGAGCCGATCGCGAACAGGCCGGCGAGCAGGTCGAAACGGTCCGCCAGGGCCAGCAGCGCACCGGGCAGGGTCTGCGGAAGCGCGTCGAGGGAGTGGCGGGGCAGCTCGGCTTCGTACAGGGCCTGGGCGGTCGCCTCGTCCTCGCCGGCGCGGCGCGCGTATTCGCGGGCCATGGTTCCGGCCAGGCCGGACATCTCCACCACCATGCCGGAGCCGAGGTCGAACTTGACGAGTTCGCCGGCCCGCTTCAGCGTCGTGCGGGCGGTGGTGTCCAGGCCGACGTGGTCGGCGAAGGCGGAGGCGGCCCTCGCGATGCGGTCCGCGCGGTCCGCCATCGACCCCAGGCGCGCTTCGAAGAGCAGGCGGCCGATCCTGGCCTTCATCGTCTCCGGCGCTTCTTGCAGGTCGTTGCGCCAGAAGAACCGGGCGTCCTCGTAGCGGGCCCGCAGGACGTTCTCATTACCCAGCCGGACCGCGTCGTGGTCGCACCGGCCGTTCGCGACTGTGACGAAGTACGGGAGCAGCGCACCGGTGCCGTCGCTGACCGGCAGGTAGCGCTGGTGCTTGCGCATCACGGTGGTGAGGATCTGCGACGGCAGCTCGAGATAGTCGGACGCGAAGGAGCCCAGGATCGGGGTCGGTTCCTCGACCAGGTTGGCGATCTCGTCGATCAGTGCCGCGTCGGCGGTCAGGTCGATGGCGCCGCCGACGGTGGCAGCGGCCTGACCGACCCCCTCCTCGACCAGGGCGCGCCGTACGGCGTTGTCGGGTTCGATGCCGTGTGTCCGCAGCGTCGCGAGGTAGTCCTGCGCCCTGGCGACCGCCACGACCGGCTGGGGCGCGGTGCGGTGGACCCTGGTGGTCCGATCCGAGTGCAGCCCGGCGACGGCGAACGGCACCACCTCGGCGCCGAGCAGCGCCGAGATCCAGCGCACCGGGCGGCTGTAGGCCAGGCCCGGCGCGTTCCAGCGCATGTTCTTCTCTCCGCGCAGGCCGGTGACGATGGTCGGGAGCAGTTCGGCGAGCACCTCGACGGCGCCTCGTCCGGCGACGGTCCGCTCGAAGCCGACGTGCTCGACCGGGTCGGCGTCCAGCCGGACCAGGTCCTCGACCGCGATGCCGTGCCCGCGGGCGAAGCCGAGTGCCGCGGCCGTGGGGGCTCCGTTCTCGTCGAAGGCGGCGGAGGCCCGGGGGCCGCGCACGATGCCGGTGACGTCGGGCTCGCGGGGCGCGACGTCTTCGACGGTCGCGATGATGCGGCGCGGGGTGCCCAGCACAGTGATCGCGCCGTGGCCGAGCCTTGTCGCCGCGAGTTTCTCGGCCAGAGTCCGGCGCACGGCTGTGGCGGCCCGATCGACCTCGGCCGGCGGCAGCTCCTCGACGCCGATCTCGAACGCGAGCAGCTCAGGGGCCTGAGGCGTGGGAACGGTCGGGGTCTCGGTTTCCGCGGCCGGGGGCACGATCGACGCCTCGCCCAAAGGGAAGCCCAGTTCCTTGCGGCGCTCGACCCACAGCTTCCCGACCGCCAGGGACAGGTTGCGCATCCGGGCGAAGGCCCTGGCCCGTTCGGTCGTGCTGACCGCGCCCCGCGCGTCGAGCACGTTGAACGTCTGCGAGCACTTCAGGATGTAGGTGGTGGCGGGAACCGGGAGCCGCTGTTCCACCAGGTGTTCGACCTCGGTGGCATAGGCCTCGAACAGCGCTTGGTTCGCCTGCACGCCGGCCTCGTCCAGGTAGTAGCGGCTCATCTCGAACTCGCTCTGGCCGAAGATCTCTCCGTAGGTGATCCCGGGCGCGTAGACGATGTCCTTGAAATGGGTCACGCCCTGGAGCGCCATGATGATGCGCTCCATGCCGTAGGTGATCTCGACGGGAACCGGGTCCAGCGGGATCCCGAACTGCTGGAAGTACGTGAACTGGGTGATCTCCAGGCCGTCCAGCCAGACCTCCCAGCCCAGACCCCACGCGCCCATCGCCGGGAAGGCCCAGTTGTCCTCCACGAAGCGGACGTCGTGCTTGGCGACGTCGATGCCCAGGGCTTCGAGGCTGCCCAGGAACAGCTCCTGCGGGTCGCCCGGTTCGGGCTTGATGATCACCTGGAACTGCGTGTGGGTCTGGAGCCGGTTGGGGTTGTCGCCGTATCGGGAGTCGTCGGGCCGGACGCTGGGTTCCACGTAGCAGACCCGCCAGGGCTCGGGGCCGAGGACCCGCAGAGAGGTGGCGGGGTTGAGGGTCCCGGCGCCGACTTCGGTGTTCATGGGTTGCACCACGATGCATCCGCGCTCCGTCCAGTACCGCGTGAGGGTGAGCAGCGCGTCCTGCATGGTGAGCATGGGTCAAATCTCCGTACGGTCCGAGGGAAGGGTGATCAAACCGGGTTCGCCGGGCGCGAACCCGTTCCCCAGCAGCCTAGCCACGCGGTTCCCGATCGTCGGGCCGGTTTCGGTCACGGCGCGTCGATCCAGTCGTCGCCGAGCAGCGCGAGCTCCTCCGGGGTCAGGCTCACCAGGGGTGCGTCGCCGACCGCTGAACCGCTGGTCACGGCGGCGGGTTCGACCGCGGTGGCGGCTTGCGCCAACTCGGCCGCGGTCCCGCGCAGGAAGACATCCTCATGGGTGATGTCGAGCCCTGCTTCCCGGGCGCGGCCGATCAGCCGGATGGCCAGAACGCTGTCCCCGCCGATCGCCAGGAACTCTTCGTCGACACCCACGCTCTCGACGTCGAGCACCTCGGCGACGATCTGGCACAACAGCTCCTCGCGCGCCGATCGCGGCTCCCGCCGCGGACCGGACCCCGCCGCTCCGGGGGCGGGCAGCGCCGCGCGATCGAGCTTCCCGCTGGGCAGGGTGGGCAGCGAGTCCAGGACGACGACCACAGCGGGCACCAAGTACTCGGGCAGCGTCTCGGCGGCGAAGGCGCGGACCCGGCGCGGGTCGAGCACCGCGGCCTGCACGGGAACGACGTAGGCGACCAGGCGCTGGGAGCCGTGGTCCGTCCTGGCCACGACGGCGGCCTGGGCCACTCCGGGACAGCGCGCCACCGCCGCCTCGGCCTCGCCGGGCTCGACCCGGTTGCCCCGGATCTTCACCTGGTCGTCCGAGCGGCCGAGGAATTCGAGCGTGCCGGACTCGGTCCAGCGGACCACATCGCCGGTCCGGTACATCCGTGATCCCGGCGCGCCGAACGGGTCCGCGACGAAGCGGGACGCGGTGAGTCCGGGCCGGTTCAGATAGCCGCGCGCCACGCCGATGCCGGCGATGAACAGTTCCCCGGCCGTGCCCGGTCCGAGCGGTCGAAGGCGCCCGTCCAGGACGTGCAGCCGCGTCCCGGCGATGGCACGGCCGATGGTCGGGTGCGAGCCGGCGGGATCGAAGGGCTCGATCGTCGCGGCGATCGTCGACTCGGTGGGGCCGTAGGAGTTGAAGGCCCGGTGGAAGCGGCGGGCCCGCTCGGTGAACGCCAACGGCCACGCCTCGCCGGCCAGCATGATCGTCAGGCCCTCGACCGCCTCGAACGGGGTCGCCTGCGCGACGGTCGGGACCACGTTCAGGTGGGTGACCCCGGATTCCCGGACGAACCCGGCCAGGCCCGAGCCGGCGCGCTCGACCCCGGCCGGCAGGACCACCATCGCCGCACCGCTGAGCAGGCCCATCGTCATCTCCCAGATGGAGACGTCGAAGCCGATCGAGGTGTGCAGCAGGACCCTGCTGCCGGGACCGGCTTCGAAGAAGCTCCGCTGGACCGCTGCCAGCGTCGCCAGGCCGGTGTGCGGGACGACGACGCCTTTGGGCATGCCGGTCGAGCCGGACGTGTAGATGACGTAGGCCGGATGCGCTGTCACCAACGGGGCCACGCGGTCGGCGTCGGTCAGATCGTGCGCGGCGTGGAGTTCGGCGCCGGGCAGCGCGGCGCGCGGCCCGAGGCGGAGCACGGGGAACGGGGACTCCGGCAGGTCCCGGTCGGTGAGGACCAGGGCCGGGGAGGCATCCTTCAGCATCCGCGTGACGCGTTCGGCCGGGTATCCCGGGTCTATCGGCAGGTAGGCCGCACCGGCTTTGAGCACCGCCAGGAACGCGGCGATCAGCGTCTCGGACCGCTCCACCGTGACCGCCACCAGCCGTTCGGGCCCCGCACCGCGCATGACCAGCTCTCTGGCCAACCGGTTCGCCCTGCGGTTCAGCTCCGCGTAGCTCCACTCGCAACCGGTCGCGCTCACCGCCACCGCGTCCGGAGTGCGCGCCGCCTGCGTCTGGAACAACTCCGAGTAGACCGCGGGCTCCGTCGCCGGCTCGTTCCGGCGGACTGGCGCGGCGCTCGCCGTTTGAACCTTCATGGGGTCCCTCCCACACTTGTTGTGGACACCGACGGACTTGCTCCGGTCCTCAGGCGTCCGCCGATGATCCGGGCGACCTCGTCGGCCGGGCCCGGGTCGAGCAGCCCCGCGTGGCCGGCGGGAACGGAATACTCGGTGAAGGCTCCGGTGACGTGCGGCCGCCATTTCTCAGGGTTCTTCGTTGCTCCGGGCTCGTCGGCCGCCACGACGTAGAGGACGTCGCCGTCGAACACGCCCGAGGTGAAGCTGCCCGAGAGCCGGAGGTTGCGGGCGATCACGTCGGATCCGACGTCCGTCGGCGGTTCGGACAAGCCCAGGTCCGCCGCGGGTGCGACGTCCAGGATCGCCAGGAGGTCCACCCGCTCGCCGGACCGCTGGAAGTGCGCCGCGAGCGCGTGGGCCACGATGCCGCCGAACGACCAGCCCACCAGCCGGTAGGGGCCGTGCGGCTGGATCGCGCGGATCCGGTTGGCGTAGTCGGCGACCATCTCGCCGAGGGTCGAAGCACCGGGGCCGGATCCGTCCAGCCCGCGCGCTTGCAGTCCGTAGACTCGGATGTCCTGATCGAGAGCCTTGGCGAAGTGTTCGTAGCACCACGCGTCACCTTCGATCGGGTGCACACAGAACACGTTGGTGGAGTTGTTCCACCGGTCCGGGGTGAGATCCAGGACCGGCGCGCCGGGTGAGCCGTCCATGAGCTCCCCGGTTCCGGCCGGCTCGGCCACCCGGTCCAGCACCGCGAACCACGTCTGCGCCAGATCCTCCACCTCGGCCGCCGAGAGCAGCCGTTCGGGCCAGGTGAAATGGGCGACGAGCCGCGGGCCGTGCGGGCTGTCCTCGATGTAGCTGTCGAGCTGCACCAGGTATTCGATCGGGGTGGCGCCGTCGATTCCCGCCAGCAGCACGGGAAACTCGGGGGCTCGGGCCCAGTCCGCGGTCCCGCCCGCCGGGAAGCGCCCCAGGAAGTTGACGCGGATCTGCGGCCTGCCCAGGCGGGCCAGTTCCGGGCCGGCCACGGGGTCCAGCCAGCGCAGGACGCCGTAACCCAGACCGTTGTCGGGCAGCGCCTTCATCTGCTCTCGGACGCTGGTCAGGATGCGGGCCACGGCGGCGCGGTCCGAGAGCGGAGCGGACTCGCCCCCCGGTCCGAGATCGAGCACGACCGGGTGCACGGAGGTGAACCACCCCACGGTCCCGGCCAGGTCCAGGCCTTCGGCGAACTCCTCCCGCCCGTGGGTCTCCAGATCGATGAGCACGCGGTCGTCGCCGCCCCGCCCGCGGCGGCGCCGCCAGTCGGCGACCGCCACGCCGACCGCGCCGACCAGCGCTTCGCCGGCGGTGCCGCCGATCTCGGCGGGGACGCCCGCCAGCAGCGCCGCGCACCGCTGCGGGGACATTTCGACGACGACGGTCGCGCTGCCGGCGACGGTGTCGCGCGCCGGATCCAGGCGCTCCTGCGTCCAGGGCCGGTCGGACGTGCCGGCCACCGCGCGCCACACGTCGAGCTCGGCTCGCCGAGCACCGCGCTCGGCTTGGCTGGTGAGGGTGCGCGCCCATCCGCGGAACGTCGTCCCGGTCTCCCGGGCTCGCGCCGTGACTCCGAGCCGGACGCCGCGCCACACGGCTTGGATCTCCGAGACCAGGATCCGCCAGGAGACGCCGTCGACGGCGAAGTGGTGGACGGCGATCAGCAGCCGGCCGGGTTCCTCGGGGCCGGCGTCGAAGAAGACGGCCCGGAGCACCGGGTCGATCACGCCGTCCCGGGCCCGGAAGGCGCCCGCCAGCGTCTCGGACACCGCGGTCCGGAGGTCGGATCCGGTCCGGCCGGCGAAGTCCACGTGACGGACGCCGACGGTGGCGTCGAAGCTCCCGGGGTCGGCCACGGTGGGCTGCCACTGCCCGCCGGCCGTCCGGACGATCCGCATGCGCAGGGCCGGGTGCCGCCGGGCCAGCTCGCCGATGATCCCGGCGAGGTCGGGGCCGGTCAGTGCGGCAGGGGTGCGCAGCACCGTGGCTTGGTAGAACCCGCTGATGTCGTCACCGCGCTGGGTGAAGGACCGCATCACGGGGGTGAGAGGGATCTCGCCGACGCCCGCGGCGTCCCCGGCGCCCCTGGCGTCCGCTGCCGGACGGTCCGTCCCCGGGCCGGGATCCCGCGCGAGCACGGCTGCCAGAGCGGACGGCGTCGGATGCTCGATCAGCTGCCGGGTGGTGAGGGGCCAACCGAGTTCCCGTGCCCGGTCCGCTACCTGGATCGCCACGAGGCTGTCGCCCCCGCGATCGAAGAAGTCGTCGCCGGCGGCGACCGTGGGAACGCCGAGCGCTTCGGCGAAGAGCGTGCGGAGGATCCGTTGCGCGGCCGCGCGCCGCCGGGCGGTTGCCCGATCGGGATCGGCGCCGGTTACCGGATCCGGTCGGCGGTCACCGTCGGCGCCTCGCTCCGCAACACCGTCGAGCAGGGGAAGCAGGGAGCTGATGTCCTCGGTGTCCGGTACGGCTTCCAGGACCCTGATCAACGCCTGGAGGATGGTCTCGGCGTCGTCCTTGCTGAAAGATTCGGTCCGGTAGTTGAGGCGCAGATGCAGTCGTTCGCCGGGATGGACCACCAGGGTGAGCGGATAGTGGGAGTTGGAGTACAGGTGAAGGGCGGCCAGTTCGAGGTCGCCGTCGGCGGTGGCCGCGCCGTGCTCGACCGACGGGTAGTTGTGATAGACGACCGCCGTGTCGAACAGCCGCCCGAGGCCGAGCGCGCGTTGGATCTCGGCGAGGCTGACGTGGTGCGCGCCGGTGAGTTCGACTTGTTGCCGCTGGAGGGTCTGGAGGAGGTCGGCCGTTCCGGCGGTGACGGCGGGGGCGATCCGGACCGGCAGGGTGTTGATGAAGCAGCCCACCATGGCGTCCACGCCGGCCAGTCCGGCGGGACGGCCTGAGACGGTCGCGCCGAAGACGACGTCGTCATCGCCGGTCATGCGGGTGAGCATCAGGCCCCATACGCCCTGGAGCACCGAGCTCAGCGTCAGCCGCGACGCCCGGGCCCAGCCGCTCAGGGAACGGGTGTGCTCGGCCGAGAGTGCGCTTTCCACGGATTCGGGAGGACCCGGTTCGGTCCCGCGGTCCGCTCCGCCGACGATCGTGGGTCGCGCCAAGCCGGTGATCGTCGCGTGCCAGCGGGCCAGCGCCGCTTCCCGGTCTTGTTCGGCGACCCAGGCCAGATAGTCCCGGTACCGGGCGGCCGGGCGCGGGCCGGCGTCCGGGTCGGCGCCGTAGTCGGCGAGCAGTTCCGATACCAGGACCGGGACCGACCACCCGTCGAGGACCATGTGGTGGCACGTCAGGATCAGGACATGCTTCCGCGCCGTGTACCGGATCAGGGCACAGCGAAGCAGCGGCGGCTTGCCGATGTCGAAGCGGCGGGCCCGGTCGTCGGCGAGGAACCGCCGGAACCGGGCCTCCTGCTCGGCTTCACCGAACGCACTCAGGTCGAGGTCGTGCCAGGGGATCTCCACCGCGGCCGGGATGAGCTGGACCGGATGTTTCAGGCCCCGGTGGCGGAAGGCCGCGCCCAGGTTCGGGTGGCGCCGGACCAGGGCGTGGACGACGTGGCGAAGCCGCTCCGCGTCCAGGTCTCCATGGAGCTCCATGGTCGTCTGGGTGATGTAGGGGTCTGTTTCGGGATCTTGGAGGGCATGGAACAACAGGCCGCGCTGAGCGGGCGCGAGCGGAAGGATGTCGGCGATGGTGGACGAGGTCACGGTCGGCCTCCTGTCGAGAGTGCGGGCAGCGCCGCCAACTCCGCACGCACCACCGCCGCCACCGTGGACAGCTGTTCGTGCACGAAGAAGTGCCCGCCCGGAACCATGTGCAGCGTGAAGGCGGCCGCGGTGTGCCGGCGCCAGCCGGCGGCGCTGTCGGCCGGCGCCGCGTCGTCGTCGGTGCCCACGAAGGCGGTCAGCGGCACCGGCAGCGCCTCCTGCTCGCGGTACTGATAGGTGTCGAGCCAGGTCACGTCCGCGCGCATCGCGGGCAGCAGCAGGTCGAGCAGTTCGCGGGAGCCGAGCACGGCTTCGGACAGTCCGCCGCCGGCGGCGAGGGCCGCGATCAGCTCCCGGTCCCCCAGCGCCGACAGGCCGTCGTACCTGCGCCCGCCCAGCGGCAGGTCGGGAGCCGGCGCCCCGCTGACGAACAGACGGCACGGCAGCGGCCCGCCGGCGCCGCGCAGTCGCCGGACCACCTCGAAGCCCAGGCGGGCGCCCATCGAATGCCCGAACAGGGCGAAGGGGCGGTCGGCGTCCCGCATCACGGCGGCGGCCAGGGCGTCGGGGTCCACCGACGGGGGTTCGGCCAGCCGCCGCTCCCGGCCGGGCAGCATCACCGCGCGCACCTCGACGGCGTCGCCGAGGGCGGCCGCCCAGGCGCCGTACACGGCCGAACCTCCGCCGGCGTGCGGCAGGCAGTACAGCCGCACCGGTGCCTGCGGCCGTGCGGTCTTCGTGAAGAACCACTCGCCGCTCATCGCCGAGCCGTCCCGATCAGACTCGCCGGGCGCATGTCGGTCCACCGGCCGTCCACGAAGGCCAGGCATTCCTCGCGGGCCGCGGGACCGTGGCACACGGTCCACCCCGCCGGGCGCCCCAGTTCCGCGGGCCACAGCGAGTACTGCCCCTCGTCGTTCACCATCACCAGGAACGACCGTGTCTCGTCGTCGAACGGGCTGGGCATCGGGTGCCTCCTTCAGATCCGGTCAGGCCGCTTGGCCTCGATGGGTGAGCTCCTCGGCGAACCGTCGCCACGCCTCGGCGCACTGCTCCGACAACAGGACGAGGCCGGCCATGCGGTGTTCGGGCACGACGTCGATGAGGTCGGCCCACTCCTCCACCCCCGCCGCGTGCGCCCTGAGCCACACCAGCAGGCCGCGGCCCTGGTCCGAATACCGGAGAGCAGGGTCCTGCGCCAGGCGGTGCAGGAGGTCTCGAGTGGTCGGGACGGGTTCGGGCTCGGCCCGGACGGCCGGCTCCGGTGCGGTCGTGCGGCACCGGGCCGGCGCCGAACCGGCCGGGTCGGACAGTTTCCGGCCCAGGTGCACCGGGTCCTCGCCGCGCTCCAGCCGCTTGCGCACGTCGTGGGCGGTACCCGTCGAGATGCCCGCGTAGGCCGCTATCTCCCGGACGGAGGCGCCGGGTCGGGCGAGGATGAGCTCGTGCGCCCGGCGCCGGCCCTCGGCGATGTCGATCGGCCGGGTGTGGCCGTCGAGCCCGACCCGCGCCTCGGGCTCCGATCCCGGTCCGGCGTCGCGGCGCACCGCCGCCACCGTCCGGTGGGACAAGCTCGTGATCAGGCCGATGGAACGGTCGGACAAGTGCGGGTGGGACCCGATGATCCGCTGCGCCGCCGCCTTCCGGTCGGCCAGGCTCAGCGGCAGCCCGTGAGCGACGTTGGCCTTGACGCCGACACAGAACGCGTTGTCCAGACTGCCCCGGAAGAAGACCGCGTCGATCTCCTCGCGGCCGTCCAGGCGGGCCGCCTCCAGGCGGTGCAGCCCGTCGATCACCCGCATCGTCTCGCGGTGCACGGTGATCGGGGGGAGCCGTTCGAACACTTCCATGAGGCGCCGCACGTGGCCGCCGTCCAAACCGTCCCGCCGCAGCGAGACGGACCCGCGCAGTTCGGCCACCCGTACCCGCACCGCCGGGCCGTCCGTGGGACCGGGCGTCGAGTCGTTCCGGTCGCCGGCACAGGACGCCGCATCCGGCACGGCGGCCACCGCACGGTCGCGGACGGCGTTCCGATGGATCCGCGGATGTGCTGGCGGTGCGGGCGGTGCGGGCGGTGCAGACAATGCGGACAATGATGTGGGGACAAGCTGAGCGGCGCCCATCGGCCCTCCGTTCCCGTGGCTCCGGTCGTCATCCGGTGCGCCGGCCGGGCGGATCGCTCCGCCGTCCGACGAACGCCAACGATCGCCGCGACGGCTATCGACCGGTTATGGACCGCCTAACCGGACCCCATAGGTCCCTCGGGGACGCGCCGCCGCGCGCGGGCCAGCACGCGGGAACGATCTCGTTTATGCTGGACGCCTCACTATCTCAGACTACTTACAAAGCACCTGTTCGCCGGGTTCGAGGTCGCCGAACACGACGGCCGCCGATCCGGCGGCGGGATTCACGGGGAGTAGGTCTTGGAGTTTCGTGTTCTCGGTCCTCTCGAAGTCCGCCATGACGGCGTCCCGGTCCAACTCCAGGGGAACAGGCAGCGGATCACCCTGGCGATGCTGCTGCTCGAGCCCGACACCGTGATCTCCGTCGACCGTCTCGTCGACGCCGTCTGGGGCGAGGACCCCCCGCACACGGCGCGCGCCCAGATCCACATCGCCGTCTCCGGACTGCGCCGCGCTTTGCAGCCCGCCGACCGCAGCGACATGATCGTCACCCGGAGTCCGGGCTATCTGCTCCGTCTCCAGGACACCGAGTTCGACGTGCGCGAATTCCACACGTCCGTCGCGGCCGCACAACGGCATCTGGACCAGGGCGAGGAGCCGGCGGCCGCCGATCATCTGCGGTCGGCCCTGGCGCTGTGGCGCGGCCCGGCGCTGGCCGGCCTGCCCAGCCAGATCGTCGAGGAGGCGGTCGCGGCGCTCAACGAGCAGCACGTCCTGGCGCAGCAGGAGCTCATCGAGATCGAACTGCGCTCCGGCAGCCACGACTCCCTCGTCGGCGAGCTCAAACGGCTGACGCGCCGCTATCCGCTGCGCGAACGGCTGCGGCAGCAGCTCATCACGGCCCTGTACTACGCGGGGCGGCAAGCCGAGGCGCTGGAGGAGTACCGGGCCACGCGTGCCTGCCTGGCCGAGGAACTCGGCATCGAGCCCGGCCAGGACCTCCAGCGCCTGCACCAGGCCGTGCTCGAGGGCAGCCTGCCGGTCCCGGCACCGCGCGCCGAGCCCGCGGCGTACGGCCCGCCGCCGGTCGGTCTGTCCGTGGCGGCGACGACACCGCATCAGCTCCCGGGATCCGTCCCGGACTTCACCGGCCGGGCCAAGACCGTCGCGGCCATCGTCACGGGCCCGAGCAGCTCACCGGACAGCTTCGGGGCGGTGTCGGTCAACGTCGTGTACGGCCGGGGCGGCGTCGGGAAGACGACGCTCGCCGTGCGCGCCGCGCACCAGATGGCGGCCGGCTTTCCGGACGGGCAGCTCTTCGCCCGGCTCCGCGTCAGGGATCGCCCGGTGGCTCCGTCGGACATCCTCGAGCGGTTCCTGCGCGCCCTCGGCGTGCCCGGGTCCGGCATGCCCGACACCCTGGACGAGCGCGCCGAACGCTACCGGGACCTGCTGGCCTCCCGGCAGGTCCTGGTCCTGCTCGACGACGCCGTGTCCGAGCAGCAGATCGGGCCGCTGATGCCCGGCGGCGCGCAGTGCACCGTCATCATCACCAGCCGGCGCCGGCTGACCGGCCTGCCCGGGGCGGCGCGCCACGAGGTCGGCGCCTTCAGCGACGGCAGCGCGGCCGAACTGCTCGGGCGGATCATCGGCTTCGAACGCGTCGCGGCCGAACCCGACGCGGTCCAGACCCTGTGCCGGCTGTGCGGCAACCTGCCGCTGGCCCTGCGGATCGTCGCCGCCCGGCTGGCGGCGCGGCCGCACTGGCGGGTGGCGGATCTTGTGGAGCGGCTCCAGGACGAGTCGCGGCGGCTCGACGAGCTCGTCCACGGTGAGATGCGGGTTCGGGCCAGCATCTCGCTGAGCTACGACAGTCTCACCCCGGACGCCAAACGGCTGCTGCGGCTGCTGGCCGTGTCGGAGGCGCCGAGCTTCCCGTCCTGGGTGGGGGCGCCGCTGCTCGACATCGGGCTGCGTGAGGCCGAAGACCTCATGGAGGAGCTGACCGAGGCCTACCTCCTGGACACCGAGCCGAGCCCGGCCGGCGAGCCGGTGCGGTATCGCTTCCACGACATCACCCGTCCGTTCGCGCGGGAGATGCTCATGGCCCAGGAGAGCCCCGCTCATCGCCGGGAGGCGCTCACCCACCTGATAAGTGCTCTGCTATACCTGGCGAAAGAGGCGCACCGGCGCGAATACGCCGGGAACTATCTGCTGACGAGTAGTTCGGCGAAGCTGTGGCCGCTGCCGTCCCCGGTCACCGACCGGCTGCTGCGGGACCCTCTGGCCTGGTACGAGCAAGAGCGCCAGGCCATTCTCGCCGCGATCCGCCAGGCGGCGGCGACCGGGCTGGTCGAGCACTGCTGGGATCTGGCGCAGAGCACGGTGGCCTTGTTCGAAGCGCACTCCTATCTCGCCGACTGGCAGACGTCGCACGAGACGGCGCTGCGGGCCGCGTGCCGCGCGAACGACGCGCGGGGCGAGGCGACCATGCGCTACTCCCTTGGTTCGCTCTACATGTTCCAGCAGCAGAACGAGCTCGCCGCCCGGCAGTTCGACCGGGCGGCCGAGCTCTACGAAGCCCTCGGGGACATCCACGGCACCGCCCTGGTGCTGCGCAACGCGGCGGTGATCGATCGCCGCGAGGGCAACCTCGTCCGGGCCGGACAGCGGTGGGAAGCGGCTCTGGGCACGTTCCAGCTCATCAGCGACCGCATCGCCGAGGCGCACGTACTACAGCAGATGTCGCAGTTGCAGATCGATCTCGACGATCACAAGCAGGCCCGCTCGTTGCTGGACCGGGCGGCGGCGATCTGCGCGGACACAGGCAACCGCAGGGTGGGCGCGCAGGTGCACCGCAGCCTGGGAGACCTTCACGCCCGAGAAGGCGATCTCGAGGCCGCACAAGCCTCGTATCTGCTGGTGCTGGGAATGGTGCAGGAGTCCGGCGACCAGGTCGGCCAGTGTTACGCCCTGCTCGGGCTGGCGACCGTCGAACTACGGCGCGACGGTCCCGGTCCGCGGGTGTTCACCCGGCTCACCGCGGCGCTCGCGCTGGCCACGGCCATCGGCGAGCGACTGGTCCAGTCCAGGATTCTCATCGCTCTGGCGGAAAGCAGGCTGCTGACCGGCGAACTCCCGGCCGCCGAGGCTTACGCGCGGCAGGCGGTGCAGCTCGCCGGGCAGATCGGCGTCGTCCTGCTCCAGGCCCGGGCCCTCGTGGTCGACGGCAAGATCAGTGCGGCGCAGGGGGCCGGCGACAAGGCCCGGGAACTGTGGCGGAAAGCGGCGGCCGCGCTGGCGAACACGAACCTGGACGGCACGGTCGGGCTCTCCGAGGAGATCCACCGGCTGCTGGCGCCGGAATCCGAATAGCGCGGACACCATCGTCAGGCGCCGGCTCACTCCCACACGGTGTTGTCGGGCGGCTGCGGCGCGGATCCGTCCGCGAACACCGCGCCGGCGTGTGTGACGCCGCCATGGCCCGCCGCCGACCCGGAACCGGTGCCGACGGTCGCGCCGGCGGCGACGGCGAGCATCAGGGCCGCGGCAACGCGCAGGGCCACCCGAACGGTCGAAGCAGTCACTGAGATCAACTCCCTTTCATAAGCGGATCATCGTCCCGTTCGCCGGTGGCGTCCGGTGGAACGAAGCTATGAAGGTGTCCTAAGGATCTGCCTACTGCGCGATAAGCCTCAGCCCGAAACAAAGAGTTAGAGCATCGATAGCGGGCGGACGAATACTGCGACACATCGACTCGCAGCCGCCGGCCGTGGTTCGGCGGAATCCGCCCGCTATACGCGGCACCAGTGCGGCCCCTACCCCACAGGGAACCGCCATGCCCCTTTCGACCCACGTCATCGACATCTCGTTCGGCGCCGCCGCGGCGGACGTCGGCATCCGATTGCGCCGCCGGCAGGAGACGGCGGCGTGGACCGACCTGGCCGTCGGCCGCACGGCGGCGGACGGCGGGCTGACCGTCTGGCCCGGCCAGCTGCCGCACGGCGTGTACCGGCTCGAAGCCGACCTCGACGGCTACTACGCCCCCTTGGGTATCCAGTCCTTCCACCCGCGGGCGATCGTGGAGTTCCAGATCGTCGACTCCTCGCAGGACCTGCAGGTGTGCCTGCTCATCACCCCGAACTCACTGCTCATCTTTCGAGGACCCCGGTCGGAGAACGGGACGGCGTGCGCCTGACGACCCGACGCCGCCGGCCTCTTCTCCACCGTCACCGTGATCGTCAGAACCCTTGCATCAGGAGGTTCCCATGCACGACGTCGTCATCGTCGGGTCCGGCCCCGGAGGACTCGCGACCGCCCTGGCGGTCCGCGACCGGGCCCCCGGCGCCCGCATCGCGCTGATCGAGGCCGGCCACGCGCACCGGCGCCGCCCGTGCCCCGTGGACAACGGCCGGACCTGCAAGGGCTGCGGTGGGATGTGCAACGTCATCAGCGGTTTCGGCGGCTGCATGCACTACGGCGACGGGGTCAAGCTCAGTCTGTATCCCTCCGGGCGCCGGCTGGGCGAGCTGCTCGGCGAGGATCGGGCGCAGGCCCTGTCCGAGCGCGCCTTCGCCGCCCTGACGGACCGGCTGGGAGACCGCCCGGTGTTGCGCGGCCAGGAGATACCGGGGCGGATGGAGGTCAGCTTCGGCCGGCGCGGCATGCAGATCCGGCCCTATCCGGTCGCGACGATCGGCGAGGGGACCCTGTCGAGCATCATCGACGACCTGTACGAGGACCTCGCCGCGGACGTGGACGTCCTCGTCGACCATGACGTCGTGGAGGTCACCGGCACCGGGACCGGATGGACCGTGGTCGTGCGGGACCGCCGGGGCCGCACCACGGACCTCGACGCCTGGTCCGTGGTCCTGGCCACCGGACGGCGCGGGCTGACCTCGACGCAGGACCTGATGGAGAGGAACGGCGTGCGGATGCACGAACCGGCCCCGTCCGTCGGAGTCCGCTTCGAGATGCGGTCCAGCCTGCTCCGAGAGGTCGGGCTCGGCCACCCCGACCTCAAGGTCTCGCGCACCGGCGACGGCCGGAAGACCAAGAGCTTCTGCTTCTGCGGCGGCGGGAACGGCGGGCGCATCAAGTACACCAACTACCAGACAGCGTTCGGGCTGCCGATCATCACCTTGGACGGCCACGAAACGCTGGACCGTGCACCGGCCGCGGACCGCGAGCTCGCCGGCAACTTCGGCCTGATGTGCCAGCTGCCGCCGGCCGGCCAGGCCCGGGACAGCTCGTTCCAGGAGCACTTGTTCGCCAAGTACCGGCAGATCTCCGACGGGCATCCCGTGGTGGAGACGCTCCGCTCGTTCGTGGCCCGGACGCCGGAGAGCCGGCAGTGGCCGGAGCTGGCGGCGGCGATCCCGTTCGAGCCCTCGGTCCGCGACCTGCGGACCGGTCCGGTCCACGAGCTGCTGACCGAGGAACAGCACAGCGCGATCGTGACCGGCTTCCGGGAGCTCATGGAGCCGATCATGGACGTCGCCGGCGAGGAGCCGGACATCACCCGGCTGCTGGACGAAGTCCTGGTCCTCGGGCTCGAAGTGGAGTTCCTGTGGAACCGGGTCGAGCTGTCCGAACACGCCGAGACCAACGTCCGGGGCCTGTATGTCGTCGGCGACGCCGCCGGATACGCGCAGGGGATCATCCAGGCCATGATGCTGGGCTTCGCCGCGGGAGAACACATCGCCGTCGACCGGGTGGCGGCGCCGGCCGTCGCCCTCGCCTGACCACGCCGAAGGAGGACCCGGCATGAGACGACCAAAGCTGGCTTGCGCGGCTGAGGCGTGGGGCTACGGTCCCGCCTCGAAGCTGCTGTCCATCGCGCGCCGCGTCGACGGCGTCCGGACCGCCTTCGTCACCGGCACGGCGCGAACGTTCGTCGGCTTGAACCGTCCGTCGTTCGACGGCGTCCAGGAGCTGCGCTCCCCCGGGGAGATTCTCGACGCCGACCTGGACGCCGATCATCTGCTGAACGTCATGGATCCGTGTGCCGCGCTCGCCGCCGCCCGGGCCGGTGTCCCGTCGACCTATGTGGACAGCCTGTCGTGGTTCTGGCGCTGGGATCCAGAGGACTACGCCGAACTGCGCCGGGAGGCCGGCACGCTTCTGCGGATGTCGCGCGCCGACCTCGCGGACTACCTGTCCGGCGCGGACTGGCACCGTATGGTCCCGATGGCGTATCTGTGGTCTGATCAGGTCTTCGTCCAGCGGATGGGCCCGCCCGACCGGCGGTTGAAGGTGTTCGGTCATCATGTCGAGCCGTGTGCGGCGATCGTGGACGTCACGGCACCGGCGGCCGGGCACCGGACGGTGAAGGGGCTTGTCAGCCTGAGCGGAGGCTTGTCCCACGCCGCTCAGCCCAGGCATGCCCGGACCTATGCGGAGTTCGTCCGAGCCCTCTTCGACCAGCCGGAGACGCAGGCGGTGCTTCAGGGTGCGCGCTGCCACCCGGATATGCTCGAAACGACGACCGGCCGATCCGGCATGACGGCGTCGCAGTCCCACGACGAGCTCAGCGGATCGCTGGCGGGCGCCCCGTTCATCCTGGCTCCGGCCGGGCTGACCACGGCTTTGGAGGCCGCCGCCGTGCGGACTCCGCTCGGGTTGCTGCCCGAGCAGCATGGCGGCCATCGGGCCAACGCCGAACTTCTTGATGCGGGACGTGGGATCTATCCGTCGGTGCTGGTCTCCGAGCGGCTGGGTGTGACGGCCGATGATCCCTCAAGGTTCATCGAGGAGATTTCGACGAGCTACCGCTCGATTCTCTCAAGCCGGCCGCGTGACCTGAGTGAGCTGCGGTCCGCTATGAGCGCGATGGTGTCGCGGCTTTCCGATTCCTCGCAAGCGGCCGAGCTCGCCGACCGGCAGCACCGGCGCGTCATCGAGCTCACCGGAGGGTTCGACGGCGCACAGAGCGTTGCCGACGCCGTCGCGGAAGCTCTTGGGCCGGTGCGTGGCGAGCCCATCCATGCGGCGTCCTCGGCGCAGTCGATCTCCGACCGGTGAAGGAGGAAGCGGACCGATGCATCCTGCTGAAGCCCTGTTCGACACCAAGCCTTTGGTGTTCACGGCGCACGCAGCCGAATCGGCCTATCTACGGGAGCGCATCTGCGCGTTCGTGCTGGGAGAGGGCGCCGTGCCGGTCAATCCCTTCATGTCGCTGGGGTACTTCTTGTACGGCTTGGCTGAGAAGGACCTCATCCGCTCGGCGAATAACAACCTCGTCATGAGATGCGATGAACTCTGGGTCTTCGGGGAACGCTCGGACGGAGTCGATGTCGAGGTCTCCTTCGCGCAGAATTCGGGCATCCCGATTCGCTGGTTCGAGATGGACCACTACGGCGAGGCGATCACGGAACGAGCGGAACCGCGAAGCCAGCCGACATCGCCGCTTCGGCCGGAAATCTGACGGAACCCGGCCGGGGTCGAACGTCCCGGGTCTTTTATCCCGATTCGACCGGGACGTTCAGCCCTGCCGCGCGGCTTCGCGAGAACGGCAGGCTTGAACCTAGACCGCGAAGACCTGCGCGGGCGCACGTGCCTCTGGAGCATGCTCATGGTGGCGATCGATCGGACGGACCCGATGCCCCTGCTGCTCGCGGAGGGCGTCCAGAAGTGGTACCGGACCGATCGGGTGGCCGTCCACGCGCTGATCGACCTGGATCTGCGGGTCGATTCCGGGGAGATGGTGGCGGTGATGGGTCCGTCGGGTTCGGGTAAGACGACCCTTCTGAACTGCCTGTCCGGGTTGGACTCCATCGACGGCGGCCGGGTGTGGATCGAGGGGGTCGATCTGTTCGCGATGTCGGACGCGGCCCGGACGGCGCACCGGGCGGCGAACATGGGCTTCGTCTTCCAGGCCTTCAATCTGGTGCCGGTGTTCACAGCGGCCGAGAACGTCGAGCTCCCGCTGCTGCTCGCCGGCACGCCGCAGAAGCAGGCGCGCGGACGTGCCGTGGAGATGCTGGACCGGGTCGGGCTCGCCGACCGGGCCGCGCACCGTCCCGGCGAGCTCTCCGGCGGTGAGCAGCAGCGGGTCACCGTCGCCCGCGCGCTGGTCGGGCGGCCCGCGATCGTCTGGGCCGACGAGCCGACCGGTGCGCTGGACACGCACATGGCCGAACAGGTCATGGACTTGCTATGCCGGCTGAACCGTGAGGAACGGCAGACCATCGTCCTGGTGACGCACGATCCCGCGGTCGGGGCGCGGGCGGACCGGCTGGTGCGGATGCGCGACGGCCGGCTCCAGAGCGACGAAGCGGCGGCCCGGCACGACGAGGACAGGCGCTCCGCCGGAGCAGTCCGCAGGTGAGGGCCCATGTATCCGAACCTCACGCCGACACTGGTCGCTCTGTTCAGCGCGGCCGTCCTGGCCACGGCGTTCATAGCGATCCGGCGGCCCGTCCTGCGCCGCCTGGCGCTGCGCCAGATCTCCCGGCGGCGGACGGAGTCCCTGCTGGTGGTCGGAGGTTCGGTCCTGGGCGCCGCGGTCATCGCCGCGGGACTGATCGTCGGGGACACGCTGGACTTCTCGGTCCGGCAGACCGCCTACCAGCACCTGGGGCCGATCGACGAGGTGGTCGACTCCAGCACCGCGGCCGCGGGCGCGCGGGCCGCCGACCTGCTGGGACCGCTGACGGCCGATCCCCGGGTCGACGGTGTGCTGACCGTGCGGCTGCAACAAGCCGCGGCGGCCACGGACGCCGCCCACGCGGTGCCGCGCGTCAACGTCGTCGAGGCCGACTTCGCGCAGGCCGCCGCGTTCGGCGCCCGCGGCGGGCCGTCCGGCCTGTCCGGAGCGGGGCCCGGGCCGGGGCAGCTGGTCGTCAACACCGACCTCGCCTCGGCCCTGCGGCTGAAGCCCGGTCAGCAGGCGACGCTGTACCTGTTCGGGCAGCCGGTGGTCCAGACCGTCGTCCGGATCGTGCCGACCGCAGGCCTGGCCGGCCTGGGCCCCTCCGGCAGCGACGGCACAGCGTTCGTGGCGCCCGGCACGCTGGCCGCCGCCGCGGCCCGGGCTCCGGGCGCCCAGCCGCACACGCTGACCCTGGTCTCCAACGCCGGCGGGGTGACCTCCGGCAACCGGCTGACCTCGGAGGTGACCGCCGAGATCCGGGCGCTGCTGGGCACCTCGACCGGCACGGCGACCGCGGTGCAGACGCCCAAACACGACGTGTTGAAGGCGGCGGCCGAGGCGGGCGCCGGGATGGGCGCGCTGTTCCTGTTCGTCGGCAGCTTCTCGATCATCGTCGGCGTCGTGCTGCTGATGAACATCTTCGTCATGCTCGCCGAGGAGCGTAAGCCGGAGATGGGCATGCTGCGCGCCATCGGCATGAAACGCAGCCGCCTGGTCCGCAGTTTCCTGATCGAGGGGAGCGTCTACGCGCTCGGCGCGGCGGTCTTCGGCGTGCTGTTCGGGATCGGGGTGGGGCGCCTGGCCGTCGTGGTGGCGGCACGGATCTTCCGCAACCTCGGCGGCACCTCGCTGGACCTGGTGTTCCACGTCACCCCGGTCAGCCTGGTGAACGCGCTGACGATGGGATTCCTCATCGCGTTCCTCACGGCGCTGGTGATGAGCATCCGCATCGGCCGCTTCAACATCATCGCGGCGATCCACGATCTCCCCGCCCCCGGGCTGACAGCACGACGCGGCAGGACCGTGGCGCTGTGTCTGGCCGGATCCGTGCTGGCCGCCGTCCTGGCGGTGCCCGCGGTCGCGACCGGACGCTCGGTGGCCCTGTACATCTGGCCGACCGTCGCGGTGCTGCTGGCGGTCCCCGTGCTCACCAGGGTCGCGCCGCCGCGTGCGGTGCTCACCGTCGCCTCGCTCGCCGTGCTGCTGTGGACGGCGCTGGCCAACACGGTCCGCCCGCACGTGTTCGACAACAACTCGACGGGGACGTACGTCGTCATGGGCTGCGTCCTGATCGTCGCCTCGGTGATCCTGGTGAGCCAGAACCAGCGGACGCTGCTGCGTCCCTTCCGGCGCGGCATCGAACGTTCCACGCCGCGCGGGCTGACCGCGCGCGTGGCGGTGACGTACCCGCTGGCACGGCCCTTCCGCACCGGGGCGCTGCTGATGATGTACAGCCTGATCGTCTTCACGCTGGTGCTGCTCAGCGTCCTGAACTCGATGATCCAGAGCACCGTCGGGCAAAGCGTGTCCTTCGCGACCGGCGGCTACGGGCTGCGTCTGGACTACAACCCCGCCACGCCGCCGGACATCGTGACCGCGCCGGCCGCCTCGCCGGCCGCCCGCGACGTGGCGGCCGTGGTGCCGCTGATCGCCGCGCCCGCCAAGGTGCAGGACCTCGGGCCGCGCCGGCTCGGCCCCGCGAACGTCACCGTGGTCGGCCTGCCCGGCGCGATCAGCCGCGGCGGCGGGTTCGCCCTGCAGAGCCACCTGGCCGCCCTCGGGCCGGACGACAGCTCCGCCTGGCAGGCGGTGGCCGCCGACCCCGGCTACGTCATGCTCGATCCCTACGTCGGCGTTCCGCCGGGACCGGCGCAGAAGCTCTACTCCCCCGGCGACCGGCTCACCCTGGTCGACCAGTCCACCGGCAGGTCCGAAACGAAGATCATCGCCGGTCTGGTGAAATCGTCGGCGGCCTTCTACAACCTCGGCGGGCGCACCGCCTATCCGATCCTGATGAGCGACACCGCGGCCCGGTCCGAGTTCGGCGCGCAGGCGCTGCCGGCGGCGGCCCTGGTCCGCACGGCCGCCGGGGTTCCGGAAGCCACCGCGGCCGCCGATCTGCAAGGCCGCTATCTGGCCGACGGACTGACGGTGACCCGGATCGAGCAGTCGGTCCGGGAGAACTACAGCGCGAACCTCGGGTTCTTCCAAATCATGCAGGGATTCCTGATCCTCGGGCTGTTCATCGCCGTGGCCGGCCTCGGCGTGGTGATGGTGCGCGCCGTGCGGGAGCGCCGACGGACGATCGGCGTGCTTCGGGCGCTGGGCTTCCAGGCCCGGTGGATCCGGGCCGCGTTCCTCGGCGAGAGCGCGCTCATCGCGACTGAGGGGGTGGCGCTGGGGGCCACGCTCTCCGTCTTCGTCAGCTACCTGCTGTTCCGCAACAACGCCGGGTTCGCCGGATACCAGGTCCGGTTCTCGGTGCCGTGGATGGAGATCTGCGTCATCGTCGCCACGGCGTTCGTCGCCTCGATGGTGACCACGTATCTGCCCGCACGCCGGGCTGCGCGGATCGCGCCTGCGGTCGCGTTGCGGATCGTCGACTGATGTTTGCGGGTGCTTGGGGCGTGTGGG
>JABFXP010000241.1 GCA_013361685.1 Catenulispora sp.
AGACCCATACGGCCCGGCAGGAGCGGCAACTGTCGGCCCTGTGCCGACGGGATCCGCTCGATGCCGTGTGCCTCGTCATAGGCTGCGGTCACCGCTGCGGGAAGGGCGCCGCGCTGCGGGCAGTCGATACCCATCCGAGCCGCCCACGCCCGCACGGTCCTCGTATCCGGCTCGGTCCCCATGTCGCCGACCCTACTGCAACCTGCCATCGTGATCACCCTTGTGATCTGGGACGCCGCCCGGATCAGCGCGCAGGCCGATCACACACATTCCGACGAGAGCGTCCGTTCCGCACGTTGTAGGGTCCGTCGCCGCACAACTAACCCGTCCCGGCCGTCGACCGCCACGGTCAAGGTCGCGTCCGCTTCCTCCAGAGAGGACGAACCGCCCCAGACCCCCGGCTTCCGCCACGACGACAACTTGGCAGCAGGTCAGGACCCGTTCCCTGACCTGCCGCCAAAGCGGGCAGTGTTGCGCAATCCCGGTGCAGCTCAGTACTCCGCGTCGCTCTGAGCCTCAGTACTCCACGAAGATCGGCAGATGGTCGGAGCCTCTCGCATAGCCGCCCCACGTGGTGGTCACTTCCACGTCGTCCATGTTCGTCAGCGCCCAGTCAAGTTCCCGATCGCGACCGCGGAGGCTGCGGTGGGTGTTCATGCCGCAGTTGGCGATCTGGTTCGTCAGGTTGTTGACCGTGTAAATCTTCGACTGCTCCAGTTCCTCCGGCTCGAGATTCATGTCGCCGACCAGCAGGTAGTACGGCGCGAGCCCGGCGGGGGCGCCTGGCGGGGGCACGGGCTGGTAGACGGTCTCCAGCCAGCACGCGAGGAAGGCCACCGCTCGCTCGGCGTTCTTGGAGGCCGGGGCGTGGAAGCAGTAGATGTCGACGCCGCCGGCGCCGCCTGCCGGGCCCGGCCAGTGGGCGAGGGGGCCGGCCGGCGGGATGACCCGGCCGAGGCCCCGGTTCGCCAGTTTCCGGAAGTCGGAGCCGCCCGGGTAGAAGTTCTTGTGTGTGACCGGGTGGCGATAGGGCTGGGTGCGGAGCGGAAGCACCCGCTGGATGTTGAGCGTGGTGTCACCGTCGTATACGGCGCCGTAGCAGAGCTGCCGGGACGTGCATAGTCGGTAGTTGCAGTTCCGGGCGGGTGGAAAGCCGCAGCGCGGGAGGAGTTCGCACATGATGAACATGTCGACCCCGCGATTGTTCAGTTTGTTTGTCAACCTGTTGCGTCGCTTGCTGTCGGTGTTCGAGCCCATGCGTTGCACATTGAAGAAGCCGATTTTCACCTGAGGTCTCCTCCCCCTGCGGAGTTGTCATGGACGCGTGCACGTGCGGTCAGAAAATGCTTCCGAGGCCGTCGCCGATGGTGTTGCCGACGTCGGTGGCGCCACCCGCGATCGTGGAGCCGACGCCGTCGAGGGCGGAGCCGGCGTCGGCGAACGCGCTGCCCAGCGCGCTGGTCACGTCGGCGGCCGCGTAGCCCGCGCTCGACAGGGCGCTGTTCACCGCGCCGGAGGCGAGGCCGTAGCTGGACTTGAGGTAGTTCGCGACCTGGCCGGCCGACCAGCCGAACACCGATTTCAGGGCGGCGGCCATGTCGGCGGCGGCCACGCCCGCGGCCTTCGCCGCCGCGGCCGCGTCATCCGCGCCGAGGCCGAAGGCGTTCTTCAGCGTGGTCAGCACGGTGGTGGCGTCCGCGCCGATCGCGGTCATCGCGGTGGCGACTTCGCCTGCCGCGTAGCCGGCGTCGTGCAGCAGTTGGCCGATCTGTGCGGCCGTTTGGGCGAACTGGCTGACGAGTACGCGTGCTGCGGCGGTCACGTCCGCTATTCCGGTCAACACGCCCCGTCTGACCCACGCGAGCCATTGCGCGGGCGCGCCCAGCACGTTCAAGAGCGCGGCGCGGACAGCTGCCAGCACCTCGCGCGGCAGGTTGCTGAAGGCGGTCGCGTCGATGTCCAGCGTCAACGGCCCGACCGAGAGCGACAGGCCTTCGAAGGTGAAGGCACCGCTGAAGCTCAGTGAGACGGTGGTGTCGCGCACTCCACCGGAGACGGACCCGCCGACGGACACGTCGATCGGCAGTGAGCCGAGCGCGCCGAAGTCGAGAGTGGTGTTCACGCCTACCTGCACGCCCCCGCCGATCGACATCGCGGTCGGCCCGGCCACAGTGACGGAGAGGGCGACCTGTACGCCGGGGACGGGGCTGAGGTCGAGAGTGCATTCGAGGCCTGACGTGGACACATCCAGGTACGCGTCCGCGACGACAAGGCCGAACACCGTCAGCTTCCCGCTGACCAGGACATGCGGACTCCGCAGCCGCGGATCGCTCTGGCCGGGTCTGGTGTAAGTACAGACCGAGAACAGCGGTCCACCGCCGCCGTCGGCCGCCGTGAGTGCGAAGACGTCGCTCCCACCGACGGTGACCGGGTCGAGCTGCACTTCGGCCAGGATGCCTTGCCCCGGCTCGATGCCGACGTCGAGCGCGGCAGCGGTCACGTACAGGTCCACGCGGCCGCGGACCCGCATGCCCTGCGGGAACGTGATCGCGCCGATCATCGTCTGCTGCGGCGCGAGATAGAGCTGCGGATCGATGCTCCCGGCCACACCGCCCGGCCCCGTGACGAGGCTGTAGTGCGTCATCGTCGTCAGGTCCGTGAGATGCCAGTCGACGCCGTCCGGCGAGCCGATCAGGTGTACCTGGTCGGCGGCGCTCGGGATGGTCACGGACTGCGTCGCGAACGCGGCGGCGAGCGCCGTGAGGTCGCGGGAGGCGAGCGCGGCCTGAGCGCTCGCGGGCAGGGTGAAGGTGCTCAGCGGCGCCACGCCGATCTGTCCGAGCACGGGCAGCGCGGCGGTGGGCTGTCCAGGCTGTCCGGACTGTCCGGCGATGAACTCCGCGACGTCGGCCAGCGTCAGCTCGGTGACGGACCCGGCGAGCAGGCTCTTGGCCGGGTCGACCGAGTCCAGGAAGACCGCGACGGAGCTGGCGAAGGAACCGGCGGCGAGTGCCCCGCACACGCCGAAGCTCGGGACGCCCTCCAGGTCCAGGCCGATCACCACGCCCAGGTCGGTGAGGCTGACCGGGCCGAAGGTGAGTGTTCCGGCCATCGATCCGGAGATGAGGACGCCGTTCTCGAGGATCGCCGCGGTGACGGTGAAGGTGAGGGGCCGGCCCTGAACCGAGGTGGTGAGCGTCCCGGCGAGAAACGCGCCGACGTCGGGGCGGCGGTAGAACACGCCGATGCTGCCGACAAGGTGCGTCACCCCGTTGAGGGGTACGTCGACGGAGACGGACGCGGTCGTGTTCAGGCCCGGATCCGGCATGCTGACCGCGACGACCACGGCTGCCGTGCCGGTCAGCGGGACGTGCAGGTAGGTGGCCAGGGCCCGCAGCCCGGCGCTCTTCGCGGCGGCGAGTTCGGCGTAGACGGTCAGGCCGCGCTGGACGCCCTGCACGCCCGCGGGTCGGGTGATGCTGCGTCCGGCCAGCGCCGGGACGCCGAGATTGGCCAGGTCCGGGAAGGTGAATCCGGGGTCGGCCAGGGACGAGGCGACGATCGCGAACTGTTGCAGGCCGAGGAATCCATCGATCGCCGACAGGGCCTGCAGTCCCGGGATGGCGGCGAGGGCGGCGACGTCGAGGTCGGCGCCTATCGCGAGTCCCGTACCACCGCCGCTTTTGCGCGCGGTCAGCGCGACCAGCCCGAGGCCCGCAACGTCGCAGCCGACGGTCAGCGACGCTCCGGCGGTGTCCGCTTCGATCACGAGGTAGGCGCCGGTCAGCTCGATGTCGAAGATCTGCGGCACGGTAAGCCCGAGCTGATCCAGCCAGCCGACGAGATCCGACACTCGCGCCGAGGGGAGGTCGGCGCGCAGGGACAGCTCGCCCGGGATGACCCAGCCGGCGTCGAGCTCCAGGTCGCCGATGATCAGGCAGCCGCTGAGGCAGCCCTGGGTGCCCACGACTTCGGGCCCTGAGATGACGTCGTCGGGTGCCTGCGTGTCCTGGTCGGACCCGGTGACGTCGGCCATCCACACGTCGGTACTCGGCATCGGGGGCGGCGCCATCGCCCCAGGCGCCCCAGGCGGAGCGGGCGGTATCGCGTTCGGACCGACCGCGGTGCGGTGCACGGCGTCGACCCGCACACCCTCGACGGTCAGGCCGGTGGGACCGAGGTCGAAGCTCCAGCCGGGGGCGTCGGCCATGCACGCGCTCAGCGAGAAGCCCTCCTTCGCGGTCGCCGCGGCCTGGAACTCGCTGACGGTCAGGTCGGGCGGCGCGGGCAGCGTCGGCAGGTACGTGGAGAACAGTTGTCGGAGAGGCAGCACGGCGTCGTCCTGCAGATCCACACCGAGGGTGAAGTCCGGCGCCTCGGCGTACACGTCGAAAGCCGTGTCGCCGATCGCGATCGCGCCGCGCACGGTCACTTCCGCCGCGCGGTTCGCGCTGTCGAACGGATCGGTGACGCAGAACTCTGCGGACAGGCCGCCGATCTGGAATCCGGGCACCGGCTGCCATGACTCCCCCGGCAGACCGACCGTCGCGTACGCGGCGGAGACCGCGGTCGGCGTCACGCCGCCGGTCAGCGTCAGCCCGACGCTGGTCAGGCTGAGTCCGCCCACCGCGGCAGCGGTGTTCTGCAGCGGTGTGGGCAGCAGCGCCGTCAGGTCGCGGCCTCCGCCTTGCACCAGGTCGGCCAACTGGTCGAGCCGGTTCAGCGTGAAGCCCGTGAGCTCGGCACCCAGATTGAGCTCGGCAGTGCCGGGAACCACCGTCGCCGTCACGGCGGCGGACAGAGCCGCGGAGGGGATGTCGAAGGTGGCGGTGAGCCCGATGACGGGATGGTAGCTAGGGTTGGCCTTCATCCAGCTGGTGGTCTCCGGCGCGTACATCCGCAGGCAGAGGCCGTGCAACCGCAGCAGGCCGATCCGCACATCCGCGGTGAGATCCGCGCGCAGGTGGATGCCGGGCACCGGATCGCCGGGCGGGTCCCACGGGTAGGTCAGGATGCTGAGCGACGGGGGCGGGGTCGCACCGGGGCGCTCCGCGACGACCAAGCCGCTGACCTGCACCTCACCGTCGGCGCCCAGCGGACCGGCCAGTGCGCCGAGCAGCGATCCGGGGCGGAGGGCGCCCACGATGTTCAGTCCGGGGACGAGTGCCTTCTGCGTCTGCTGGTCGGTGCCCGCGGCGTTGGTCAGGATGAATGCGCCGTGTGCCAGGGACGCACCGCCCAGCAGGTCTGTCTGCATGGGACCCGCGGGATTCCGCCAGTCGAGGAAGAAAGGCAGGTCGGGGAAGCTGGTGCGGAAGGTCCATGGCGGGACGGGGGCAGGCCCGCCGCCGTGGGGGCCGCCGCCTGCCGGACCGTTCGCGAGAATGCCGCCAAGCTCGCCGACCGCGGGGCCGCCACCGTCCCCTCTCCCGCCCTGCCTGCCTGCGTCGACCGTGAACCGGAGCACCATCACCGGTGTCCCGGCCGCGGAGAGCGTGAACACGCCGTCCGCCGCCTGCGCGACGTTCAGGAACACCGCGGTGCCGTGTACCTGAACCTCGTTGTGGTGAGTGGTCGTGCTCGCGTTCGTCAGGACGATCGGCTGCCCGTTGTTGTGATCGTCCAACAGTGCGGCCAGTCCGGCCCCGGGCAACAACGCGTCAGTCAGGGTCAACGTCCCCGCCTGCGGTGCCAGCGCATGGGCAAGTGTCGCGAGATCCATCAGTTCCCCCCAGAACATGACGTCGGATGCGGCCGCACCGGCGCTCCCCCCTGCCGGAACGCGGCTACTCCGCCGAGAGTCCTGCGCCGTACCGGGCGAGTCAACCGCCGCCGCGCCGTATCAGGTGCAACCCCCTAACCGTTGGTTTGCTTCACCGCGGCCGCGGCTGAGCATCCCCGGGCAGGTCCAGAGCGAGCGGCCGACGCGGCACCGTGGCCGCGTGCACGAGAGACGTGGTGGTGCGGCCGTAGGGGGCGAAGCGGTCGAGGATGGGCTCGAGCTGATCGACGGTGCGCAGGTGGGCGACGAAGTAGAAACAGTCCTCGCCGGTGATGCGGTAGCACTCGACGATTTCCGGGATCTCCTCCGCGAGCTTGGCGATGCGCGGCAGCTCACGAACGGCCGGGTTGATGCGCACCAGCACGGTGACGGGGAACCCGGCAGCGCTCGGATCCACCGCGGCGTGGTAGCCCGTGATGACGCCGGCCTCTTCGAGCCGCTGCATCCGGTCGGCCACCGCCGGAGCCGACAGGTTCACCCGGCGTCCCAGCTCGGCGAGGCTCAAGCGGGCGTCGATCTGCAGTTCGGCGATGATGCGACGGTCGAGGCCGTCGATTTCCTTGGGTTCGTAAGCCCGCTCAGGCTTCGGCCTGCGGTTCGGCATACCCCCAGCGTACGGGACGTTCGACCATGGGATCATGACCGCTGAGCCGATCCCCCGCGCCTCATCCGCAGTGATCAGGCGTGCCGTCCCCACCTGGACGTACTTCACGGCGAGCGCGGTCTTCCACTACCTCGGACCGTCCTTCGCCGTGCTCCTGTTCGCGCGGGTCGGCGCGCTCGGCGTGGCCGGGCTGCGCATCTGGAGTGCCGCGATCGTGTTCATCCTGTGGCGCCGCCCGTGGCGGATCCTGACCCGCCTGGACGCCGGCGGCCGCCGCCTGGTGCTCGCCTGGGGATGCGTGCTGGCCGTCATGAACACCGTCTTCTATCTGGCCATCGCGCGCCTCCAACTGGGTACCGTGGCAGCGATCGAGTTCCTCCCGGTCGTGGCGTTGGCCGCGCTGGGAGCCCGCAGCGCCCGGAACGCCACCGCGTTGGCCGCCGCGGTCGGCGGCGTCTGGCTGGTCACCGAGGTGCGGCTGGCCGACGAACCCGCGGGCTTCGTCTTCGCCTTCGCCAACGCGGCCCTGTTCGCCTCGTACATCATCGTGGCCCACCGCGCGTCCAGGTACCTGCCGAACGGTGTCGACGGGCTGGCCGCCGCCATGGTGATCGCGTGCGTATGCGTCACCCCGCTCAGCGCCCTGCAGGCAGCGCCGGCGTTCGCCGATCCGGTGGCGCTCGCCGCCGGTGTCGGGGTCGGCGTCAGCTCCTCGGTGATCCCCTACGTCTGCGACCAGCTCGCCATGGCGCGGATGGCCCGGTCGACCTACGCACTGCTCGTCTCCCTCCTTCCGGCGACCGCCACAGTCATCGGCATCGCCGTACTCCACCAGGTCCCGACGCTCCCGGAACTCGTCGGCGTCGCGCTGGTCATGGCCGCCGTCGCGCTTCACCGCGAGGTCGGAGAGCCGGCGCACACCGCTTCGCAAACCACTGATTCATAGTTCACAGCCTGCTGCTGTACGGGAGGAAGACCGACCATGGAATACACGACAATGGGCCGCTCCGGCCTGAAGGTCTCGCGCATCTGCCTGGGCATGATGACCTACGGACGACCAACCGAGGGAGACTGGGCACTGAGTCAGGACTCTGCCGCACCGCTCGTGCGGCGCGCGGTCGAGGCCGGAGTGACGTACTTCGACACCGCCGACATGTACTCGAACGGCGCCAGCGAGGAGGTCACCGGGCGGCTGCTCGAAAAGTTCTTCCCGCATCGCGAAGACTACGTGCTCGCTACCAAGGTGTACTTCCCGATGGGACCCGGCCCGAATGATCGAGGTTTGTCACGCAAACACATCCTGGCCGGCATCGACGCGTCGCTGGGTCGGCTGGGCTGCGACTACGTCGACCTCTACCAGATCCACCGCTGGGACTACGAAACGCCGATCGAGGAGACCATGGAGGCGCTGCACGACGTGGTACGCGCAGGGAAAGCACGCTACATCGGCGCCTCCAGCATGTACGCGTGGCAGTTCGCCAAAGCCCAACACGTGGCCCGCGCCAATGGCTGGACGACGTTCGTGTCGATGCAGAACCACTACAACCTGGTGTACCGCGAAGAGGAACGGGAGATGATCCCCCTGTGCCTGGACCAGGGAGTAGGCATCGTCCCCTGGAGCCCGCTGGCGCGAGGTCTGCTCACCGGCACCCGCGAACGCGACGGCGAGCACCGCACGCTCCGGTCCGGCACCGACCCGATCGCCGACGCCATGTACGACGAGACCGACTTCGACGTCGTCGACGCAGTACGAGCGCTGGCCGCCGACCGCGGCCTGCCACCCGCGCAGATCGCCCTGGCCTGGTTGCTCGGCAAGCCCGGCGTCACCGCGCCCATCGTCGGCGCGACCAAGGCACCGCACGTGGACGATGCGATCGCAGCTGTCGACGTGAGATTGAACGAGGAGGAGGTCGCCCGGTTGGAAGCGGTCTACCGGCCGCACCGAGTGCTCGGACACCAATAGCGCCAGGGGTCCGGACCGAACCCAGCGTCAGCATCGGCAGCCGCCCAGCACGGCGCGGCGGCGCGCGAAGAACCGCACCGCGCAGTCGTGCGCGATGACGTAGCCCACGGCGATCGGCACCAGCAAGTGCCCGGACAGCACCGGGCGGCCTCGCGGCTCGCCGACCTGACCGCGCAGCCAACGGCTCAGCCTGTGACCCTCATCGCTGGTGCCGCGCGCCGAAAAGGGCAAGTGCGCCGCCCAGCACCCCGGCGCCGGCGGCAAGCAGCCCGTGGTGGCGGGACGCCCAAAGCTGAGGGCTGCGGCTGTGGGATCTCGCGTCGAAGCTGCCGTGCGCGGTGTAGTCGTGGCCGCGGGGACCGTCGGCGGGCTTCCACAGGTTCGGGCGGCGGTCCGGGGGCGTCTGCCGGTCGTCCTGTTGCGAGGAGAAGCCGGTGCGGGCCAGATAGCGGTCCAGCAAGCCGGGAGCGACGGCGTTGGCGATCAGAGTCCCCACGGTGCTGCCGCCGACCCAGTACTCCCGCCGTCGCGGATGGTCGGCCGCATACAAGACAGCACGGGCCGCCACCTCGGGTTGGTAGATGGGCGGCACCGGCTGGGCCGGCTTCGGCAGGCGGGACAGCACCCAGTCGAACTGCGGGGTGTTCACGGCCGGCATCTGCACCATCGTCACGTGCACGTTGCTCTTGTCGTGCAGCAGTTCGCAGCGCAGCGCCTCGTGGAAGCCCTGGACGGCGTGCTTGGCGCCGCAGTACGCGGTCTGCAGCGGGATGCCACGGTAGGCCAACGCCGAACCGACCTGGACGATCGTCCCGGCGTCACGGCGGCGCATGCGGGACAGAGCGGCCATGGTGCCGTAGACGTAGCCGAGGTAGGTGACTTCGGTGACCCGCTTGTACTCCTCGGCCGTGATGTCGCTGAACTCGGCGAACACCGAGGTGAACGCGACGTTGACCCAGACGTCGATGGGGCCCAGGCGCCGTTCGGCCTCCGCGGCCGCCTCCTCCACCTGGTCGGGGTCGGCGACGTCGGTGGGCAGCGCGAGCGCCCGGCCGCCGGCAGCTTCTATGTCTCGGACGGCGCCTGCCAGACCCTCCTCACCCCGCGCGATCAACGCGACCTGCGCGCCACGGGCGGCGAAAGCCTCGGCGGTCGCCCGGCCTATGCCGCCGCTGGCTCCGGTGACGACGACGACCTGTCCTTGCTTCTGATTGCTCACTGGAACTCCCTGTTCTGCATAACGTCCGTCTGTCTGGTCTCGTGTTCACCTCGATCGACTTGGCCGGGGCCTGGGCCCCCTCAAGGCTCCGGCCATGGTTCGGCCAGGCGCTTGGCGGACTCCAGAAGCAGCGCGTGCACGAACGCCTGCGGCAGGTTGCCCCGCAACTGCCGCTGCGCCAAGTCGAACTCCTCGGCGTACAGGCCCGGCGGGCCGCAGGCGGCGCGGTTGCGCTCGAACCACCGGTGCGCCTCCACCTCCCGGCCCTGCTGGTGGAGAGCGAGACTGGCCTGCAACCCGCACAGCACGAACGCGCCCTCGGCGTGCCCCAGGGGCCGCTTGTCAGGACGGAACCGGTACATGAAGCCGTCGTCGCCGAGCTCGTCGAGGGCCGCGTCAAGCGTCGCCAGAGTTCGCGGGTCGTCCGCGGGTACCGCGCCGCGCACGGCTGGGATCAGCAGCGAGGCGTCGATCCGTTCGTCGTCCGGAGCGCGCTGCCACCGTCCTGAGGGGTGCAGACAGGTCGCGGCGGTGTCGGCGACGATCGCATCGGCCAGAGCGTTCCACCGCGCTCCCGGTCCGGAGGGAGCGTAGGCGGCGATCGCCCGAAGCCCGGCCGCACAGCTCAGCCGGGAGTGCGCCCAGCACCGGTCGTCGAGTTCCCAGATGCCGCTGTCCGGCTCGCGCCACCGGTCGGCGATCGCGGCGATGGCGACTTCCGCCGCACGCCACTGTTCGGGCCCCAGGTGCTCGCAGTCGGCGGCAGCGGCGAACAGCAACAACGCCTCACCGAAGGCGTCCAGCTGGAACTGCCTGTTGACCCAGTTGCCCACTTTCGGCGTGCCGCCGGGATACCCGGCCAGGTCCAGATAGCGCTCGTCGGGCACCGGGCCGCCGTAGACGGTATATGCGGGCTTGAGGTTCGGGCCGTCCTCCAGAATCCGGTCGCAGACGAACCGCACCGCGTCGTCCAGCAACGGATGAGGCCCGTAGGCGGCGAGCGCACACCCGGCGTAGCACTGGTCGCGGATCCAGGCGTAGCGATAGTCGTAGTTGCGGCCCTCCTCGGCCCGCTCGGGCAGGCCCATCGTGGCCGCCGCCGCCATGCCTCCGCCGGAGCTGGTCAGGCCGCGCAGCACCGCGTACGCCTGGCGGGCGTCGCCGTCGGCGATCGTGCCCGTCACCGGCCGGACGGCGTGCCGCCACGCGTCGACGGTGCCCTCCCACGCCCGCCCGGCGTGCACCGGTTCCTCGGTCAGAGGCCGATCGGACAGCTCCAGCACCAGATCGTGCACATCACCGGCATCGACGCTGAGCACGGTTTCCAGAGCACCATCCGACCGGACGGACGCCTCCGGGGCACCGGACCAGCGCAGGTACAGCGGACCCGAACGCGCGGTCCACACTCCGCCGTCGCACTTCAGGTTCTTCATCCGGTATCTGCCGAACCCCGCTCGGGGATCGAGGACGACCCGCACCCGGGTCACGCCGTCCACGGCCAGGACCCGGCGCAGCACCACGGCGGTGTGCCGATCACCTGGGAGGGCGAGCGCCTCCCGGGACTCCATGGACTGCGAAGTCGTCACCCAGCGGCTGTGCCAGATCAAGCTGCCCCGCTCGTAGAACCCACCCCAGATGAACGGCTGCTCGGCCGGCGTGAGCGCGTAGACACCGGCACCGCCGAGCAGCAAGGAGAACACGGCGTCGCTGTCCCACGTCGGCGCGCACATCCATGCGAAATCGCCCCGCGGGCCCACGAGAACCCCCCGCTCGCCGTCCGCGAGCAGCGAATAGTCCCGGAGCACCTGCGGTGGGTACTCAGGCGTAGAAGAGACGGCCTCTTGCTTACTCGCCATCTGACGAGCCTTCCAAGTAGGTGGCAAGAAATATCTCAGTTCGCATGGCTGGTCAGCGCGGTTCAAGGCAGGTCGGGCGCGGTGAGCGCTTCGGACTCCACCCTTGTGAGCCGTCTCCTCAAGCCGTAAACGTGCTTCTTTGCACCTACAGCCCCGTTGGCCCCAAGAACAGGCTGCTGGAACAACCCGGCTCAAAGAGTATTAACGACCTGCCCAAGCTGCTTCGCCGAAGCCGCCCGCGCCCGGTCAGCCGACGTTAAGAGCCGTTCAACCCGTCCCACGACCACCGCGGGATGCTCAGACCATCCGGCACGTCGTCCGCCGACTCGTGGTAGCGGGCCATCGTCGTCGTGGTCGCCCACGCAAAGTAATCGTGCAGCACCTGACGCAACGGCTCGTCGCCGTCGAGACCGACGTCCGCCAGCGCCTGATCGAAGCAGGCGATCGCGCGACGATCCATCTCCTCATGCTCCCCATTGCCGCTATGCATCCGCACGACCGAGCTCTCATCGCCATAGCGGTCCGTGTAGGCCGTCGGGCCGCCCCACGCCTCGGCCCAGTACGCGGCCAGGCGTTCGGTGTGCGCAGGATCGTAGCCATGACTGAACGCGTGACTGACGACCTCGTCCGCCATCACCCTGGCATGCCAGGCCGCGGCCAGACGCTGCACGCCGTCCATGCTGCCTGCCGCCTCATACACCGTACGCACGAGCCTCAGTGTCGCAGACCGCGCCGCTTCGGCGAACGATGTGGGCGGGAACACCGTGCAGCCATTCCGAGTTCCGGGATCGCCCCGGTGGTCATCGAGGTCCCGGATCCCCACTAAGGGCGGCAACATCAGAACTCTTACATAATACCCGGCTCTGCCCTAGTCTGCTCGACGTCAACGGCCGCCGGCCGCCTGCGACGCAGGGGCGGGGCGCCGTGCCCGAATCGACAGGGGGGCTACGCCGATGGCCAGGTCAGCACCACGCCGGAGTCTGCGCGCCCGAGTCGGTGCCGCCGCCGTAGCCGCCGCCGTAGCCGTCGGCGGCCAGCTCGCGGCGAGCGGCCCGGCGCGGGCGGCGGCACAGGCGCTCATCCAGAGCCGCCCGTCGCTGGTCTACATCGACGACACCGGCAACGCCGACGGCGGCGACATCAAGGTGCTCGACCCGGCCACCGACACGGTCGTCTCCACCATCCTCGACGTCAAGCACCCGCTGGGCCTGGCGGTGAGCGCGGACGGCACCACGCTCTACACGCAGGGCGACTCCGGGGCGGTGGTGGCCATCGACACCGAGAGCCAGGCGATCCGGGCCACCCTGCCGGTCACGGGACCGGTGCAGGGCGCCTGGTTCGCCACCGACCCCGCGGGCAAGTCGCTCTACGTCGGGGGCTCCGGACAGCTCACGGTGGTCGACACCCACACCGACACCGTGACCGCGACCATCCCGGTCACCGGCTCCGTCATCGGCCTTTTCGTCGATCCCTCCGGCGGCCACGTTTACGCCATCCTGCAGAACCTGAGCGGGCCGTTGAAGATCGCGGTGATCGACACCGCGACCGACACGGTGACCCACACGATCACCTCCTTCATCGGCCCGTCGGCAGTCGTCTTCAACGCCAGCGGCACCCGGGCCTACATCCCCGACGACCTGGCCAACACCGTGAGCGTGCTCGACACGGCCACCGACGCGGTCCTCACCACCATCCCCGTGGGCAACGCGCCGAGCGCCGCAGCCCTCACCCCGTCGGGCGCCAAGCTGTACGTCACCAACGCGGGCGACCGGACGGTGTCGGTGATCGACACCGCGACCGCCACGGTGACCACCACGATCACGTCCCCGGTGGAGGGCATCGGGGTGGTGATGAACGCCACCGGCACCGAGGCCTACGTCAACAACAACATCGCCCGCACCGTCTCGGTGATCGACACCGCCACCGACACCATCTCCGGAAGCGTCCCGGTCGGCTTCTATCCGCAGCACATGGCCGTCTACAACGGCAACGGCGACAAATGCCCCTGCTCGGTGTTCAAGGAGTACGCGACCCCGAACGGCGTCGACTCCGGCGACTTCCACCCGACGACGGTCGGCGTCAAGGTGAGCCCGTCGGCGCCCGGCTGGATCAACGGCATCCGGTTCTACAAAGCGAGCGCCAACACCGGCACCCACACCGGGGCGCTGTGGACCGGCGACGGCGGCCGGCTGCTGGCCACCGGCACCTTCACCGACGAGACCGCCACCGGATGGCAAACCCTGATGTTCGCCAACCCGGTACCGGTCAAACCCGGCGCCACCTACGTCGCGTCCTACTACGCCCCCAACGGCCACTACTCCTACGACGTCGGCTACTTCCTCAACAACTCCGCCGGCGCAGCCCCGATCACCGCCGTGAGCAACAGCGCCGGCGGAAACGGCGTCTACACCTACGACGGCCCGACAGCGTTCCCCGGCTACAGCTACAACGCCCCCAACTACTGGGTAGACGTGATCTTCGACGACGCCCACGTCCCGACCACGCCGCCCACCGTCACCGGCACCACACCCGCCGCCGACGCCACCGGCACCTCCCCCACAGCCCCGGTCACCGCGACGTTCTCCGCGCCGGTCGACACCGCCAGCGTGCACTTCAGCGTCACCGACGCCGGCACAAAGGTGCCCGGGACCGTCAGCTACAACAGCACCGACACCACCGCCACGTTCACGCCGAGCACACAACTGCCGGCCGGCACCGTGTTCACCGCCTCCATCCAGGCCTCCGACGCGTGGGACAACGCCATGAGCGGCCCGGTCACCTGGAACTTCACCACCAGCACCACACCGCCCTCGTACCAGTGCCCGTGCTCGCTGTTCCCCGGCACCGGCACGCCACCGGGCGTTGTGGACTCCAACGACCCCAACTCCGTGGAACTCGGCATCCGCTTCGTCCCCGCGGTGAACGGCACCGTCACCGGAATCCGGTTCTACAAGGGCGCGAACGCCAGCGGAGTCCACACCGGCACCCTGTGGAACGACGCCACCGAAACCGCGATCGCGACCGGCACATTCACCAACGAGACCGCCAGCGGCTGGCAGACCATGACGTTCGCGAACCCGGTGCCGGTCACCGCCGGAATCGCCTACTACGCCTCGTATCACGCCCCGGCCGGCCACTACTCCTACACCACCGGATACTTCACCTACGAACACCAGACCTACCCGCTGACCGCCCCGGCGAGCACGAGCAAGTTCGGCAACGGGACCTACGGCTACGGCAGCCCGATCACGTTCCCGGGCGCTTCAGCCAACGGCACCAACTACTGGGTGGACCCGGTGTTCACGGCATCGTGATCGCCGAGGCCTGACAGGCGACCGACGGGACCCGGGCGGCGCCGGCCGCAGCACGCCATCACGGTGCGCACCAACCAGCACTCGGTGCCAGCCCGGTCCGTCGGCCGCAAGCCGCGAGGGATGCTGGACGCCACCGACCTGATCGTGTTCGATCGGCGGACCGAGGTCGCCCGGCATCCTCGAACGTTCTGACGCACTTCACCCGGCAGCAGGCGCCGCGCCGATCGCCCTCTGATAGCGAGTGATGACCTGCTCCACAGCCGTCACCAACTCCGGCGAGTCCACCACCTCGAAGTCCACACCGAGCATCCCCAGATACAGCGCCAGCCGCTCAGGATCATCGGAACCCGGCTCGAACGCACACCGTCCCTCGGGCAGTTCCTGCACATCGATGGCGGTCGGAATGCGGCTTCGTACATAGTCCGCCGACGCGTGCACGATCACCCGCGCCGTGTACCGCCACGTCGCGCGTGCTACGCCACTGTCGACGCGCGTCGTGATTTCGGAGTCTGGCGGCGTGGGACGGGGGGTGAAGCGCGGGCCTGGTGGGCCGAGGGGCCGGATGCGGTCGGCGCGGAAGGTGCGCCAGTCGGCGCGCTGAAGGTCCCAGGCGAACAGGTACCAGCGGTGGCGGCGGTGGACCAGGCGGTAGGGCTCGGTGCGGCGGCGGGTCGTGGTGGCCGAGGCGGCCGAGGCAGCCGAGGCGGCTTCGTAGTCGAAGCGGAGAGCCAGGTGGTCACGGCAGGCCAGGGCGAGGGTGGTGAGGGTTTCCGGGTCCACGGCCGGTGCTGCGGTCGAAACCGCAAGCGCGTGCGTGCCGAAGGATTCGACGCGGTGGCGCAGGTGCGACGGCAGGATGCGTTGCAGCTTGGTCAGGGCGCTCAGTGAGGTCTGCTCGATGCCCGCGACGCCGCCGGCTGCCGCGAGGCGCAGGCCGATGGCGACGGCGACCGCCTCGTCGTCGTCCAGCAGCAGCGGCGGCAGGGCCGCTCCGGGGCCGAGGCGGTAGCCGCCGGCCACGCCGGGCCGGGCTTCTACCGGGTAGCCGAGTTCGCGCAGGCGCTCGACGTCGTTGCGGACGGTGCGGGTGGTCACGCCCAGGCGTTCGGCCAGTTCGCCGCCGGTCCAGTCGCGGCGGGCCTGGAACAGGGACAGCAGGCGCAGCAGCCGTGCCGAGGTCTCCAACATTCTTGAACCGTATCCCAGATAGCGGAACGAAGCTTTCCGCAATTACTTCTACGCTCCTCTCATCGGAACCGGACCGGTCCGTGCACTGATCCCTTCAGAAGCGAACGGAGCCCGTGATGAGCACCAGCACCGAGACTCACCCCTTCCAGATCGCCATCCCCCAGAGCGACCTCGACGACCTCCACGCGCGCCTGGCGAACGCCCGCTGGGCCGCGTCCGTGCCGGGCGCGGGGTGGGAGCGCGGGGTACCCGTCGACTCCTTGAAGGAGCTCGCACAGTACTGGCAGAGCGGATTCGACTGGCGGGCGCAGGAGAAGGCGCTGAATGCCTTCCCGCAGTTCATCACCGAGATCGACGGTCAGCGCATCCATTTCCTGCACGTGCGGTCCGCGCGCCCGAAGGCCAAACCGCTGCTGCTCACGCACGGCTTCCCCAGCTCGGTTGCCGAGTTCATGAACCTGATCGAGCCGCTCGTCGCACCTCAGGACGCTGACGATCCGGCGTTCCACATCGTCGCGCCCTCGCTTCCCGGCTATGGGTTCTCCACTCCGCTCGCCGCTCAGGGCTGGACGCTCGGCCGCACCGCGCGGGCCTGGCCGGAGCTGATGCGCCGGCTGGGCTACGAGCGCTACGGCGTGCACGGCGGCGACATCGGCGGCGGCGTGTCGGGTCTGGTCGCCGGCTACGACGCCGAGCACGTCACCGGTGTGCACGTGACCACCGACCCGATGACGGCGGCCAACGTGGCCACGTTCCTGCCGGGCTTGGCCGATCGCCTGGACCCCGCCGACCCCGTGGACGCGCTGGCTCTGGAGCGGATGAACACGTTCCGGAAGGAGGGCTCGGGCTACCTCGCCATCCAGAACAGCCGGCCCCAGACCATCGGCTACGGCCTCGTCGACTCGCCGGTCCTGCAACTGGCGTGGATCGCGGAGAAGTTCGAGCAGTGGACCGACCTGCCGATCGACCGGGACCAGCTGCTGACGACCGTGAGCCTGTTCTGGTTCACCGGCGCCGGCGCCTCGGCGGCCCACACGCTCTACGATCAGTTCCATTCCTCCGACTGGGGCGCCCCCTCCTCCGTCCCGCACGGCTTCGCGGTGTTCGGCGCGGACGCGACGGTCCGCAAGCTGGTCCCGGCCGAGCCGGACGCGCATTGGAGCGAGTTCGAGCGCGGGCAGCACTTCCCGGCGATGGAGTGCCCTGATCTGCTCACGGCGGATCTGCGCTCGTTCTTCGGGCCGCTGGACTGACGGATCACCCTCCAGTGCCGCCCCGACCTGTCTGACCGGGGCGGGGTGATTCTCATCTCTCTATCAACTGTGCGATCTATTCTCCCGGCGTGCGTGTCCTGGTTATCGAAGACGACGAGGAGCTGGCCGAGACGATCGGCATCGGGCTGCGGCGCCGGAACATGGCCGTGGACGTGGCCCTGGACGGACCGAGCGGGCTGGAGAAGGCCCTTGTCAACCGGTACGACGTCATCGTGCTTGACCGTGATCTGCCGGGCCTGCACGGTGACCGCGTGTGTGCCGAGGTCGTCGCGGCCGAGGGCGAAAGCCGCATCCTCATGCTCACCGCCTCGGCCACGATCCGTGACCGCGTCGACGGTCTCGCCCTGGGTGCCGACGACTACCTGCCGAAACCGTTCGCGTTCGCGGAGCTGGCCGCCCGGGTCGGGGCTCTGGCCAGACGTGCCCACCCGGCCGTGGCTCCGGTGCTGGAACGCGGCGATGTGGAACTGGACACCGCGCGGCACCGGGTTCGGCGCGGCGGGCGGCCTCTGGAATTGGGACCGAAGGAGTTCGGCGTGCTCGAGGTGCTGTTGGCCGCGGGCGGGCGCGTCGTGTCGACCGAAGAACTCCTGGAGCGGGTATGGGACGACGCGACCGATCCGGTCACCACCGCCGTGAAAGTCGCCGTCAGCAGGCTGCGTCGCAAGCTCGGCGATCCTCCGGTGATCGAGACTGTCGCCAAGTTCGGCTATCGGATCTCTGACCGTTGAGACGCGCTGCCCGCATTCGTCTGCCTGTCGCACGGATCCCCATGGCGTGGCGAACCGCCCGAGTGCGGCTCACTGCCTTGTACGGCGCGATGTTCCTCCTGTCTGGGGGCGTTCTACTCGCTGTCGCCGACATTCTCGTGGGGAGGACGACCGGCACGGTGGTGTACTCGGTGCAGGAGACTCCCGCTGCGGCTGGATCAGGACCTTCTCCGGGGCCTGAACCGATTCCGGTGCAGGCACACGACCTCCAGTCCGGGCTTACCCAGTTACACGCGGCCGATTTGCACCGTTTCTTCATCCGGTCCGGGCTCGCCCTCGGCCTGGCCACCCTCTCGGCCGTCGCACTCGGGTACCTCGTCGCGGGCCGCGTACTGCGCCCGGTGCGGACGATCACCTCGAAGGCGAGGACGATTTCCGCGAGCAGCCTTCACAAGCGCCTCGCCCTGGACGGCCCCGCCGACGAACTCAGAGAACTCGGCGAGACGATCGATGAACTGCTGGAACGGCTGGAACGGTCCTTCCTCGCACAGCACCGGTTCATCGCCAACGCCTCTCACGAACTGCGCACGCCCCTGGCGCGGCAGCGCACCATCGCGGAGGTCGCGCTCGACGACCCGGCCGCCACAGTCGGCACGCTGCGGGCCGCGCACGAGCGGATCATCGCGGCCAACGTCCAGCAAGAACGCATCATCGAAGCCTTGCTGGCCCTGGCGCGCGGCCAAGCCGGCACCAACCGGCGCGAACCCTTCGATCTGGCCCCGATCGCGCGCACCGTCCTGACGGCCTGCCGTGCGCAAGCAGTGGAAGCAGCCGATGTCACCGTCCACGCCGACCTCGGCCCCGCCCCGGTCGTCGGCGACCCACACCTGACCGAACGCCTGGTCACGAACCTGGTGGACAACGCCCTGCGATACAACGCCGTCGGCGGGTGCGTCCGTGTCCACACCCGGATCCGCGACAGCTGCTCGATCCTGCTGGTCGCCAACAGCGGACCGGTGATACCGGCCGACGCACTCGACCGGCTCTTCCAGCCGTTCACGCGCCTCGACGCGGACCGCACCAACCGCCGGGAAGGCTTGGGACTCGGCCTGTCGATCGTGCGGGCGATCGCCGATGCCCACGATGCCGTCCTGGTCGCCCGCCCCGGCAGGGAAGGCGGGCTCACCGTCGAGATCGCCTTCCCGAATCCCGATATCAGCGCTCGAGCAGGCTGAGAGCCGGCACCGTGAGCACGCTACCGTCGTCCAGCAGCCACGGCGAGGCGCGCCATGCGCCAGAGCCGAAGTCACGACCTGCGAGGCGGCCGAGGTCGGCTGGCAGAGCCCTGGTTTAAGAGTCACGATCCAGGTGCGGCCGGCACTAAGGCGGTGCAGCGTGAGCTGACCGGATCGCTGTGCGGATACCTCTGGGCGGCCAGGCCTTCCAAGTGATCTTCACGTGATTCGGGCCCTTCTAAGAGCACAGCAACGGCGGGGGTACGGGCTGGGGTGCGAAGTGCACGGACTGCTCGGTGCGCAATGCGGCCAGATCAATGACGCCGCCCTGCAGGCCGTTGCGACGCTGCAGCTCCGCCCAATACACCGGGTCCAGGTAGATGGCGGGGTTCGGACGCGACATCGTCAGATCCTCAGCCTGGCCCAGATAGAGCCCTCCATCGGTAAGCGAGCCGAGGGACACGCCGCAGTGAATGTTGACGGGCTGCCCGGAAGGTCCCGGAGCGAGGGCCGGAAGAAGGTCTCCGGCGTCGAAAGCCCCGAGCCAAGTGCGGGCCGTCGGGATGACCACCCCCCGGGGATACGCCGACAACCGCGCCGCCAGACCGCCCGGGTCACCGGCCAACGGCACCAGCGTCACCAGGGAGAACACCCGCTGACCGGTCTGCTGCTCGATGAGGGACACCACGCCGCCGGTCATGCCGGGCGGCGGCTTGATCGGAGTGTCCACGTCGTGCGTCACGTGCCCGGAGCCATAGCAGATCAACGCCCTGCGCCCCTTGGCGAGGACCTCGCGCTGCACCAGGGACGCGGCGAACGCATCCCGCCCGTTACGCGCCGCGAGAACCTCCTCCGGCGTCGTGGTCTTCGACCAGTCGATGGGCGAGTCGCCCAGCAGCAGCCGGATGTGCCGCTCGGCCGGCAGCTGCCGGTTGACGGCGCGTACGACCCGGTACAGGTCTTCGTAAATCGGCTCGTCCCCGGTGGCCAGCGGCGAGTTCGTGGAGTCGCGCCACAACGGACGCAGGTCGCCGTTCGCCACTGGCAGCCCTGAGACGAAACGGTCCGCGACGCCTTGATAGAGCGAGTTGCCGCCCTCGATCACCACGTCGTCGACCAGGCCGGCCACTCGTGGATCAGTCAGCACTGAGACCAGCGCGTCGTAGTACTCCTGAAGCCCGTGGACCTCACCGATGGCGACGAGGCGGTGCCGCTTCAACGCGGTGAAGACCGTGTCGGCGAAGCCGGCGCAATCCGCTGTCCCCCTCGAATCCGGTCTGGCTCCTTGTGCCGCCGCGCCCGATGCCCGGGCAGCCCCTCCCAGGACCCCGAAGCCGACTGCACCGAGCCCCACCGCGGAGGCTTCGATGAGCCCGCGTCGGGACAACCCGGAATCCGCGACCAAATCTTCAGCGTTCTTCTTTGGAATCATGGCCCGTGTCTACAGAGGGCACGGTTGCAACACGGTGACACCGCGCTCAGAACGAACCTCGACCCAAAACCCGGGGCCATCCGCAGCCGGTTGAAGAGCCTTCAGCACCGTCCAGCCATGCTCGACGGGTTTCTGGCCGCGACCGGCCTGGCATTCGGTGCCCTACCGTTGTGATGTGGCGGAGGGTTCGACCGCGAATGTGACGACGTCGACTTCGGCGTCATCGGGCATATCCGGGTAATGCTGCCCTAGGCCGTCTTTGAGCTGCTCGATGCTCGTCCCGGCGTCGAGCAGCGCCTGCTCGGCGGTGAGCTGGTCCAGCCGGTAGCGCCGGACATCGGTGACGGTGCCGTTGAGCACCCGGTGAGCATCGTCGTCCTCGAAGTAGAACACTGCCCGGCCGGGCACGATCGAATCGTCGAAGCGGATCGTCGAGGTCTTCCGTCCGTCGACGATGGGCTCGTAGTAGTGCTTGTTGAACCGTACGACTCGCGCCGCGTGGGAATCGGGGAAGAAGTAGGTGTCCGGCAGCAGCTTCCGGATCGGACGCAGCGCCGGCCCGTCCTCGGTCGGCACGGCGACCAGGACGTCGGGATGCAGATCGAGCAACACCTGTCGGCAGCGGCCGCACGGCGGGATGAGGCCACGGCCGCCATCCCCTGCTGCCGCGATCGTCACCAGCGGGCCGGCCGCCGAGGCCGCCGCCACACCCAGCGCCACGAGTTCGGCGCACGGCCCGCCCGTGAAGTGGGCGACGTTGACGCCCGTGTGGATCCGGCCTGCGGTGTCCATCGCCGCCGCGGCCACGGTGTGGTTCTGATCGCTGCCCAGGGACCGGGCGAGCTGTTCAGCCGCGGCGATGACGCGGAGCTCTGATTCGAAGATCTTCACGGCCACACCCTGCCACGTTCTGCGCACCCCCCGGATCGACAGCTTCGCCGGGACGCCGTGGACGGTCCAGGCACAGCTCGATCGGCGTCTCCCGGTGCGGCGGGCCGCTGTGCGACAGTAATCTGATGGACCGCTTGCGTGATTGGTGGGACGGGGAGAAGCCGCAGGACGCGGTCGGAAAAGTGCGGCGCTGGTGGGACCAGGACGGACCACAGGACACTGTCGATCATGTCCGGAGCTGGTGGAAGGACGCGGACGGCGCCAAGCGTCCGGACGGCGGGCCCGGAGCGGCGCGCCGGCCGGCCGGTCTGGGCGAGGAGCCGCCGCCGTGGTCCCGGGCGCGAGGTTTCGGCAGTTCGCCGGTCACCGACGAGCAGAGTGGCTGGGTCGAGGAGTCCGTCGACTGGTGTCTGCGCGAATTCGGCGACGACGTGCTCCGGTACGGGACCGCGCTTCCCGTCGACGTGTTGCCGCGCGTCTATGACGCGTCGCCGGATCAGGTCCGGGAGCTGGTCGGCACGATTGCCGACGTCATGTGCGTCCAGTCCGACGACATCGAGGTCGAGTTCTTCCGCACGCCGCCCGAAGCCGCCCGCAGGAAGCACGCTGTCGGGACCTACCGGCAGCGTGGCGGGCAGGCCGTGATCTCGCTCGACCGTGCTGAAGCTGGCGACCCGCACCTGATCACCGCGATCATCGCGCATGAGCTCGGCCACGTCCGGCTGCTCGGCGAACAGCGCATCGACCCGGCGCGCGCCGACATGGAGCGGCTGACCGACCTGGTGACGGTCGTGCTCGGGCTCGGAGTGTTCACCGCCAACGGGGCCATGACGTTCACCAAGACGGTGCGAGGCTGGTCGGCGTTGCCGCTCGGGGACATCACCGAGCGCGAGCTCGTCGGCTCCGGCCACGGTCCCTACAGCCGGTACGGATACCTGGACGAGAATGTCCTCGCCTATACGCTCGCCTACTTGTCGTTCCGACGCGCCGAGCATGCGCCGGCCTGGAGATCGAGTCTGGATCCCGGGCCGCGGGCGGTCTTCGACCAGAGCATGGCTCACTTCTACAACCGCCGGGCCTGAGCGGCAGCCGCTGTCCGTGCTGCTCGTCGTAACCCCTCCGGTGTACTGCCTGGTGCCGCAGCCGGTGCCCGGCCTCGCCGCGCTCCTGCTCGAAACGCGTGCGCCGCTGCGCTTCGGCGTCCGCGACGCGGCGCAGCTTGGAGGGCTCGGAATTACGCTCGGGCCAGAAAGTCAACGCCGGTGAGCCGTGCCGATTCCGTCCACAGCGCGCGTTGTGTTGCGGCGTCGGTGGCAAGGGGATCGACGCGGATGGGATTTCCGCGGGCGCGCAGCGGCGGCCGCCCGTCGGGTGCGTAGTAGTCGCCGCCTCGGGCTTGCGGATCGGTGGCCGCGCGGAGCACCACGGCGGCCCCCGCAGCCGCGTTCGGCTGCCCGAACAGTTTCGTGATCGCGAGCGTGGCCAGCCGAGTGGCTCCGCGGACGTGACGCGCCAGGTCGGTCGGAGTGACGCCGGGCTCCAGGGCCACCGCGACGGTCTCGGCGCCCGCGGCGGCCAGCCGCTCGTTCAGCTCGAGCGTGAACAGCAGGTTGGCGAGTTTGGATTGTGCGTAGGCGGGGATCGGCCGGTACTTCCGCTGCCGGAAGTGCAGATCCTCGATGGCGACCTCGCCCCGGCGGTTGGCCGAGCTGCTGACCACCACGACCCGGGATCCGGGCACGTCCACCATGCGGTCGAGCAGCAGGTTGACGAACGCGAAATGGCCCAGGTGGTTCGTACCGAGCTGCCGCTCGAATCCGTCGGCGGTCAGTCCCGCGGGAGTCATCATCACCCCGGCGTTGGCGATCAGCAGGTCCACCCGTGGGTACTCGTCCCGGATCCGGCGCGCCGCCGCGCGGATCGACTCCAGCGAGGCGAGGTCGAGCCGGTGGGCCAGCGCCGATCCGCCGATCTCGGACGCCGCGCGCGCGGCCCTGTGCTCGTCGCGGCAGGCCAGCACCACCGTCGCGCCGCGATCGGCCAGGACCTTCGCGGTCTGCAGCCCGATACCGGTGTTCGCACCTGTGATCACGACCGTCCGGCCGGTGTGGTTTCCGACGTCGGCCGTCGTCCATGGCTGCATGAAGGCACCTCCCCGAGGAATAATCGGGACGACCGTCCCGCTTGAACTATCCGGGACGGCCGTCCCGCTTGTCAAGAGATCGTGTCAGAAGGCTGAGAGAGCACCGTGGCAGAACCCACCGATCGCCCACTGCGCGCAGATGCGCAGCGCAACCGCAGACGCGTGCTCGACACCGCGGCCGCGACCTTCGCCAGCGAAGGCCTTTCAGTGACGGTGCACGAGATCGCCCGCCGCGCCGGCGTGGGCACCGGCACCGTCAGCCGCCACTTCCCCACCAAGGAGTCCCTCTACGCGGCAGTACTGCTCGACCGCATGCGGGACATCGCCGACCACGCCGACCACCTCGCCGCCGCGAACGACCCCACCGCCGCCTTCCTGGCCCTGTTCAGCCGGCTCGTCCATGAAGGCGCCGTCCACCGCGGCCTGGCCGAGGCCCTGGCAGGCAGCGGATTCGACATCGAGTCGGCCGCGACCGCCGCCGACTGCGACGTCACCGGACGCCTCCGCAACCTGCTGGCGGCCGCACAACAGGACGGCGGCATCCGAGCCGACATCGTCTTCGCCGATATCAAAGCCCTGATGGCGGGCTGCCTCTCCCACGAAGAACCGGACCGCGACCGGATCATCGACGTCATCAGCACCGGGCTGCGAACACAGGCCGCACCCCAGGACTGACGCCGGCGTGCGCGGTCGGCCCGCACAGGCGCACAGTCACCGCAACGGCGGACCAGCTGACCGCGACGTCATGGCATCAGCGTGGCCGGGCGCCGGGTGGTGAATGATGAGCCGCCGCACCACACCACCGACTCGTAAACCATGTGCCCGCCTGCTACAGAACGGCAGCCAGCGGCAGCGCCTCCACTAGCGAGGCCACCGCCTGGTCCAGACGCCGGCCGGCCGCCGGGGTCAGTTGCGCGGTTTCGCTGAACGGCGCACCACTGCCGGGACGTCATCGGGTCTCGTCCAAGCAGCCGGACGACAGTGTCGGTTCGGAAGCCGACCGTTAGTCGCGGCACCTCCCGTCGTTGTCGGGGCTGCCCCTGCTTGCCATGGCCGGGCTCGGATGAGGCCGCCCTCACCACGTCGTAGTCGCGATTGCTCGTCGCAGACGGCAGTCATCGTGGCCGTCGCCATCGGCCGTGCGCCGTGCGCCGTCCGCCGCGCGACGGCTTCTCCCGCACCGCTCCCCCACCGCGTGGCGGATGACTTTCGGCCATGTGGCGGATGTTTCGCGACCGCCGGGAGCGAAGCATTGTTCCGCAGGTCATGGCGGCTGTCGCGGCCGGGATCCGGGGGTGTGCGACCGGTTCAACCTGTCCGGACAGCAAGGACTTTGACGAAAGGTTCGAGGACATGGCAGAGCTCGGAGTGCCTCTGGGATCGGTGCCCCAGGAATCCGCGCCGCGCCCGGGACCCGTGCTGCCGCTCCTGGGCCGCCAGGCGGAGTGCGCTGCGATCGAGCAGTTGCTCGACGCCGTGCGGAACGGGTTGGGGCAAGCCATGGTGCTCACGGGCGAGCCGGGGGCGGGGAAGACCCACCTGCTCGATTTCGCGGCCGAGGCCGCCGGCGATGTCACGGTGATCCGGCTGGTGGGCGTTGAATCGGAGACCCGCTTGGCGCACGGGGCGCTGCACCGGTTGCTGCGGCCGTTGTCGGGCGGATTCGCGAGGCTGCCGAGGCGCCAGCAGGAAGCCCTCGAAGCCGCATTGAGCCTTGACGGCGCCGCGTCGTCCGACCGCTTTCTGGTCGGCCTGGCAACCCTCACGCTGCTGGCCGCCTGCGCGCGAGACGCACCCCTGGTCTGCCTGATCGACGACGTGCACCGGCTCGACCAGGACTCCGTGGAGGCGTTGGCCTTCGCAGCCCGTCGGCTGCACGCGGACTCACTGGGCATGATCTTCGCTACCTGCGAGAGTCCCTGGTCGCGCCGTTCGCTGGGCGCGCTGCCCGAGCTGCCCCTGACGGGCCTGGCCCCCGAGGCGGCCGGGGCCCTGCTCGAACTCGGTGTTCCGGGCCGGCTGAGCCAGGACGTGGCTGACCGGATCGTCGCCGGTACCGGGGGCAATCCGTTGGCGCTGGTGGAGATGGCTGAACGGCTGAGCCTGGAGCAACTCGCCGGGGTCGCGCCGCTTCCGGATCCGCTGCCGGTGAGCCGGCCGTTGGCGGACCGCTTCGGCGTGGTGGTGGCCGAGCTGCCCGAGGACACGCGGACATTGCTGCTTCTGATGGCTGCCGCCCCGGCCCGCGACTGGGCGGTCCTGCCGCGGGCCGCCAGGGAACTGGGGCTGTCGATGTGGGACGCCGGGCCGGCCGTCGACGCCGGGATTCTGGTCCGCGGACCGCAGGTAGAGTTCCGGCATCCACTGATCCGGTCCGCCGTGTATGCCGCGGCCGCCCCCGGTGAACGGCGCCGGATCCACGCGGTGCTCGCCCGGACGAGCGGTCCGGACCGGCGAGTGTGGCACCTGGCCCAGGCCGCCGAGGGTGCCGACGACGCGGTGGCGGCTGAACTCCACGCCGCATCCGAACGTGCGCGGGCCCGTGGCGGCCACCCCGAGCAGGCGCAGTTGCTGACCCGGGCGGCCGAGCTGACTACGGATGCCGGCCTGCGGGCCGAGCGATACCTCGACGGCGCGACGGCGCATTTCCTGTCCGGCGACTTCACCGCGGCACGGGCGCTGCTGGGCCTGGCCGTTGCCGATCGCCGGCAGCCGATGCTCAGGGCCCGCGCCCAGCGGCTCCGTACGTCCATGGAGATGCTCCTGACCGGCCCGGCGCCGGTTCCGGCGATCCTGCTGGAGGCGGCTCGGCAGGTCCGATCCACCGACTCCGCCCTGACCAGAGAGCTGCTGTCCGGGGCCGTGGTCGCCGCGATGGTCGGCGGGGATCAGCTGCGGGGGTCCACGCTCGAACAGGTCGCCAAGGAAGCCGTCGACTACCTGCACGAACCGGCCTCCCCGTCGTGGAGCCCGATGCCGCTGGTGGAGGGGCTGGCGCGCGGCGTCGTCGGCGGCTACGCCGTCGGCGCCCCGCTTCTGAACGGCGCGCTGCGCCGGCTGCGGTCGGCCGAGGAGATCAGGGAGTACAGCAACCCGCTCAGCGTGATCGTGAGCCTGGCCGCGGACAGCTTGTGGGACGTCGAGGCCAAGCAGGAGATCATCGGACGGCTCGCGGCCGTCGACCGGGCGAAAGGAGCTTTGTGGGGGCTGGGCTCGGCTTTGTCGGCGCTCGCGACGGTGGACATCTGGGACGGGCGCTTCGCCTCCGCCGAAGCGCGCTACGCCGAAGCCGACGGCTACGCCGAGGCGACCGGATCAGCCGCCCGCGGCGACGTCGTCCGGGCTCTGCTTCACGCCTGGACCGGCGACGAACTCCGCCTGCGGCGGTCCGCGGCCGCCATGGAGGCCCTGACACGCACCGCGGGGATCGGCTCGCTGCGCCGGCTGAAAGCCCAGGCGCTCAGCATCTTCGCGGTCGGCACCGGCCGATACGACGAAGCCCTGCGCCACACCATGGACGTGTTCGCCGAAGACACCGTCGGGCTGGGCAACCTCGTCCTGCCGACGATGGTGGAGGCGGCGGTCAGGTCCGGCGACCGGTCGACGGCCGAGGCCGCGCTGGAGCGCATGCAGGAGCGTGCGCCCCTGGCCGGGACGCCGTGGGCCCTGGGTCTGCTGGCCCGCTGCCGCGCCCTGCTGGCCGACGGCGACACCGCGGACGAGCTGTACCGGGAATCGATCGACCTGCTCGGACGGGTACCGGTGGCGGTCGACCTGGCGTGGTCCCGCCTGCTGTACGGCGAGTGGCTGCGGCGCCAGCGGCAGCGGCGGGAGGCGAGGATCCAGCTCCGCACGGCGCACAGATCCTTCGCGGGCTGGGGCGCCGCGGGGTTCGCCGAACGGGCCCGGGTCGAACTGCTGGCCACCGGCGAGACCGCCCGGCCGCGGACGATCGGCGCCGAGTCGGACCTGACACCCCAGGAACGCCAGGTCGCCGCGCTGGCCTCGGACGGGCTGACGAACGTCGAAATCGCCACCCGGCTGTTCATCACCGTCTCCACGGTCGAGTTCCACCTCACCAAGGTGTTCCGCAAGCTCGACATCAGCTCCCGCAGGCACCTGGCGGAAGCGCTGGACAGTCTTCGCTCCCCGCCGGTGCCCGACCGGCCCGCCTCCCAAATCGCCTGCTGATCCCCGGCGGTGCGGCCCCAACCCCAGTCCGCCGCCCGAATCAGGGCCCGTGCTGACTGTGGCCTTTCCCCAGTGCGAGTGAACGGTTCGGCGGTGTCTCCTAGGCGAAGCTAGATCGCCGCTAGTCCGGAAGAACCCATGACCATCCCGACGACATACCTGCTGCCGGCTCGCATCGAAGAAGAAGCATCTCGAGGAAGGATCTTGCGAATGTCGAGTCACGAAGGCTCCGTCTCGGTGACCACGAGCGATCAGATCACTGAGGAAGGGTTGAAGGCGGTCGGCAATACACCCGATCCGCGGACGCGCCAGATCGTCGAGGCGCTCATCCGGCACTCCCACGACTTCGCGCGCGAGGTGAAACTGAAGCCGGAGGAACTGCTGTACGCGGCCGAGTTCCTCAAGCGGTGCGGAGAGGTCACCGATGCGTCTCGGCATGAGTTCATCCTGCTCGCGGACGTGCTCGGGATCACGATGGTGGTGAACACGATCACCGCGGACGCCCCGGACGGCACGCTGGAGCCGAGCGTGCTGGGACCCTTCTACCGGAGTGGGGCACCGGAAGTGCCCAACGGTGCGGATCTGTCCCACCGGGGAGATGCCGACGGCGTACCCGCGCACGTGTCCGGCCGTGTCCTCGCCGCCGACGGCACCCCGATTCCCGGCGCGGAGCTGGACGTATGGGGAACCAACGCCAATGGCCTGTATGAGAACATGGATCCGGGGCAGCCGGACTACAACCTGCGCGGGCGCCTTCACACCGACGAGCAGGGTCGGTTCGAATTCTGGACCGTGAAGCCGGTGAGCTACCCGATTCCTGCCGACGGTCCCGTGGGTGAACTGTTCGAGGCGACGAAGCGGACCAACATGCGGCCCGGGCACTTGCACTTCATCGTCTCCGCCGAGGGTTACACCACGGTCGTCACCGAGCTCTACACCGATGACGACGAGTTCATCGACAGCGACCCCGTCTTCGGGGTGAAGGCTTCGCTGTTGGCTCACTACGAACTGATCACCGATGAGGAGAAGATCGCAGCGGCCCCCCGCAAACAACCCTACTGGGACCTGCGGCGGGATCTTGTTCTGACCCCCGGCACCCGCACCGGCGTCCAGTTCACCGCCGGCCGCGAGGAGCCTTCGCGTTGACGACGATGCCCGCGGAGTTCACCCGCGATGTTCTACCGGGACGAGTCGTCTTCGGCGCGGGCGCCCTGGCCAGGCTCGGCCCGGAGATCGTCGCCTTAGGCGCGGCCCGAGTGATGCTGGTCGCGGCCGGCAAGAGAGCCGACCTCGCACGGGTCGCGGCTGCGCACCTCGAGGGCCGAGTGGTGGTGACGTGGACGGAAGTCGCGCAGCATGTGCCGGCGGATCTCGCCGAACGCGCGGCCGCGGCCGCACTCGACGCCGGAGCGGACGTCGTCGTCACGATCGGAGGCGGGAGCACGATCGGACTCGGCAAGGCGATCGCCGTGCAGACGAAACTGCCTCTGGTCGCGGTTCCCACCACGTACGCGGGCAGTGAGATGACCCCGATCTACGGACTGACCAGCGGCCGGGAAAAGCGGACGGCGCGTGACGCCAACGCGTTGCCGCAGCTGGTGGTCTACGACCCGGACCTGCTCGCCGCCCTGCCACCGTCCGTGGTCGGGCCCAGCGGACTGAACGCCCTCGCGCACTGTGCCGAGGCCTTGTGGGCCGCGAACCGGGATCCGGTCAACGACGCCATCGCGCTGGACGGAGCGCGGCGCATCCACGAGCACCTCCGCGCCGCCCACGAAGGTGAGGATCCCGGAGCCAGGGGACAGATGCTGCTCGCCGCGTCGATGGCGGGCACCGCGCTGGCGACGGCGGGCACGAGCCTGCACCACTCGCTCTGCCACCTGCTCGGTGGGATGTTCGACGCGCCGCACGCCGAGACCCACGCCATCCTCCTGCCGTACGCGATCGGCTTCCTGCGGCCCGCGATCGGTCAGCAGATCGAGCGTCTCGCGCTGAGCCTCGGCGTTCCGCCGGAGCGTCTCGAGCTCGAACTGTGGTCCCTGGCCCACTCGGTGGGTACGCCCCGCGGCCTGCGCGGGATCGGCCTGACCGAAGAACAGATCGAGCAGGCCACGTCGGCCGCGGTGAGCAGGCGGCTGCCGAGCCCCCGCGCCCTGACAGCCGGCGAACTCGGAGCGTGGCTGGCGGCGGCATGGACCGGGCAGCCGCCGGCGAGCGGTACCGCCGCGAACCACCGTGACGGATGATCTCCACGACAGACACCCCGCGCACCACCAGCACGCCGGCCAGCCGGACCCGGTGTTCGGTGGGTTGCGCCAGGCTTTCGGCACGCCTGCGATCGCCGGTGCCCAAAGATGACTGGGGTTTGCCCCCGGCACGAAGGCTCCTCCCTGCGTGTTGTGCTGTTCCAGCGCTGAAAAGCCGCTTCCCCGACCAGCCGCACCGAGAGGTCGCCATGACGACACCAGCACGCCATCTTCATCTACGGACTGTGGCTGCGCGCCATGTCCCGGGAGCCCTGGGTCGAGGGCTACGACAGGGAAACCGATGATCCCGCCGTTCCCCGACGACACCTTCCCCGGCGCCGAACCCGAACCCTTCTGGTTCATTGGCGGCCGAAGCAGGATCCTGCTTCCCGGCGGCAAGACCAACGGCGGGCTGAGCGTCATGGAGTTCCTGGACACAGCCGGCCACGCGCCCCCGCTCCACATCCACGAGGACGAGGACGAGGTCTGGATCGTCCTGGACGGCGAGATCTCCTTCTTCGTCGACGACAAGCGCCTGGACCTGCACACCGGCCAGATCGCCCACGGACCGCGCGGCGTTCCGCACAGCTACCTCGTCCGCTCGGAGACTGCCCGGCTGGCCGTCGTCTTCGCACCCTCCCGCATCGAGGAGTGGTTCAGCGCGAACGGCATCCCGGCCACCCCGCTCGACCAAGAGCCCGCCGCCTTCGACATCGGGAGCATCGTCGCCTCCGCGCAATCCTTCCACCTGCGTGTCGTCGGCCCGCCGCCGATCGCCTGAAACAACCCCGCATTCCGGCCTTCAATCGTCACAGCCACTCGATCGCGGCCCCGTGCTACCGTCCGATCATGGCTGAGCCGATCACCTCCCTGGCGTCATCAGATGCTGGAATGCCAGTCGTCATCGACCGCGTCACCGTGATCGGCAGCCTGACCAAGGCGCTGGACCGGCTGGTGGCCGGGCAGGGCGGCAGCGTGCTGATCGAGGGCGAGGCCGGGATCGGCAAGTCCCTGATCCTGGAGGTGGCCAAACAGATGGCCGCCTGGCACGGGATCCCCTTCCTGACCGCCAGCGCCGAGGAGCTCGACCGGGAATTCCCGCTGCGTACCGCCGATCTGGCGCTGGCCTCGGCCGGCCTGCGCCGGGAGCGCGCGGCCGGCCCGGACGGCACGTGGTCGCCGCCGGCCGGGGACCCGGTCCTGGCCGGGGTGGAGGCCGTCCTGGACCGGATCGACGAGATCGGCGCGGCCGGTCCGCTGGTGTTCGCCCTCGACGACCTGCAGTGGGTCGACGACGCCTCGTTGCTGGTGCTGGACCGGCTCAGCCAGGCCGCGCGGCAGCAGCCGGTCCTGGTCCTGGGGGCCGCCCGGCCCGGGTCTGGACCCGGCCGGCTGGCCGAGGTGCGGCGCAGCCTGCTGCGCCGGAGCGCGGAACTGCTGTACCTGGACCCGCTGGTCTCCGACGACGTCGCCAAGATGGCGGCCCTGCGCGTCGGCGGCGAGCCCGGCCCGGGCCTGCGCCGGGTCCTGGAGTCCACGGCCGGGAACCCGTTGTTCATCCGCGAGCTGGTGGACGCCTTGGACCGGCACGGACAGCTGAAGGCCGCGGCCGGGGCCGTGGACGTGGCCGCCGACCCCCGGCACGAACCGGTGGTGACCTCCCTGGAGCAGGTGATCGCCGAGCGAATCAGCACCCTGACCTCGGAGACGGTCGAGGTGCTGCGCACCGCCGCGGTCGTCGGCCAGGAGTTCGGCATCCCGGACCTGACCGCGATCTCCGGTCTGGACAACCCGAGCCTGCTCGGCCGGCTTCGAGAAGCCCTGAACGCCGGCATCCTGGAGGAGGGCACCGAGAACACGCTGCGGTTCCGGCACGGCCTGATCCGTGACTCGCTGCGGGCGAGCGTCCCGCAGGCCATGCGCTCGATTCTGCACGCCACCGCCGCCTCGACGCTGGTGGCGGCCGGAGCGCCGCCGGAGCGGGTCGGGCCGCACCTGCTGCAGATCTCCGGACCGCTGCCGGACTGGACCGCGCAGTGGCTGGCCGGCGCCGGATCGGACCTGACCTACCAGACCCCGGCGGTGGCGGCCCGGCTGATCGAGACCGTGCTGGAGCAGGGAGTGCCCGATGACCGGCTGTGGACCGGGCTGACCGCCCGCCTGGCCCGCTCCCGGTTCCAGGAGGGCGAACCCCTTCAGGCCGGCGAGACCGCCACCCGGGTCCTGGCCCGCACGGAAGACCCCGACCTGGCCGCGGAGATGGCCTGGCTCACCGCCTACGCACGCCTGCGGGCCGCTGACGAAGACGCGGTCCTCGCCGTGCTCCGGGAAGCGGAGCAGCGCTGGACGGTCAGCCCGGTGTGGGAGGTGCGCCTGAAGTCCCTCAGAGCCCTGGCAGCGGCGACCATCGGCTGCCGACCCGACGAAGGCGAGTCCCTGGCCCGTCAGGCCCTCTCCGAGGCCACCGGGCTGGAAGACGCGTTCGCCGCAGGACACGCGCTGCTCGTGCTCTACCTGGTCGTGACGGATCGTGGTGAGACCGAGGAGTCCCTGGCCCTTCTGGATCAGGCTCTGGGGCTGGTGGAGTCCGATCCGGCGTGCAGCGACCTCCGTATCCTGCTTTTGGGCAACCGCTGCCGGCCGCTGACCGATATGAACCGCACCCAGGAAGCGGCCAAAGGCCTGGAACTCGCCCGCTCGGTCGCCGAACGCACCGGATCCAAGCGGCTTCGCAACATCGTCATGGACATGGCCACGATGCGGTACAACGAGGGTTCCTGGGACGAGGCGCTGACCGATCTGCTGGCCTCGATCGAAGACCCGGACTCGTTCGTCCCGTATGAGAACCTCGCCTACGGCGGCGGGCTCGCCGCCATGATCCACGCCTACCGCGGCCAGTCCGCCGCGGCCCGGCGGCAACTGGCCGAGATCGACAGCCTCAGCGGCTATGTCGTTCCCAACGACTTGGTCATCCCCACCCAGGCCCGGGCGATCCTCGCCGAGCAGGAACAGGGCCCCGCCGCCGCGCTGGCGATCCTGGAACCCACGATCGAGGAGGATTTCCAGCTTCCGACGACGTTCTGGCTCGAGACCCTTCCCAGGGTCGTGCGCCTGGCCCGCGACACCGGCCGCTCCGAACCCGTCGCCAAGGTTCGCGCCATCCTCGCCGCCCCGGACCGCGGCGCCTCCAACGCATTGATCGTCGCCACCCGGTTGTACTGCCGGGCGCTGCTCGACCAGGACCCCGAACCGGGTCTGGAGGCGGCACGCATGCTCGCCGAATCGGCGATCGGTCTCGCGAACTGCCAGGCGGACGTGGCCGAACTGCTGGCCCTCACCGACCGCACCCGGGCCCGGCAGCTCCTGACCGAAGCCGTCGACCGCTACGAGGCGATGGGAGCCGCTCCCGCCGCCGCCCGCGCCGAAGCCCGGCTGCGTGCCGTGGGCATCCGGCTCGGCGCCCGCGGCGCCCGGCGCCGTCCGGCCACCGGCTGGGGCGCGTTGACCCCCACCGAGGCCGAGGTCGCCGAGCTCGTCGCCGAGGGACTGACCAACCCCGAGATCGCCGGCCGCATGTTCCTCTCCCGGCGAACCGTGCAGACCCACGTCTCGCACATCCTCGCCAAGCTGGACGTCACCACCCGCACCGCCGTCGCCCGCGCGGCCGCCGAACGACACCAGGACTGACCAGCCCGGAGATACTTGCCCTGCGACACCGGATCGCTTCGGGTTCCGCGGCATCACATCGGCGGCTGCTTCGTCTCCTCAGCCACCCCAGTCGCACCAGCAACGATCTACGGCTGCCCTACTTGGCACTTGATGGTTGCGGTCGCCGGTCGTTCGCCGGTCTTGAAGATGGTGGCGGTGGCGCCGAGGCAACCACCCTTCGCGGGTACGACCACGTTCGTGTAGGCCGGTTGCTGCTTGATGAGCGGGTACGCGATCTCCGAGGAGCGCTGGTCGTCGGAGTAGACGGTGACGCTGCCGAGCATGAGTGGTTCGCCGGGGTACAGATAGACGCGTGCCCAGCCGGCTTCGCAGGAAGTCGAGTAGTACAGCTCAACGGCGCCGATCTGTTCGCCGTGCAGCATCACTGCGGACTTGTCGACGAGTTTGCGGTCCTTGGAGCAGCCGGCCTTGTCGGGGTCCGCGCCGTCCCCGATGCCGTAGGTGGGTGCGGGCCGTGGCGTTAGCGTGAACACCGGGGGCGACGCAGTGGAGGTGCTGCCAGACAACAGCTTCGTCGCGGCTACGCCCAGGGTGATCCCCGCGAGGAGCGTCACGGCGATCGCGATCGCGAGTCGGTGACGCCGGATGCCGTCGTCCGCGGCCGGCGGGTCGGTCACCGGTTCGGCGGTGGGTGGCGGAGCGGGTGTCGCGATCGCTGCCGATGCCTTTCGGTGCAGCTCGAGCCATTCGGCGGGGTTCGCTCCGCAGGCGGTGACGAACGCTTTGACGACCGCCGCGGTGGGCAGGCGGTTGCCCGCGGTCGCGTCGGCGCAGGTCGAGGAGGAGTAGTGGGTCATCCGTGCGAGCTTCCTGAAGGACGGCGAGCCGGCCTCGGTGCGGAGCTGCCTCAGCTGGTCGGCGAACTCGACGATCGCCGGATGAGGCCGCCGCTCGGGCCCGGTCGGCCCCCCTATGCCAGACCCCTGATCCATGTCGCAATCCTCGCATGCCGCGATCCGCTTGCCGACCCCTCGGACGCGGTGTCCGGAAACGTCGTCCGGACACGCAGGCAGCGCGCTCCGGACACCTCCGGACGCAGGTCCGGACAGCCGGCCCCTGCCCGGCGCGGCACCTCGGCGGCAACCATGAGCGCTGGAATCTCCGCCTGGTGGGAGCCGTGGTCGAACACCTGCGGCGCCCCGACATCACTCGTCGAAGGAGTGGCACATGAACACCCGCACGATGCGGAAGCTCGCCGCGTCCGGCTTCGCCGCCGCGACCATGGTCGGCTCGTCGGCCCTCGCGCCGGCCGCCACCGCCTCGGCCACGGCCACGGCCACGGCGGCCGCCTCGTCCTACGCCGACTACAACTGCTCCGTCTACCGGAGCAACGCGGCGTGCGACAACGTCAAGGTCACCCACGACAGCAACGACCCCTGCTGGGCTGACTCCTACTCGGTCGGGAACCGGACGCTGTACCCTGAGCCCAACGGATGGAAGTTCGGACTCCAGCTCCGCTACAGCAACACTTGCCAGACGAACTTCACCTACGTGTGGGTGATCGCCGGCCCCGACGGCACCCCGAGCATCGACTACTCGGCGAAAGTCCGCCGCAGCTCAGCGAACCTCCCCGGCCACCCCAACGACGGCCCGTACATGATGGTCCACGCTCCCACGGTGACCGCCAGTTTCTATTACGTAATCCCGACCGGGACGATGGAAGTCCTGTCCCCGATGATCTGGTCCCCGGACAATTACGGCCAGGAGTGCATGACCCTGCCCTCAGACGACAACTACTACTGCGACCCCGACTGGCGCTAGAGCCGCTGTCGCCAGGCGGTGCACAGGTGCAGCACCGCCCGGCGATCGGCCCCTATGCGACCTGGTGGGGGCGGTGTCTGCGGTTAAGGCCCTCACCGTCCGCGAGCGTCCGCCGCCCGCCCCACACCAGGGTGTGCAGGTCTCACTGGCGTCTTGGCGGCCCCGTCGCCGCGCTCGATGACGTCGGCCAGGACGGCTCGGGCATGTCGGAGTTCCTCGATGCCGCGGTCGATCCGGTCAAGCTCGCCTTGGAGTCGCCGCACCACACCGGAGCAGGCGGGGGTCGGCAGGGTGTCGTCGCGCAGGCACACGCCCACTTCGGCGATGGTGGCCGTCGACAGGCCCGCCGCCAGCAGCGCACGGATCTTGCGTACAGCGGAGACGTCGGATTCGGCGTAGTCGCGGTAGCCGTTCCCAGAGCGCCGCGGCGCGAGCAGCCCCTGTTTCTCGTAGTAGCGCAGCAGCTGCTCGTCCACGCCGGTCCGCTGGGCCAACTCCCCGATGCGCATGTCCTGACCTCTGCCGCTTGACCTTGTCATTGATTACAAAGCTTACCGTCGCGGTGATCACATCACATCGGCGTGATCGCGGCTCCCGCGGCGCTCCACGGGAGCCGGACCGACAAGCGACAAAGGACCGCATGTGTCTGACATCTTCGTGGTCGGCGCCACCGGCACGGTGGGCAGCCAGATCGTCAACCAGCTCCGCATCCGCGACGCCCGGGTCACGGCCCTGATCAGGCCCGGAACCGACGGCGCGGCCCTGGCCTCGCAGGGCGTCAAGGTCGTCGAGGGGTCCCTGGCCGATCCGACGGACGACCTGGCTCGCGCCGTGGAGGGCAGCGAGGTCGTCATCTCCGCGGTGCAAGGCGGCGAGGACGTGGTCACCCACGGACAGGTCAACCTGATCCGCGCCGCGGCCAAGGCCGGGGTGCCGCGCCTGATCCCCTCGGACTTCGCCGTCGACCTCTTCCGGCTCGACTACGGCGACAACGCCTTCCTCGACCACCGCAAGAAGGCCGACGAGGAGTTCGCGAGCAGCCCGGTCCGGCCGACCTCCGTCCTCAACGGCGCCTTCCTGGAGGTCATGACCGCCCCGTTCCTCGAGATGGTCGACTGGGATCGGGGGACCTTCGGCTACTGGGGCGACGGTAACCAGCCCTGCGACTTCACCACCATTCCCGACACCGCCGCCTACACCGCCGCCGCGGCCCTCGACCCGGGCACCGCGGGCCGCCCGGTCCGCGTGGCGGGTGATGTGGCGACCATGCGGGAGCTGCACGCCGCCCTCGAGCGTGGATCGGGGCGCACGCTGCAACTCCGGCAGCTGGGCAGCGTGGCCGACCTCGCCGCCGAGATCGAGCGCCGCAAGGCCGAGGCGAGCAACGTGACCGACTACGTGGCCCTGCAGTATGTGTGGGCGATGGTCAGCGGCAAGGCCAAGCTCGACCCGCTGGACAACGACCGCTACCCCGACATCACCCCCACCAAGGCGGCCGAGTTCGCCCACCGCTTCGCGGCATAGGAGGCATGCGGTGCCTGCGTCCCCCGCGGGCACCGCCTGACGCCGCCGAGGACCGGGCCGACAACACCAGCCAGCCGAGCGGCGAGTGCCAGCGTATTTCGACGTCGAATGGATTCGCTCACCACGTAAGAAGGCTCGGCAGCTCTCGGGCGGAGGGAAACGGCGCGTCGGCAGGCATGGCCTTGATTTGAACGCTGGCGTGCTCGAACTGCGAGTACGAGTGGGGATCCAGGCCGGGGGAGATGATCAGGACGTTGCCGCCGCAGCGCCACATGCGGTAGCGCCACCGGTAGCGGAACTCAGGGCGGGGTTCGTGGGTCACGTCGTGGTCTGGGGGGCCGAGAAGTTCGGTGAAGGCGGCGACCACCTTGTCGATCTCGGCTTCGAAGGTGAACGGTGGTGGGTTGAGGAGGGTGTGCCAGCCGGGTTGGTCGGCCCAGAAGTTGTCCGTCCAGACGCCATCGGGGTGGATCCAGTAGTCGTAGGCGAAGGGCATTGCGAAAAGGTCGTCGCCGTAGACCAGGTGCCCGGCCGGGGTGTAGCACTTCTCGCCCAGGTCGCCCAAATAGTCGCCGGTGGGCTTCCAGCCGGCGGCGGCCATCGCGTCCTGGGTGAGCTCGTAGTCCTCCCAGTCGAGTTCCGCGATGGCGACGATCTGTGCGGCGAGTTCAGGGGATATCGGGCAGACGGCCACGTAGCTCGGCGGCTCTTCCTCTTCTTCCTCATCCTCCATCTCATCGGATTCGCTGATCTGCTCGTCGGTCATTGAAGCCCCCGTGTGTTCTGGCGCCCTGTGTGGTGCGCGGAGACGCTGTTGATCGCCAGCGCTGGAGGCAAGCTATCAGCCGGACTTCGTCTAGGACCGTCCTCGAGGAGGAACGGCACGCTGCATCTTCGTGTTCTGGGATAGGGGCCCTTCGGCCCTGTGGCAGGAGCGCGCTCCGCGCAGAGACTGGAGTCGGACCCCATCCCTGCGAAGGAATGAGGGACGCTCTACGACGGCGGTGGACCATGACATGCGGCAGCGCTGCAGTCCGGTCAGGCGTTCCGTTGCTCGCCTTCGTCCTCGTGACGGGGACCGGCTGTGGCTCCAGCGATGCAGGCTCGGCACCGGGGCATACGACGCAGGCAGCGTCGTCCTCGTCGGCTTCCTCCTCGGCTTCCTCGCCGTCCGTCCGTCCGACATCGAGGCCGGCACCGTCGACGCCGGTGATCACCTCCGTCCCAACCACCTCGCATGGCCCCTCCCCGACAGCCCCGCGCCCTCCGTCCTCAACCAGTTCGGCGTCAGGCTCGCCGTCCACCACGTCCACGCAGATCCCGGCGCGGCTCGCGGGCGTCGACTGGGACCGCATCCCCACGACCCGGCCGGTGGTGGCCTTGACGTTCGACGCCGGGGCGAACGCCGACGCCGTACCCTCGATCCTGGCCACCCTGCACCGATACGGCGTGACCGCGACGTTCTTCCTCACCGGCGACTTCGTCCGGCACTTCCCCGACGTCGCCCGGCAGATCGCCGCCGGCCAAAGAATCGGGAACCACTCGGTAGACCATCCGTACTTCACGAAACTGACCGGCACGCAGATCACGGCCGAACTCACCGGAGCCCGCCAACAGATCCAATCCACGACCGGAGACGATCCCCGGCCGCTGTTCCGCTTCCCGTACGGAGACCGTGACACCCGCACCATCGCCGCGGTGAACGCCGCCGGCTACGTACCGGTCCGCTGGACCGTCGACACCCTCGGCTGGGAAGGCACCGCCGGCGGGATCACCGCCCAGACAGTTCACGACCGAGCCCTGAACGCACTGCGGCCCGGCGAGATCGTCCTGATGCACTGCGGATCCAATCCCACCGACCACAGCACCCTGGACGCCGACGCTCTCGGAGGCGTCATCCAAGCGATCAAAGACCGCGGCTACGGCTTCGTCACCCTCGACGCGCTGACGCGCTGACTGGCCGATTGCCGGCAGACCGTTCCATCTCCCACCTCGATCCGATGGAGGAAACATGGCACACGGCACACACGCCCGTCGGCGGCTGACCGTCATAGGCACCGCTGTGGCCCTCGGGCTGGCGGCCGCGACAGGAACCGCGCAGGCATCGGGCCCCAGGCTCTCGGCCTCCCCCTCGCCGATCGACATCGGCTCCTTCGGCGGCAGCACCTTCGTCAACAGCCTGGACAACGACGGCGAAGCTGTCGGCTACAGCTTCTTCGGCGGCGGCGCCTACCACTACCACGCGTTCGAATGGAAAGAAGGCACGCTCCACGACCTGGGCTCCCTGGCCGGACCGGACGGCAACAGCACGGCGAACGCCATCAACGACGCCGACGAGATCGTCGGCTTCACCGACACCCCGGCCGGCACCCAGGTGCCGTACGTGTACCGCCACGGCCAGATGACACAGCTCGGCGACCAAGGCGACCCGCTGGCCATCAACGACGCCGGCGTCATCGTCGGCTTCATCGGCGGCTCCGGCGGCACCACCCCGGTCCTCTGGCGGCACGGCACCATGACCCCGCTGCCCGTACCCGCGGACTGCCTCAACGGACGGGCCACCGCGATCACCGAAAACGGCACCATCATCGGCGACTGCCTGAGCCCCGGCTTCGCGCGCACCCTGGAGTGGAAGGGCGACTACCGCACGGTGCGGGACCTGGGCACCGGATTCTCCGGCACCGGAGTCAACAACCGCGGCCTGATCGCGGGGACGGACAACACCACCGGCCAGGCCGCGATCCGGCACCTCTCCGGCACGATCCAAGACCTCGGCTTCGTACCCGGCTTCACCGCCTCCTCGACCGCCCGCGCGATCACGGACAACGGCAACGTGGCCGGAACGAGCAGATCCCTCGGTGACAGCGTCGCCTTCCGCTGGTGCCACGGCACCATGACCACGCTGGCCACGCCTGCGGGAACCTCGAACGCGACCGCGGAGACGATCAACGCACACGGGCAGGTCGCGGGCGAAGTGCGCGACGCGACCTACATCTCGCACGCCGTCATCTGGCCCTGAACCAGCACCCGTGCACGCCGCACCCGGCGCGACGCGGCAATCCCCAGCCGCGCCACGCCGGGTGCGGGCGTTTCGGCATCCGTTCTCCAGTCCCTCGCCGGGCTTTCTCGGGTATCGACAGGCAGTACCCGCTCGCGGGTGGCCCGATGACGCTGATCGCCGACGGCTGGATCGGGAACCGGGCGACCCGCGCACAGTGACCTTCGAACAGGACTGCACCGGGACAAGTGGCTGGACGGCACCCGCTGACAGCAGGCGTCCTCCTCAACGAGTACTCCCCCACAGTCTGAAACCGCAGCTCGCACCCAGTATCGCTATTTTCGACCAGGATAGACGTGCGCCGGTCCGGACCCCGCGACGAACCCGGTAGCGTCGCCGACTTCGTCGAAGGGCATGCCGCCGCCTCACCTCTGCGCCTTCGGCAGCGCCAACGTGGCCAGGGTGGTGGCGGCGAGCAACGCCACCGCGATCAGCAGGCTCAGGTGCATCCCGGTCACGAAGCCGCCGGTCGGGGCGACCAGGGCGCCGAAGCCGGCCACGGCGAGTGCCCCGCCGGTCTGGCGGAAGGAGTTGAGGACGCCGCCGGCCAGGCCGGCGCGCTCCGGGGCGATGCCGCCGAGCATCATCGCGGTCAGTGCGGGCACCGCGAAGCCGAGGCCGCCGGCCAGGGGTAGGAGCAGCAGCGCCAGTTCTAGAGCGCTCGTGTGCTGGTTCACCAAGAGAAGGACCAGGAGTCCGACGGCGCAGGCGATTTGGCCGGCGAGCACCGGGGTGCGGGCGCCCCAGCGTTCGGCGGCGCGGGCGGAGCACAGGTTGGTGATGGTGCACAGGACCGCGGTGGGCATGAACACCAAGCCGGCGCCGACCGCGGAGCGTCCGAGGAGGTCCTGCGCGAAGAGCCCGAAGACGAAGATCAGGCCGTAGTACGCGGCGTTCACCACGAATCCGATGGCCAGACAGATGGCGACGACGCGCTCGCGCAACAAGCCGAGGGGCAGCATCGGTTCCCGCGTGCGGTACTCGACGGCGGCGAACACGGCGAGGAACACCGCGGCCAGCAGCAGGCTGCCCCAGGCCAAGGGACGGCCGAAGCCGGAGGCGCCGCCGGAGATCACTCCGTAGGTCAGGGCGGCCAGGCCGAGGACCGCGGTGAGCTGGCCCGGTAGATCCAGGGGAGCCGGCCGGCGCGGGGAGGCCTCCGCGCGCCGCATCGCGGCGGCGATGACCACGCCCACCGGCAGGTTCAGGAAGAAGATCGCACGCCAGCTGACAGCGCTGGTGAGGGTGCCGCCCAGGACCGGGCCGACGGCGGTGGCGGCGGCGCCGGCCATGGTCCACTGCGCGATGGCCCGCGCTCGGGGCGCCGCGTCCGGGAACGCCTGGCGCACCAGCGCCAGCGAGGACGGCAGCATCAGCGCCGCCGCGCTGCCCTGCACCAGCCGGGCTCCGATCAGGAAGCCCAGGGTGGGCGCCAGTCCGCAGGCCGCGGAGGCGAGGGTGAAGGCGACGGCGCCGCCGATGTAGAGGCGGCCGGCACCGAGCCGGTCGGAGAAGGCGCCGGCGGACAGCAGGAGTGCGGCGAACATCAAGGTGTAGGCGTCGACGATCCATTGCAGGCCGGCGGTGGCGCCGCCGAGGCCACGGCCCACGGCGGGCAGCGCGACGTTCACCGCAGACGCGTCGAGGGCGATCATGACGAAGCCGAGGAGGGCTGCGAACAGGGTGAGCCGCTGGGAGCCGGCGCGGTGGGTGGCGGGCGGTGGCGCTGCCTCGGGCCGTGCGTCGGACACCGCCTCAGCCCCTGCACCGGCCGGCGAGCGGACCGTGTGCTGCCGCTCCTCGCCGTCGATCCGAGCTCCAGTGACGATGGGCACTTCGATTCCCTTCATGTCAGTCTCCGTTCTTCCGGCCACGAGATGACCGTCGCAGACCGGCTCGAGACCAGACAGACCGCAGTTTTCAGGGGTGTGCGAAGGGGGGTGTGACACGACCCCTTTCGCCGCTTCCCCGCGTGGGACGGCTTTGGCAGACTGGAGATCATGACCGAGCAGCACCCCGAACTCGGCAGATTCCTGCGGGCCCGCAGGGCCGCGGTCGCGCCGGCGGATCTGGGCCTGCCGGCGGGCACCGGCACTCGGCGCACGCCCGGGTTGCGCCGCGAAGAGCTCGCGGCACTCGCCGGCGTCAGCATCGACTACTACATCCGGCTGGAGCGCGGCAAGGAGACGCGGCCGAGCCCCGCAGTCGTCGACGCGCTCGGACACGCGCTGCGGCTGGATGCCGAGGAACTGGCGTATCTGCGCGAACTGGCCGCTCACGCGGCGCGCGGCGGTCGCGCCCCGTCCTCGTCCCGGCCCGCGGCCTCCCGAGTGGTACGGCCGACGCTCCGGCGGCTGTTGGAGACGGTGCGTCCCTATCCGGCCTACGTACTCAACCGGACGAACGACATGCTGGCCGCGAACCCGAGCGGCCTGTCCCTGCATCCGGGGATGGCGGGCTGGCCGGAGAAGCAGCGCAACACCATCCGCTACACGTTCCTGCACACGCAGGCGCACACTTTGTGGCCGGACTGGGAGGTCAAGGCACGCTCCTGTGTCGCGCACCTGCGCGCGGTCGGCGGCAGCGACCCGGACAATCCGGAGTTGGCGGCGCTCGTCGGCGAGCTCGCGGTCAAGAGTCCGGAGTTCAGCCGCATGTGGGAACGCTATGACGTTCGGCGGGTCGGGAACGGGCAGAAGACGTTCCGGCACCCGGAGGTCGGCACGCTGACGCTGAGCCACGAGGTGCTGGAGATCAACGGCACCGCCGGCGGACGGCTCGTCGTCTACAGCGCCGAACCCGGCACGCCGGACCACGACGCGGTGGTCTTGCTGGACATGCAAGGCGCCCCCGCGGCGGTGAAGGCCGGGACCGGTTCGCGCGCCGGGGACACGGGTGTGCAGAAGACCGATGCCCAGAAGACCGATGCCCATGAGCCCTGCCTCGATGAGGCGGGTACCGATACCGAACGTCGCTCGCCATCGCAGCGTCCTTCGGCCCGACGAAGCACGTGATCGCCTCGATCGGCGGCGAGCACGAGGTGGCCTACGGCCGGGCATGGCATGTGATCGCCACGTCTGGTCGCGAACCGCAAGGACTGCACCGACGTCATCGTTGATCAGGCTGTCGGTTCTTTGAGTCCTCCGGCCACCGTGTCGAGTGTCGGCCAAGGAGGACCCTCGCGCAGCCGGCGCAGGAGTTCCTCGCCGAATCGCCTCCCGTTCGGAAACCGGTCGCGATGGTCCCAACGCCACGCTGCGACCATCGCGAAGACGAGCTGCCGGCACTCATCCAGCAGTTCTCGGTCAATGCTCGGGTAGTGCTCGCAGACCGCCGCGGGAACATGGGCGAGATCGAACTCGACGGGTCCGCGGCAGCACGTTTCGAGGTCGATGAACAACGGGCCGTACTTCGTGCTGAGCACGTTGCCCGGATGCGGCTCGCCGTGAAGCAGTTGCTCCACGGCGCCGCGGTCCTCGATCGCCTTGCGCAGGCTTCCTAGTCTGCTGCTCAGGAACACGCGGTCGGCATCGGCGAGTGCGGGCGAGAGGTCGGGATCGGCAACGATCTCTTCCGCCTCTGTGATCCGGTCTGTGAACCGGGGGCTCGCAATATCGACCTCACGCATCCCGGCGTGTAGCCGCTCCAGCGACTTGGCGTAGTCAGCTGGTGAGACGTGAGGTGTCACAGGTTCGTAGTAGGTCCACAGCGTTACTGCAAAGCCATCGCGCGTATACACACGCGGGTCCGTCCGAGGCTCCAGGTGGCCGACCGGGCATCCGGCCTCGACGAGCAGCTGAGCGAGCTCAATCTCGAACTGTGCAACGTGTTGTCCCACCTGGGCGACCCGGGCGAAGACGTCACATGGCGTGAGCCGCAGCGCCAGCTTGTTCGAGTCGTGCAGAACGATTGCGTCGTCGGCGGCAAGGCCGAGCGAAGCGGCGATCGAAGTCGCAGCCGCGATCGCACGCGTGATGTCGGTGCTTTCCATCCCCGGATCTTGGCATGGACGGGTGAAGGCGGGCTCCTGTATTGATTTCGCTCCGTCCGTGCTGTCGGCACGACCACGGCTTCCGGCGCGGGGGCTCTAGTAGGCGACGGTGAACACCGTCCGGTGCCGGGTCGGTTTCTCGATCTCGTCCACGAAGGCGATGGCGTAATCCTCGCCGCTGATGTACGAGGTGCCCTCGGCATCGACCAGCAGTACGTCGTCTCCGACTCGGAAGACTCCCCTGCGCTCGCCGCGGTTGTCCGCGTTGTAGACGGCAGGCGGGGACAGGCTGAACCAGTCCACGTCCTCGGGGAGTGCGTGCAACCGGGCGATCACCGCGGCGTGGGCGTTGCCGTCTTGGCGGAATTCCTCTGGGAAGAGCGGGGTGTCGAGCACTCGTGGTCCGTCTGGTGAGACACGCAGATTTCCCGCACCACCCACGAGGCCCAGACGCGCGGCGTTCTCGGCCGCGATCCGGCCCAGCGTCGGAATGTAGTCGGCCAATCCCGTGCCGTGGGCCTGCAAAGCGACGATCAGTGTGTCGGCGTCCGCTGCGACATCCCTCACGAAGTTCTCGTCGAACAGCGAACCCGGACGGACGTCCAGGTCGCTGTTGCCCGCCAGCGCGTCCGTGTTGCGGGCGATCGCGATGACCCGATGCCCGCGGGCCGACGCCTCGGCGGCGATGTTGCCGCCGGAATAGCCGGTGGCTCCGAATACGGCGAGTGTCATCATCACTGTGCTCCTTTGTTTCTAAGAGGCGTGCTCTACGACGGGCATCTCGTCGACCACGGCGACTGTTGCGCGGGGCCCGACGCGGAAGGCGGTGGCTACCACCCCGAGTGCGGCCGCGGCCGCGATGACGCCGTAACCGCCGTGCACGCCGTGGAGGAATCCCGAGTGGGAACCCAGCAGCACGGTCGAGGCCACGGCGATGACGATGGCGCCGCCCAATTCCCGTGAGGTCTCGACCAGACCCGATGCCGCGCCGAAGTTCGTCTCTTCGACCCCGGCCAGCGCGCCGATCTGGACGGACGGTGCGAAGAACCCGACGGCCATTCCCGCGGCGATCAGTGCGGGCGTGACCCGGCTGGCGAAGCTCGCGTCCGCGGGCAGGTAGATCAACCACGCGGACGCCGCGGCGACGAGCGCCGATGCGAGCGCGAGCAGGATGCGAGTGCCGACCTTTCGCGCCAGGACGGCGCCTGTCAACCCGGCGAAGACGAAAGCGGTCACAGTCGTCAGCAGCCACGCGACACCTGTCTTCGTCGGTGAATAGCCCAGCAGCTGTTGCAGCATCACCGAGGTCAGGAAGACGAAAGCCAGGAAGCTGCCGAATCCGGACGCGGCCGCCAGATTCGCCTGGACCACCGGGAGGTTCTTGCGCAGCGCACGGGGAACGAGCGGGTTTCGCGTGCGCCGTTCCGACACTGCGAACACCACCAGCAGCAGTGCGGCCAGAACGCCGAACCCCACCGTCGCTCCCCCGGTCCAGCCGTGCTCGACCCCGCGGTTGAGGGCATACAGCCCTGCCAGCAGACCGCCTGTCACCGACAGCGCGCTGATCGCGTTGAACCCACCACCGGGGTGAGCGATCCGGTTCTCGGGCAGCACGAACATCGTCGCCGCCACCAGCACCACACCGATCGGGACATTGACATAGAAGATCCACGACCAGCCGGGTCCGTCGGTCAGGAACCCGCCCGCCAGCACCCCGACCGACGCCGCCGTACCCGCGAGGGCGCCGTAGATCCCCAGGGCGTTCTCCCGCGCCTTGCCCTCTTTGAAGGCGTCTGCGACGATCCCCAGAGCCGATGGGGTGATCAAGGACGCGCCGATGCCCTGCGCGACTCGGGCACCGATCAACTCTGCGCCGGTGCCCGACAACCCCGCGGACAACGAAGCGGCCGCAAAAAGCAGGAGTCCGGCCTGCAGGGCAAGCCTGCGCCCGACGATGTCGCCGAGCCGGCCCGCCAGCAGCAGGAAGCCGCCGAACGGTATGCCGTAGCCGATGACGACCCACTGCAGGGCGTCTTCGCCGAGCTTCAGATCGACGGCCATCCTGGGCAGCGAGACGTTGACGATGGTGAAATCCACCACCGCCATGAACATCGAGGTGCCGGCCAAGGCCAGCACCGCGTAGGGATTGCGCATCATCCATTTCCTTTCTTTGACATCGGTTCGACCGCTTGACGGCAACGGCGGTCTACATAGGTAGAGGCGAACCGGCCCCATAACTCATCGCGGCGAACGCATCGGATTTCCGCGGGTAGCGATTGGGCTTCCGAAACCAGGCGCGGTTCAGCTTCGGCGCATCGGTTCGCCGACCGCCGAATCTCCGGTGGATGTGAAGAACCGGCCGGAACCTGGTCGCTTCTTCACATCCGCGAAGTCGCGGCGTCCAGGCCGGCGCGTAATCACCGGCTCCAGCTGCTTACGACGGCGCTCCTTATTCGTGCGGCGGAGAATCGCCGGATCCGCAGAGGTCGGCGGCGATTCTGAACAATTGCACGCGTTCTGATTGCCGATTCCGCGGATCGCCGTGGTGAGCGCGTGCGCGAAGGTAGATCTGCCGCATCACGCGGTCGGTGGCGTCGACCGAGCCGAGCATGAGGTAACAGAACAACCAAAGCTGTGTGTCGAGCTCGCCCTCTGCCGTGGTGTTCGCCGGTTCGGACATGCCGTGTGGTGTTGTCATAGCCCGAACAGTGGGAACAGTCCAGAGCCCTGAAACGCGACGATTCGGCCGACGCCCTCGGTGGTGAGCGTCAGGACGTGCAGCGCATGCGGGTGCCGTACACCGTCGCGGCCACCGGCATACACGGCGAAGGCGGGTTGTCCGTTGGCGCAGGCGGGGACCAGCGTGGCTGGTCCGACCACTCGCATCTGTCCGGCGAGGAAGGCGAGGATGGTGTCGCGGCCCTGGAACCAGGTCGCGATCGGGGGCATCTCCCATCTGGCGTCTTCGGTCAGGACCGCGACGAGTTGATCGACGTCCGCGGTCTCGAAGGCGGCGACGTACCGGTTGAGCAGGGCCCGCTGGTGCGGCTCGGCGGGTTCGGTCAGGTCGTCCTGGCTCAGCGGCATCTGGGCCCGGGCGCGCTGGAGCGCGCTGTTGACGGCCGCTGTCGTCATCTCCAGCAGTCGTGCCACCTCGGTGCTGCGCCATTGCAGCACGTCGCGCAGGATCAGCACGGCTCGCTGTCGCGGCGGCAACTGCTGGAGCGCCCCCACCAGCGCCAGCCGCATGGTCTGCCTTTCCAGCACGACCGTCGCCGGATCGGCCGGCGCGGCGGTGAACAGGAAGTCCGGAATCGGCTGGAGCCACGGCACCTCCCGCGCCCGCTCGCCGAGCACCGCATCCAGATCTGTCTGAGGCGCGCTGAGATCGGCGGGCAGCGGCCGGCGCCGACTCTTTTCCAGCGCCTTGAAACACGCCCGGGTGGCGATCCGGTATAGCCAGGTGCGCAGCGACGATCGTCCTTCGAACCCGCCGTAGGCACGCCAGGCGTCGAGGAAGACGTCCTGCACCACCTCTTCGGCCTCGTCGACCGAGCCGAGCATGCGATAGCAATAGGCGAGCAGCTCACGCCGGAGCGGTTCGCTCAGCGTTCCGAAATCCTTGTCGCCGACTTCAGACTCAGTCATGGCGTGCATGATCCGCCGATTCTGTGGTGGTGGGGTGGACGGCTCGCCCGGTCGGGCCGTCCACGTCGATGTGTTCGGGGTCGCTCCTGGCCCATTTCATTCAGGGTTGTGCACCTCGCGTAACGGCGCCCGACCACTGACATGGGGCGTCCTGGTGGTCGGGCCGAAAAGTGGTCAGTCGACGATGATTCCGCCGGTCAGGTTGGCCACGGTGCCGGTCATCGCCGACGCCCGGTCGGAGGCGAGGAGGACCGCCGCATCCGTGAGCTCCGCCAGCGCCGTCAGGCTCTTGCGATGGGTCATCGCGCCCGCGGCCGCGATCAGCTCGTCCTTCGTGATGCCGATCGCATCGGCGTGCAGCCCGTAGACGGTGTGGATGACCGGCGTGTCCACCATGCCGGTGGTACGCAGGCAGATCGTGCGAATCCCGTGCTGAGCCCATTCGGCCGACAGCGCGCGGTTGAGGCCCTCCATCGCCGCCCATCCGACGCTCATGCCGCCCACCAGAGGCAGCGGCAGGCGGGCCGGTTCAGGGGTGTGCATCATGATCACCCCCGAACCGCGCGCGATCATGTGCCGCGCGGCAGCCTTCGCGGTCACGAAGTGGGCCTGGGCGTACACCGTGATCGGGCGCATGAAATCCTCGACCGGGAGCTCGGCGAGCGGGATCCCCTGCAAGCCCTGCGGCGAGATTCCGATCGCGTTGAACGACACGTCGACGCCGCCGGCGTCAGCGACGACCGCGGCCAGATGCTCAGTCACCGCCTTCTCATCCCCCGCATCCACCACGGCGGCCTCGGCCACGCCGCCCTCGACCGTGATCTCTTTGGCGACCGCACCCACGAGGTCGCGATCGCGGCCGGTCAGAAAGACCCTGGCACCTTCGCGGGCGAACGCGCGGGCCACTGCACTGCCGACCGCGCCGCCTGCGCCGTAGACGACGACATTCTTGTTCTCCAGCAACATGACCTTCTCCTTGTTGTTGTTCACGCCAGCGCGTGAAGACCGTGGCCGGACAGCTGATACACCCGGTGCTCGTCCTGGCCGCCCGCGTCCTGACACAGCTGCGCAATCTCGGATCCGACGCGAGCAGGCGTGAGCAGCGGTGCGAATGCGGCCGCGAATGTGGCGGCATCGACTCCCCGACGGCCGGCGTACGCCGCCACTCCGGCAGCTCCGAGTTCAGTCGCAGGAGTCAGTTGCGGCAGCACGCTGACAAAACCGATACCGAGCTCGGCACGAGAGGATTCATCGGCGGCATAGCCGGCGAGAAACCGGATCATCGCCTTCGCCCCCGAATACCCGCCACTGAGCGGCGATCCGCCCACCGCGGCACCACTGGACATCGCCACCACCAGACTTCCCGGCGGCAACGGCTGCCGCAGGGCCGCCTGGATCCAGTGGAAGACGTGTTGGGTGTCGACCTGCCAATTGCGGCTGAACGATTCCCACGTCTGTTCGTGCACCGGGCCGATGCCAGGCATCGCACCTGCGTTGAGCACCAGCACCTTGGGCTGGTACTGCTCGATCAGGGTGCGAGCGGTCACCGCGGCCGTCGCGTCCGCAACCACCGGGATGAACGCAGAACCAAGCTCCCGGTGCACCTGCGCCAACGCCTCGGCGGTGCGCGCGACACCAACAACCCGATGCCCCCGACCGACCAGCGCGGCGGCGATCGCCGCCCCGAAGCCGCGACTGGCACCGGTGACCACCACCGTGGAACGCAACCGATCCGACGGGCTCATTCAGCCACACCCGCGCAGAGCCGCCGGACCCTCCCGTATCGACTGCGTGCCTGGTACCGAATCACGACCGCTCTGGTCACGCCGATCACCTCCTACTGATACAGAGGAGATCTCGCCTCGAAATTCATCGGCGTATCGGGTTCCACAACCCTCGATTGCCACTGAGCTGCGGCGTTGTAGGTGTTCGAGGTTCCAGCTGGATGATCGTCGATCATGGGGTCGCGGTTGGTGTACCGCGTCTTCGTTCGCCTCGTCGGATGGCTGGCTCTGTTCGCGCGGTCCTCGGCCTTGAAGGACGCCGAGTTGCTAGTTGCTGGTCCTGCGGCACGAGGTCGCCATGCTGCGTCGTGGGAATCCGAACCCGAAGCTCGACCGGGCAGACCGCGCGGTCTTCGCCGGACTGGCCCGGCTGCTTCCCACGTCCACCTGGGCGACCCAGTGCGCCAGGAACCTCATCATCGATCTCGGCTAGCGTATGGGGACGTTCCGCTACCTCAACGCGGAGAGGTTCGTGCTCACCACCAGGACCGAACGCACCGACCCCACGCTCATCTTCAGCGAAACGGCCGAGGACGCGGTCAAGGCATTCCGGGCTGATCCCGGGCGATCAATCTCGACAATCAAGATCATCACGGCCTCGGAGCACTTCCTCGCTCCGGGGCCAGGACCCTGACTCGCATGGTCAACACGAGGTCAGCACTCCGTGGGACGGGCGCCGGAGACGTCTTGGTCCAACGTGTAGCCGGCGATCCCGCTGGTGTTGTCCACGACCAGGTCCCACCACTCGGAGCCGTTACCGTAGGGGGCCCACACGGAGCACACCGACCGCAGAGCCTCACCGGGGTTCACGACCTGGTGCTCCCAGGTCTCGTTCGGATGCAGGTGAACCCACGTCTGCGTCGAGACACCGCTGGCGACTCCGGCGAACGTGCACGGCGTGGGCGACTTGTAGGCTAGGTAGTCCTCCAGGGTGTACCCCGCGTTGCTCTCGTCACGATCGACCAACAGATCCCAGGACTTGCCGCCGGAGTCCATGGATCAATGGCCGGTCCCGGTGGCGGCGCGGGTTGATGCAGACAGGCGTTGATCAGAAGAGTTTCGATGGTGGGCAATGACCATTCGGTGGCCCGAGCGATGTTCCGAGGCTGCATTCCTTGATCGAACTCCTCGAAGGAGGGATTCGGCTGCTGGCTGGTCAGGGTTTGTCGGGACAAGCGAAACCACTCGGTGATCTCGGCATCCAGGCCGGCACAGATCTTCTACACCTGGCTCTTGGCGATCCCGTGCCCGCACCGATGTCCTAGTCGACGCAGCTCACCTTGGATACGGACGACACCCCACGTCTTGTCCTCCCGGGCCGACCGTACGATCAGCTCCACTAGCTCCGGCCTCAGCGGTCGTCGCCACGGCGCCTTCAGCTGGGTCCACTTCCTGGCCACCAGCCGGCGGTGCGAGCGAATCAGTGTGCGGAGGTGATGATGCGGTTGATGCTGATGAGCGGGCCAGCTGCACCAGCCAGGATGACACCGTAACGAAGAACCGGTAGACCAAGCCAAGCATCACAGCCATTCACCATGCCAGGTCCAGGCGTGTGGCAGAGTTACGAGAGAGTACTTCAGGCCCGTCCATCCTCTCGGTCATCTACGAGTACGTCGCCGCCCGGCGTCGCTTGAACGAATGGGAGATCACGCGACCGGGGAACTGTGGGCCGGCTCCATCAACGACACCGAGGTGGAGGAGTCCCGCGACCGCGTGGCGCAAGTCGAAGCGCTACGGCGCCGGCTGGCCGACTGTACAGAGCAGGCAGAGACATGACTCATCCGGATTTGACCGTGACGGACCACCCCGACCGGCTGGAGCACGGGCACCCCTTCCGGCAGTGGAAGGTATGGCGGATACCCGGCACCGAACTGACGCTGACCGGTTACTCACGCGCGAACGACAAGACCTTCTTTCACATCCCCGAACTGCGATGCAGCCTGGACGCCGGGTTGTGCGAAGGACGTCAGGTGGACACCGTCTTCCTGACTCACACCCACCACGACCATTCCAAGGACCTCGACTACCTGGCCGCGAATCCAGCCGGCGTGGACATCTACCTGCCAGCCGACGCGGTGCCGTACGTGGAGTCCTACATCCGTGCCAGCGCCGAGCTGAACCACGGCGCGGCATTCGATCCGGCGCTGGCCGGCCACCGGCTGCACGGTGTGCGAGCCGATGACGAATTCGCCTTCGGGCGCCGGGGGCACCGGGTGCGGGTCGTGCAGTGCGAGCACAAAGTCCCGTGCGTCGGATACGCCTTCTCGCAGCGTGTCAGGACTTTGCGCCCGGAGTTCGAACAGCTGCGACAAGCGCTGATTCACCAGGGCAAGGAGGCCGAGTTCGGCAAGATCATGGCGCGCACACGCCACGAAGGCATCGAGGTCGACGAGGAGACTCGGCGCCCACTGTTCGCGTTCCTCGGTGATACCCATGTCGACGTGTTCGAGCGAAACCCATGGCTGTTCGACTACCCGGTCATCATCACAGAATGCACATACCTTGACGATGCGCAGTTGGAGCGCGCGAACCGCGTCGGGCACACGGTGTGGAGCCGAGTGCAGCCGGTTATCGAGGCCCACCCGCAGACCTTGTTCGTCCTCACGCACTTCAGTCTGCGACATTCGGACCCTGAGATCCTCGCCTTCTTCCGACGACAGCGGCAGCAGGCAGGCACCCCGCTCCTGGCCAACGTCCTGCCGTGGGTCCACCCCGCCGGTCATCTGCCCGAGCAACACCAGCATCGCTGACTGCCTCCTGCCGACCGCCCCGCCAAGGCGCTCGACGACTAGCACAGGGCCCTGGGTCTGTGTCGGCGCCTGCACGCGCCTTGCCACGCGACGGCCCCGATGCTCGGAGTCGCCAGCGCCGCACCTTACTCGCCGCCGACAAACATCACGGCGCGGACATGCGGAAACCGACTTGCCTGCGGATCCTCCCCTATAGATAGTGTGCGGCATGTCCAAGCGCACGCCTCCGATGCCACCCGACAGGGCCGACCACATCCCCTACCGCGATGCCGTGGCCGCCACGCTGGAGGCTGCCGGGGTCGAGATCGGCGGGTACGGTCTGCTGTCACTGCCGACGCCCGATCGGAAGGTCCGCTCCGACTACCTTCCCATCACAGGACCGATCGCCTGGGCGATGGAAGCGTCCGACGACACCGTCTACGACATCGGCCTCGGCTGGACCGAAGAGACCGGCTGGATCCTCCGGCAGACCCTCGAACTGGGCGCCGTGCGCGGATACGCGTACTTCGAACACGACATGCGCCTGGGCCTGGTCCCCCAACCCGCCGTACTCACCGAGGCCGTGATGGAACTGGGTCGCGATCCCCATAGGCTCAGGGCCCGGAACAAGGAAGCGCGGATCCGCAGCGCGTCGAGACCCGATCCCGAGCTGGAGGCGGCCCTACGGGCCTACCCGCCGGTGGCTCGCGAGGACACCGCCTACATCAAGGCCATCCGGGCTGCCCTCCGCGTATCCGATTTCGACCCCGGGTACAGGTTCACCCGTCCGCTCGCCGGACCCGACGGACTCGCCGAAGGCGAGTGGGGTATGGCCATCCGCCTCCAGGCGCGCGCGGAGTACTGGTTCGCAGTAGACGACGGCGAGATCGCATTCGCGACCCTGGAATGGCGCGACCACTCGGGCTGGAGCGTGGCACTCGCCGTCTGGCCGGACGACGGGATCGAGAACTTCCGGATCGAACGCAAGGATCTGGGCCTAGGACCAGACGCCGACCCGGCGCTCGTCATCGAGCGGATCCGGCCCGCGTCAGAGGAATAGCGCCACCGCACCATCAGGGATGCGCCGTTGCGGCACCGACGGTGTCAGCGTTCGCATTCAGCATCGCCGAAGGCCTTCCCATCGGCCTGCTCACCCTGATGACGGCGCGACCTTCTTGGGCCAAACAGCCCACGCGCCCCAGGAAGCGCGCCATTCCGGCGTTGTCCCTGCCGATCCTTGCCATGCATCTGACGTGCTGAGACACCGGAAGTAGAGTGGCGCAAAGGACCCTGACCTGGGGTAATCGGTGATGCGATATGGCGAGGGCAGACCGCGATACCGGCTTTGTTCCCCCGGTCCGCGGTACAGCCTATACACCGTAGCCCGGTCCCGGCAGCGTGCTCACCAGCGCCTCAGGCAGTCGTTGCCGTCGACCGGACGGGCCGGGACCTGCTCGGTTCGTGGGCGTTGGGCCGGGCCCGACGGGTGGTTGACAGCGCGGTGGGTGGGCTGCGGTTCGCATTCTACTGGCGGTGCTCGACCGACGATCACCAGGACCCAGTCACGTCACGGGCCTGGCAGCTGGGGCAGGCGTTGGCGACGATCGAGCGCCGCCTGCCACCACGCGTGGCAGATGTCCTCCAGCGCCGCCGTCTCCCGCGGCGGCCAGTCCCGCCAGGCGGCCTCGTTGAACTTCCTGGCCATCAGCGCCTCGTCGATGGGCAAGGTTCCGGCGGTCATCTCGCGCAGGATCCGCGAGGTGAGCCGTCGCCAGAGGCGGACGTCAGCGTCCATCGTTGTGCCCCACTTGCTCAAGGCCCGGGAGAACAGCCAGTCCGGGATGTCGTCGACCGGACCGCCGATGATCCGAAGGTATTCGGCGTCGAAGCAGTGCGTGCAGCCGTCGACCGGGCCGATGCTGCCGGTGCGAGGTCCGAAGGTCCGGTCCGCCTCGGCCAATGCCGTAGTGAGCCGCTCGCTGGGCGTCAGTGGCGTTGTGGGTCTGGGTGGGCGGGGCACGTCGGCCATCGTGCCGTACCCGGCGCTCGCTCCGCCGGCAATTCCAGCGCAGGTCGGCCGACTGCCCGGTAGCCTGGCGGCGTGGATCGGACCCAGCGCGCTGTAGGTGCCGTTGTCGGCTCGGCGGTGGGCGATGCGCTGGGCGGGCCGTTCGAGTTCGGCCCGGCGGGCGCGTTCTCAGAGCGATTCCCCACGTCGTCCGTGAACGACGAGATGCAAGGCGGCGGCGGGTGGGAACCCGGCGAAGCAACCGACGACACGCAGATGGCGGTGATGGTCGCCGAGTCGTTGCTGGAGCGCGGCGGTCTGGACCTGCCGGACATGTTCGCTCGCTTCCGGCGCTGGGCGGCCTCCGACCCGAAGGACATCGGCACCCAGACTGAGGCCGTCCTGGCCAGCGGCGATCCCTGGGACCTGGCGGCCGGGATACATTTCCAGATCACCGGGCACGCCGCCGGCAACGGCTCGCTCATGCGGGCCGCGACCTCGGCGGTCTATTTCGCGTCCGGCGGCCGACGATCCACGATGGATTCCGCCCGCCGGATTGCGGCGTTGACGCACGGCGACCGCGCGGCCTGGGAGGGCACAGCGGTCTTCCACGAACTGATCCGCGTAGCTCTGGATGGCGGTGACCCGCTCGCCGCACTCCCCGACACGATCGCGTACATCGACGCCGAACACCGCGACCGCTACACGGTGGTCCTGGACCCCGCGTGGCACCCGGAGCAGGCAACGGAGTTCAACGGCGCGGTCTGGCCCTGCCTCGGCTCAGCAGTCTGGGCGGTTCGAACGACGGCGAGTTTCGAGGACGCGATCCGCGCTGCCGTCGACCTCGGCGGCGACACGGACACTGTCGCCGCGGTCACCGGCGGCCTGGCCGGGGCGATCTACGGCTACGAGGCGATCCCGCCGCGCTGGACCAAGCGCCTGCACGTCCCAATGCCAGGCTTTGGCGGACGCGTGCTCGGGCTGTCCGAACTGCTCGACCTCGCGCGCCGTCTCGTGCCATGAACCCCTCGGATGCCGCTGGCATGGACCAGATGAGGACGTACCTCAAGTGCGAGATCGTCCGGTGGGTCGCCGACGACCCGCAGCCGGGCATCGTCGAGGCCCGCATCATCGACGCCGACGGCCGACAGTGGTCGTTCCTCGACAAAGTTGCGATCTTCGACATGGAAGGGACCATCACCCGGAGCTCGGACTATCCACATCCTGGCCTGATCAGATGCGAGGTCCTCGTCGACGCCTCCGGAGATCTGGCGCCTACGGCGATGTCCGTGACGACCCTCCACCCCGACGCGGTGGAAGCCGACTCCGGCCAGTCGGCGTTCCGCGTGGACCTCGCCCAGCTCTCCTGGTGTGCCGATGGCGGCGGTACGGCGGAATCTGACAGCCTCGCGCCCAAGGACCTCGTCGGCGCACGACTGCTCAAGGTCGTCGCAGCCTGGCACGTCTTCGACGCAGCCATGTCCCCTACGCCCGTGGACCTGTGGCTCGTCCTCGATTCCGTCGGCCTGGTCCGTGTCGATGCCGCAACCGACTGGCGGCTGAGGATCGATCGCCAACTGCTCTACGACCCTTATGACATGCAGGACTGTGGGCGGATCGAGATCGACACGCCGGGCAACGGGTTCCCGCTGTCCGAGCATGTCGGCAGCCGGATCTTGCGCGCCGAAGTTGAATACGAGCCGACCTACGGACAACGCATGGGGCTGACGCTGGAGTTCGACTCCGGCAGGGTCCGCCTGCACAGCTGGGGCGGCGAGCTTCTCGTCGAGACGATCCGGTGAACGCTGATCACGCGCCCGATTTCCTGGTTGGTACCGGATGAGCAGCTTCGCGACCCACCAGCGGCGCCTGAACGATCCCACGTTGCCGCCGTACCGCCGACTGGGCAACCTGCGCTCTTGCATCCTGCACTTCGCCCCCTACGGCTTCCGCTCCACCTACTTCTACCTGACCATCTCGGCGCGCATCCCGCGAAGCCTCGAGGCC
>JABFXP010000768.1 GCA_013361685.1 Catenulispora sp.
GTCGCCGCCGCACACGAGAAACGGCCCCGCGGATCGCTCCGCCCCCGGCCCGGCGGCGCACCGGGTCTGGCTGCCGCCGCTGGACCTGCCGCCGGCCCTGGGCGATCTGCTCGGCGGGGTGCGTCTGGACCCCGACGCCGGACTGCGGGCGGCCGGCCCGGGGTGGGACGGGGGCCTGCGGGCCCCGGTGGGCGTCCTGGACCTGCCCTTCGAGCAGCGCCGCGACCCGCTGGTGGCGGACCTGTCGGGGGCGGCCGGCAACGTCGCGGTGATCGGCGGCCCGCAGAGCGGAAAGTCCACCCTGGTCAGGACCCTGATCTGCGCGCTGGCCCTGACCCACACCCCGCGCCGGATCCAGTTCTACGCTCTGGACTTCGGCGGCGGGGCGCTGGCCACCCTGGACGGTCTGCCGCATGTGGGGTCGATCGCCACCCGGCGGGAGGCCGACCTGGTGCGGCGCACCGTCTCGGAACTGCGGGCCCTGCTGGAGACCCGGGAGCGCACGTTCGCCGAGGCCGGGATCGACTCGATCGCGTCCTACCGGGCCGGGCGCCGCTACGACGCCACGGACCCGGACCCGCACGGCGACGTGCTGCTGGTCGTGGACGGCTGGGGCGTGCTGCGCTCGGAGTTCGAAGCGCTGGAACCGGCGGTGCTGGACCTGGCCACCCGGGGCCTGGCCTACGGGATCCACGTCCTGATAGCGGCCAATCGCTGGACCGAACTGCGCGCACCGCTGCGCGACGTCCTGGGGACCCGGTTCGAGCTCCGGCTCGGCGACGCCTTCGAGTCCGAGGTGAACCGGGCGCTGGCCGGCAACGTCCCGGCCGACCGGCCCGGCCGCGGCGTCGTGGCCCCCGGCCTGCACTTCCTGGCCGCGCTGCCGCGCACCGACGGCCGCTCCGACGCCGCGACGGTCGCCGACGGCGTCCGGGACCTGGTGCAGACGGTGCAGGCGGCCTGGCCCGGGCCACCGGCGCCCCCGGTACGGCTGCTGCCGGACCTGGTGGAGTACCCGGCGGTGGCCGCCGCGCTGCCGGCCGTCCCGGGCGGACCGATCCCCCTCGGACTGGCCGAGCAGGACCTCGGCCCGGCCAGCGTCGACTTCAGCTCCGAGCAGCACTTCATCGTCTTCGGCGAAACCGAGGCGGGCAAGAGCTCGGTGCTCCGGGCCCTGATGCTCGGCCTCACCGAACGGCGGGAGCGCCGCGAGGCGCTGTTCGTCACCGTCGACTATCGCCGCTCCCTGCTCGGCGCGGTCCCGGCCGACCGGATCATCGGCGCCGCCCACTCGGCGGCCACCGCGGACTCGGTGATCGCCGACGTCCGCGAAGCGCTGCGCTCCCGCCTGCCCGGCCCGGACGTCGACCCGTCGACCCTGCGCGACCGCGGCTGGTGGTCCGGCCCGGACCTGTACCTCGTCGTGGACGACTACGACCTGGTGGTCACCCCGACGGGCAACCCGCTGCTGCCGCTGGCGGACCTGCTGGCGCAGAGCCGGGACGTGGGGCTGCACGTGCTGGTGGCGCGGGCCTCGGGCGGGGCCGGCCGGGCGCTGTACGAGCCGTTCCTGCAACGGCTGCGCGAGCTGGGCGCCGGAGGGCTGGTGCTGTCCGGGGCCGCTGAGGAGGGTCCGCTGCTGGGCGACATCGCGCCGGTGAAGTTTCCGCCCGGGCGCGGGGTGTTGTATAGCCGGCGGCATGGGAGCCGGCGGATTCAGGCGGGGTTTGCGCCTGAGGGGGTTTGAGGGAGATCACGTAAGTCACGCGGCGCCCGATAGCCAACAGTTGATGAGGTGAATCAGCCGTCGAGCAATGCGGTCTTGGGCATGCTGCTCGCGATAGGCAGCGTAGTGAGGCCAACCGAATAGCAGAATGCATATCTCCGCCGCGATGAGCGCTCGACGGAATGGCGCTGGTTCGGTATCACGATGGGCCAAGTAGACGTCGAGCATCGCCTCGTACGGCAGGTCGGCATCGTCGGCATCGGCACGGGACCATAGGAACGCCAACTCGCCGGCAGGATTCCCCACGCCCACGCTCTGCCAGTCGGCCCACACCAGCTCGCCGTCTTCTCGCAGCAGATTATCGACGTGGCAGTCTCCGTGTACGAAGCAGTCAGGCACGGACTTGAACGCTGCCGCCAACTCGCTGATGCGGCCGAGCACAAGGCTGATATTGCTAGCGGCCGAGGTATTGGACCAGTAACCCTCGGCCAGATCCAGAGGCGGCTGGTCCAGGGCCTGGCGGAGCCAGGACGTTCCCAGCCAGCGGTCGCCGCTCGGGATGGAAAGCGAGTGGAGCTCAGCCAATTGTCTGGCGAGTTCCAACCACGTTGGCTTACTCCACTCACGAGCGGGCGGCGAGGTTGGATGAGCCGACAGCAGAAGTGCCGTTATATCTTCGTTGTCCGTGTAGCGGAGCAGGCGAGGAATTCTGACAGGTATTCGGTCGGCCATGATTCGGTAGAAGGCCAATTCGCGTCTAGCGAGCTGACGCGTGTTTCCCGGGCCGGTCACCTTGAGTATCGCGTCCTCGCCCGCTGCCTGCACACGGTAGACGCTCGCCCCAGAGGCAGAGCCTGTCAGCTCGATCGCGTCAGTTCCGATTTCCCATCGCAGGGACTGGATAGCGTGCGAAAGTGCATCGTTCATACCCGGTTTCCACTCTCCACACTGTCCGAAAAACGATGGGCTGGGCGTTTGAGGTAACCGTCACTCTTCCTACCAGCAGCCACCGACACTCGGCGCGCTGTCGCGGTGCTCCCCAGCCGTCGCCCTATTCGGGCTCTACGATCGGCCACCTTGCCGAGATCCAGCCACGCGGCACGGTCTGAGTGGCAGTTCTCACTCAAAGTGCTGATTTCTCAGCGATCATGCTCGGCGGTCTGAGGTTTCTCACCGCTGTTGCGAGCAAGGGAGGAGTGTGAGCGGAGGGGGTTGCTGGTGGAGGCCGACCTGTCGTTCGTAAGCGCTGATGGCGTCGAACGTCGCGAGCCCTTAGATGCGGTGGCGGACGTGCTGTACGAGGAGGCACAACCGTTCCGGTCGTTCCCATCGTTCAAGGGTCAGTGGATCAGTTCCTGCTTGAGGTCGACAACCGCCTCGGCACCAGCAACCTCCATCACACCGGTCCCGACGACTCGCTTCTCGCCTGGCTCCGAACCGTCAACAGCCACCGCGGACGGTCGGTGATGACCACAGGTTTCAAAGAGACCAGGCCTGCCAAGCGACTTCATGCGCCGAAGTCAGTGAGCGGCCATGCGCCATAAATCAGTGTCGCCCTTCCCCTCACCGACGGCCAAGGTGCTGCCGTCCGGTGCGAATGCCACCGACTTCACATAGATGGAGTCTTTGGGATCGGCGAAGGTCGCAGTGATCTTTCCCGTTTCAATGCTCCACGTGTATGCATGGCCGGTCCAATCGTTGCCCACGGGGGCGCCGTCACCGGCGGCCACGGTGGTGCCGTCCGGTGAGAACGCGACCGAATTCACGTTGGTGCTGGTGGGATCGGTGAGGGTGGCGATAAGCTTGCCGGTAGCAATATCCCATACGCATATATCGCCGCCACCGTAACCGTTGCCACTGCTATCCGCAGTGGCCAGGGTAGTGCCGTTCGGCGAGAATGCCACCGCTGTCACAGCGCCCCCGGTGGGGTCGGTGAAGGTGGCTGTGATCTTGCCGCTGGCGACGTCCCACAAGTAGATTTTGCCTGCACCGTTGGCGCCGGCCAAGGTATTGCCGTTCGGCGCGAACGCTACCGAGTCCACAATAGCGTTGCCGCCGTCGGCGCCGGCGAGAGTGGTGGCGATCTTGCCGGTGGCGCTGTTCCAAAGGTAAAGATTAATGCCGTTAGAGGTGGCCAGGGTGGTCCCGTTTGGTGCGAACGCCACCGACTCCACGGCGGGTTGAGTCCCACTTGGGTTCGCGAGGGTGGCGGTGATCTTGCCGGTGGCGGCATTCCACAGATAGGTGTCGCCTTGTTCGTCCCCCGTGGCCAGGAGGGTTCCGCTCGGCGCGAACGCCACCGAGTTCACCTGGGAGCTCGTTGGGTCGGCGAGTGTGGCGGTGATCGCGCCAGTGGCAGTGTTCCATAAGTAGGTATTATGGTTGTCGTCCGCGGTGGCCAGCGCTGTTCCTTTCGGTGCGAACGCTATTGAGTTCACTGACGTATATTCGGGTGGACTGAGGATTTTCGCTGGCGCGAGCGAAGCGCTCGATGGCGGGGTGCTCGGCGATGAATACGGCACATACGAATTGTCTTTCGGCAGCCATTCAGCTATAGCTGCGGCGGCAGCGACAACAGAGCATGCAAGCGCGATAAGGAGAATTGGACGTCGAGTGTGGCGGCTTGGTGATGCTTGTCTCCGCGGGTCTTGGCCGATCGAGTCGAGGGCGGCGAACATGCCTGGATTCGCAGTCTCGGTGGCAGGTCCCGCGACTAGTTCACGGGAGTCGCCGACCGGGCGGCTGGGCGCCCCGATTGCCGTTATCGTGCTCTCGGGTTCCGGTGCGCCGGGGGCCGTCACTGTTTTGATCTGCGCGCCACGGTCGTCCGACTCACTCGCGACTTCCTGCTTGATGTCGGCGGCCGCCGCCCGGCCTCCCACCAGTTTCAGCGCGGCCTCCACGTCAGGACGGTCGGCAGCCCGCTTCGCCAACAACCCGTCGATCAATGGTGCCAGGTGCCCGGCTCGCTGCATCGGCGGGTGTGGTTCGTAACAGACGGCGTGGAGTACGGCTCCGACCGGCACGTCATCAGAACCCTGATTAAAGGGAGGCCGGCCCTCGACCGCGTGATACAACGTGGCGCCGAGACTGAACAGATCGCCCGCCGGACCGTTGGGTATCCCAAAGGCTTTACGGTTGAACCGCTCGGGAGCGGCATAGCCTACCGATCCGATGAATGCGTCGGTGACTGTCCCATCCCGGCGCTTGGCGATCCCGAAGTCGGTGAGGAATATGCCGCCATCATCATCGAGCATTACGTTTGCCGGCTTCACGTCCCGATGAACAATGCCCGCCTGATGCGCAGAGTCCAGAGCGGACAGCAATGCGGCAGCGATCCGACCAGTCTCCTGCGGCGACACTGGACCGCTCTTCAACACTTCGGCCAGATTCCGCCCCGGGATGTGGCGCATCGCCAGCCACGGCAGACCGTTCTCATCGACGGCGACATTGGTGATAGCAACTATGTGCGGATGAAACGCCAACGCAGCGGCGTGGCGAGCCTCGGCCCGCGAGGCTTCGGCAGCCTTGAGTCGTTCCACCTCGCTGGCATCCGTATCCAGCCGGACCCTCTTGAGCGCGACCATGATGCCCAGCTCTACATCAAGTGCTTTCCATACTTCCCCGAACCCACCGGCGCCGAGCCGCTCGATGAGCTGATATCTGTCAGCGATCAGCTGCGCCGCCATCCGAACAACCCCCGCCGCTAGACGCATGTCTCTTATCGCAGCTTATTGATGCAAAGTCCAACGCGCCAGGCGCGGCAGGGCCGGAACAAGACCCTGATAGCCCCAGCTCTGCCTAGGGTCGTGATGTACTCCAAGCCTCGTAGAGGCAACGATTGAAGCACTCGCGCCTGTGTGCCTCGGCACTTGAGCGAATCGGCCCTGTCTCTAGTCGGCTGAGGACGGACCCTGAGGATCCTCCTGTCTCGTCGTGCAGCTGGTCGGCCACGACGTGAGCCGCGCGTACGCGGTCTCCTCCCGCGCCTCCCGCACCGCCGCGTTGCCCGGGTGCCCATGAAAAACTTCGGCCAGCTCTGTCGAATTCGCGTCGCCCGTCCGACGTAGAGGTGTACCGATCAGACACACAGCCAGGGAGACCCATGATGGCCCAGTACGCGATCCTCATCTTCGACGACGCCGCGGCCGACGACTACACCCCCGACCAGCAGGCGGCGAGCAAGCGCCACGCCGACGACCTCATCGGCTCCGGCGCCATGATCACGGCGTACGCGCTGCAGTCCGCCGATACCGCCACCTCGCTGCGCGGTGATGTGGTCACCGACGGCCCCTTCATCGACTCCAAGGAGGTCGTCGCCGGCGTGTGCATCATCGAGGCTCCCGATCTGGACGCGGCCCTGGAGCTGGCGCGTCGTAACCCGGCTGTCCAGTGGGGGCGCGGCGGTGTCGAGGTGCGGCCCGTCGCGGGCGGCATCCCGCCGCTGGCCGGATGACGGCTGCGGCAGATGTAGGAGGGGCGGTCGCCGACGCCCACCGGCGCGAGTGGGCCGTCGTGCTCGCCGCGACGGTGCGCGTCGCGCGAGACCTGGACCTGGCCGAGGAGTGCGTCCAGGAGGCGTACGCCGCGGCCCTGTCGGCCTGGGAACGCGAGGGAGTTCCGGACAACCCCGCGGCGTGGCTGACCACCGCGGCCAAGCGCCGGGCGATGGACGTGATCCGCCGCGAGCAGACGTTCCGCTCAAAGCTGCCGCTGCTGGTGGAGCCGGAAGAGACCGTCGATGAGCTCGCCCTGGACGAGGTGGGCGGGCAGAAGGAGGAGCAGGTCGCGAACTTGGAGAGTGTCGTGCCCGACGAACGGCTGCGGCTTGTCTTCACCTGCTGTCATCCCGCGCTCGCGCAGGAGGCGCAACTCGCGCTCACTCTGCGGTTGGTGTGCGGGCTGTCGACGCCGGACGTCGCTCGGGCGCTGCTGGTGTCGGAACAGACGATGGCGGCCCGGATCACCCGGGCGAAGAAGAAGATCTCGGCCGCTCGTATCCCGTACCGGGTGCCGCGCCCGGCGGAGTTGCCGTACCGGCTGACGGCCGTGCTCGGGGTGATCCACTTGCTGTTCACCGCCGGGCACACCGCGCCATCGGGCTCCGCGCTCATGCGTACCGACCTGGCCGACCGGGCACTGCACCTGGCCCGCGTCCTGCGCGACCTGATGCCCGACGAGCCCGAGGTCCGTGGGCTGCTGGCGCTGATCCTGGTCACCGACGCCCGGCGGGGGACCCGGACCGGCGCCGATGGTCGGCTTTTGCGGCTTGAGGAGCAAGACCGCGCTGTGTGGGACCGCGCCGCGCTGGCCGAGGCGCACGAGTTGATCGTGGCCGGGCTGCGCGGCGGCCGGGCGGGGCGCTATCTGCTGCAGGCGGCGATCGCCTCGCTGTACGCCGAGGCGTCGACGTACGAGGAGACGGACTGGCCGCAGATCGTGGCCCTGTACGACAGGCTGCTGTCGCTGTGGCCCTCACCGGTCGTCGCACTGAACCGGACGGTGCCGGTGTCCATGGCCCACGGACCGGCGGTCGCGCTGGCGCAGGTCGAGGCGCTGGAGCAGGACGGTCGGCTCTCGCGGTACCAGTACCTGCCGGCGATCAAGGCGGACCTGCTGTGGCGCCTCGGCCGTACTGACGAAGCGGCGGCTGCATACCGACAGGCGTTGGAGCTGACCAGCAACGAGGCCGAGCACGCGTTCCTCACCGCGCGCCTGCGTATGAGCATCGGTTCCTGAGCCCGGCGTGCCCAGGGTCAGGCGGTGATCACGTTGAAGCACGGTCAAGCTCGAAGACCCCTATTCTGACCCGCTGCCGTCCAACCCTTCAGCCCCCTGCGACGCCGCCGGCCCGCCCCACGTCCCCGGTCGCCACCCGCGCCGCCGCGCGGCCGGTGCCGCCAGC
>JABFXP010000017.1 GCA_013361685.1 Catenulispora sp.
GATCCGCGGGATGCGCGGGGCCCGGCTCGGCGGCGCGCGCCTGGGCCAGGCCCGCGGCGGCCAGGGCGAGAACGGGGCCGGGGCCGGCGCCGGCTCCGATACGGCCTGGGTGCCCCGGTATCCGGCGGGTGTGCGGATGGCCGGGGTCTGACGAGCCGGGTGTCCGGCCGCCGCGCGGCGGCCGGACACCCGGCTGCGCCTTCACCGATCGAGCAGCCGCCGGATCTCCCGGCCCAGGATGCCGAGCCCGTCCATGGTGAGCACGGACTCGGGGTGGAACTGCAACCCGGTGAACGACGGGCCGCGCAGGGCCGCCGCCAGGCCGGTGCCGGGGATCGGCACGGATTCCAGGACCAGATACTCCGGGAGCTTCGCGGCGTAGGAGTTGTAGAACGCCACCTTCTCCTTGCGGCCGAACAGGTCCAGCTCCACCTGCGTGCCCTGCATCGCGGCCGGCAGCCGGATCAGCTCCAGCCCGAGTTCGCCCGCCAGCGCCTGGTGTCCGAGGCACAGTCCCAGCGTCGGGCGGCGCAGGTCGATCAGCTCCTTGGCCAGCTCGCGGACCTTGCGGATCCGGGGCGAGGCGAGGTTGCGCGGGTCGCCGGGCCCGGGGCCGAGCAGCACCAGGTCGAAGCCGGTCGGATCGGGTAGTTCGTCGTGCGCCGCCCGCGTGACCTCCAGACCCAGCGCCCGCAGCTCGACGGCGACCATCGAGGTGAACGCGTCCTCGTTGTCGACGATCAGGACGCTGCGTCCGGTCAGCGCCGGATCGGCAAGGTCCGCCGGGTCGTGCTCGTTCAGCCAGAACGGCGACAACCCCTCGTTGCGCGCCGCCATGACCGCCGCCACTTCCGGGTCCTCCGACCACGGCGCGGTACGCGCCACCGGCGCCGCGACAGCCGCCGGGCCGCCGTCCGCCCCGCCACTCAGAGCACTGATCGCACCCGGCTGGGCACCGCCGGCCGCGCTGATCGCTCCGATCCCCTCGATCCCGATGTTCCGCGCCCCGAACCGTACTCCGAAGGCCCGCAGCACCCCTGCCGCCTTCGCATACGTCTCCCGCACCTCCTCGAACGGGTCCGAACCGCGCACCAGCGTGGCCCCGACCGGTACCCGCACCGTCCCGTCGTAGTCCACGTACGCCACCCGCAGCAGCAGCGGCGCGTCCATCGTCGGCGACCCGGCGGCGTCCTGCCCGATCAGCGCCGCGACCCCCGCGTAGTAGCCCCGGCCGCCGCGCTCGTGCCGTTTGATCACCCGGAACGCGTTGCGGATCGGGGAGCCGGTCGCGGTGGGGGCGAACATGGTCGTGCGCAGGATCAGCCGCGGGTCCATCGTGGTGCGCGCCTCGATGTAGTACTCGGTGTGCGCGAGGTTGGTCATCTCCTTCAGGAACGGCCCGCGCACCCGCCCGCCGAGGTCGCCGACCTCGGCCAGCATCTTCAGCTCCTCGTCCACGACCATCGCCAGCTCGTCGCGTTCCTTGGGATCGGCCAGGAACTCCAGCACGCGTTCCCGGGGCGCGGTCGCCGGGGACTCGCGCAGCGTGCCGCTGATCGGGTTCATCACCGCCACCCCGTCCGCCAGCGACACGTGCCGCTCCGGGGTGGCGCCGACCATCAGCGACTCCCCGGTGTCGATCAGGAACGTCCAGTAGGCGTTGCGCTCGCTGGCCAGCAGGGCCCGGAACGCTCCGTACGCCGTCTCCCGCGCGGCGTCGCAGTGTCCGACGAACGTCCGGCGCAGCACGAAGTTCGAGCCCTCGCCGGCGCCGATCTCCTCGTCCAGCACCCGCTTCACCGCGGCGCCGTAGGTGTCGTCGTCGACGTCGAACGCGCCGTCGCTGAGCACCGGGGCCGCGGCCGGCGGCAGGTCGGCCACGGCCACGAACGACCGGCCGGCGACCCGCAGCGCCAGCAGCGGCGCGTGGTCGTCGTGGCATTCGTCCCCGCGCTCGGTGAGCTGCCGGTAGGGGACGAGCACGAGCAGTTCGCCGCCGTCCTGCGTCGGCAGGTCGGCCAGCGCCGGGTACTGCTCGAAAGCCGCCCCGGTGAGGACTTCGACCTCGGCCTCGGCGCCGCGGCGGATCAGCGCGAACGGCGCGGCCGGCAGGTGCGCCGGGGGTTTCTGCGGGTCCTGGGAGTCCTGCGGGTCAGGTGCTGGCTGTGCCTGTGGCTGTGCTTGTGACTGTGTCACTGCGGTGCCTCTCAGTAGAGGCCGCTCTCCACGAGGCCCGCCGCCCGCTCCCCGCATTCGCGGGAAAACCAGAACCGGCCGCCTCTCAAGGCGGCCGGTTCGGAGCGTGGGTGCGCTGCTACCGGGGTCCGCCTGGGGCGGACCACCACCACTGTTGCTGGTACGAGCGCATGCCCGCACAGTAGCAGGATGTCCACCGGCGGTGTCGGCTCGTCTCACTCTCCGGGCCTACTAGGCTGGGCCGAGAGCAACCGTCTCCGTGGCAGGAAGGTCCGGCATGGGCAAGAAGTCGAGCAGGGCGGCCAAGGCCGGCGCTGTGAAGGTCGCCGCAGCGAAGGCAGCGGCCGGCGATATCCCGGTCGTCGGCGCGCGCGAGCCGTGCCCGTGCGGATCCGGCCGCCGCTACAAGGCCTGCCACGGCCGCGAGGCCGCCGACGCGGCGCAGCAGCAGGCCGCCGAGGTCACGGCGAACAAGCGGCCGTTCGAGGGACTGCCCGGCGAGACCGACATCGTGGCGATGCGCGAACTGGTGCCCGCCGCCACCGCGCCGCTGAAGCTGACCGGCGAGCACGCCGGCCGCACCGTCACGCTGGCCACCGTGCTGCCGATGGCGGCCCCGGCCGTGCACCGCGACACCGGCGAGATCATGCTCGCGCTGCAGACTCTGGCCACTTCCGGCGACCCGGACCGCGACCTGGCCGACGCGCTGCTGCGGGCCCTGGACAGTGCGCCGGGCACCGTCGTGGACTCCGCGGCCCCGTCCGCCGAGGGCCCGCGGCTGCGGGACCTGCTCGACACCTCCGGCGAGGGCCTGGACATCACCGTCCACGACGACTTCGGCTTCTGGATCATCGACGGCGCCGACGTCTCCGCCGAGGCCCAGCTGTCGCTGGAGCACGCCAACGCCGCGGCCTACCCGACGAAGAAGCTGGAGTCGGTGCCCTCCGCGTACTGGACGCGCATCCGCGAGAAGGGCCACCTGCGCTGGGTGATGCCGTACGAGGAGGAGAAGCTGATGGACGCGCTGGCGCGCCTGCACGCCGCCAAGCAGTCCAACCTCGGCGAAGGCACCCGCTACGTCGGCGCCTTCCGCGCCTGCGGCCTCGTCGTGCCGGTCTGGGATCTCCCCAAGGAGATGGAGGCCTCCGAGATCGAGCAGCCCGCCGCCGAGTTCGCCGACCGGCTGGCCAAGGCGCTGACCGACGAGACGCCGCTGACCAACGAGGAGCGGCGCGCGCGGGCCGGTCTGGTGAGCCGCCAGGTGACGCTGCGCTAAAGGCTGAAGTGGCACGTTCGCTATAGGGAATGAAGAAGCGCGGGAGCTCTTATGAGCTCCCGCGCTTTGTTATGCGTGACTAGTGCTGATGCTTACCGCGCCGTCGCGTGGCGAAGAACAGGAGCACGCCGGTACCGAGTCCGACCACTGACAAGGCGGCCCACCATCCCGAGGGCCCGCCGCCGGTGTTCGGCAGCGTCCTGGTCTGGCCGGCGGGCTGCATCGGTCCGTTCTCCGGGCTGCTCGGGCCGCCGCCGTGCGTGTGCGCGGAGTGGTGCGGGTGGCGGGGTGAGGACGTCGAGGCCGGCGGTCCCGGCGGACTCGTCGGCGTCGTCGGCGCCGGTGACGTCGGCGGGGTGGTGGGACTTGTCGGGGTGGTCGGCGTCGTCGTCGGCGTCGTCGGGGTGGTCGGTGAGGTCGGCGTCGTGGACGACGTCGGAGGCGTCGGCCCCGCGTTCTCACAAGTCGCCAGCACGTCTCCGAACCGCACCTTCTGGATCGGTCCGCTGTAGAGCTGCTTGCCCGCCGCGTCGTAGAAGGTTCCTGAGAAGCTCAGGTCCAGGTGCGCGTGCGCCGACGTGGCCCCGGCGGTCTGCTGCGCCGGCGTGGCGGTCGTCGTGTAGGTGGCCTGCAGACTGCCGTGGTCCACACTCGGCACGCCGATCTGCGCGCCGGTCACCGGCACCGTCGTCGTCTTCCCCGCCGGGATGGTCGTTCCGAGCACGTTCACCGCGTTCGCGTCGGTGTGCACGTACGCCAGCGCGTACGGCCCGGTCGGCGGCAGCGTGCACTCGGCGTAGGAGTCCAGCGAGCCGATCGAGTAGATCTGCTTGCCGTTCATGAAGTAGGCCACCGGCGGTGCGGCCGGGCTCTTGGTGCCGATCGCCGAGACGAGCTGTGACTGCGCCCAGTTCTTCACCGCGTCCGAATGGGTCTTGGACTGGGCCGGACCGGTGACCGTGATGTGCTTCAGGACCCCGTCGGGGTCCTGGGCGGTGTCCGCGGCGTCGTCCCCGCCGTTCTGCGGGACCCCGCTGGTCGCGTACGTACCCTGGAACGCGGTCAGGCCCAGCGCCGGGACGTGGTCGACGGTCAGGTTGATCAGGGTGCTGGTGGCCACGTTCGTGGCGGCCTGCGCCGACTGGTCCGGGATCAGCAGTCCGGCGCTGGCGATCGCCACCCCGCCTGCGGCCGCGGCCGAGGCCAGCACCCCGGAGTGCCATCGGCGGACGGTGCTCTCAATTGCCATGGCGGCCATGAAATCGCACGAACGGCGACGGATCCGGCATTTCGAACGCCGCCGTTTCGCGCCTCGAACACGTCGCCGCCTCCGGGCTCCCCGGCCGCCGCGCAGAGATAGTTTTGCATTGAACGACCTCGCGTGGCTAAGGTGCTAAGAGCCCGGTCGCTGGTGCATCCCCCGTCGCCAGCGCCCGGGCGTCTATGTGTCCTTCGGCACTGCGAGTGTTACTCAGTGGTCCGCCGCCGTCACCCAGCGGCCTTCCCTGGCCGGCCGCAGATAGGCGTCGAGCATCTCTTTGAGCTCCTCCAGCAGCCGGTCCATCGGCACGGGCCCGGCGGCCCGCGCCGAGATCACGAACGACTGCGCCGTCAGCAGCACGGTCCGGGCCTGCAACGCCACCGATCCGGACCGGATCGACCCGTCCTCGTGCCCCTGCTCCAGCCGCACCGACAGCAGATCCAGGGCGTAGTGCTGCAAGCCGCCGAACTCGCGGGTCAGATACGGCAGCAGGAACTCGGCGTCGGAGTCCAGCATCTTGTGCATCAGCAGGTCGCCGTGGAACGCCCGCACCACCTCGACGGTCCCGGACACCAGCAGGTCGCGCGCCGTGCGGTCGGCGCCGGTGACCTCCTTCAGCCCGGCGTTGCGGCGCACCACGCGGATCAGCTGCCGCCCGAGCACCTCGGTCAGCAGCGCGTCGATGTCGGGATAGCGGCGGTACAAGGTCATCCGGGAGACGCCGGCCCGGCGCGCCACCTCGGCCAGGGTGGTGTTGCGCAGGCCCAGGTCCAGCAGCGCGGACTGCGCGGCGTCCAGGATCTTGTCGTCGCTGTGTCGGCTGCGGTCCATCCCTGGTAAAGCTACATCTAGCATCGGGGCATGGAGCCCGAATCTGTCACGGACTTCACATCGGGTGACGTACTCGTTGTGGTTCCGGCGTGGAACGAGGAGCGGCGGATCGCCGCGACGGTGCGGGCCGCCGCCACGCTCGGGAGCGTTCTGGTCGTCGACGACGGCTCCCGCGACGCCACCGCGCGGCTCGCGCGCGAGGCCGGGGCCCGGGTCCTCACGTCCCGGAGGAACCGGGGCAAGGGCGCGGCCATGGCGGTGGCGGTGGCGGCGGTCGTGGCCGAGAGCGGTGCGTCTGAGGGCGGTGTGTCTGAGGACTCTGTGCCTGAGGACACTGTGTCTGCTGAGGGCGGGACGGCCCGCTGCATCCTGTTCCTCGACGCGGATCTGGAGGACAGTGCCGCCAACGCGGCCCCGCTCGTCGCCGCGGTCCGCTCCGGAGACTGCGACATGGCGATCGCCGTGCCCCCGCCCCAGCCCGGCGGCGGCCACGGCTTCGTCGTGCGGCTGGCCCGCGACGGCATCAGAAGGCTGACCGGCTTCGAAGCCGCCGCCCCGCTGTCCGGGCAGCGCTGCCTGACGCTGGAGGCGGCCCGGGCCGTCCGCTACGCGCCCCGCTTCGGCGTCGAGGTCGCTCTCACCGTCGACCTGCTGCGGGCCGGCTATCGCGTCGCCGAGGTCCCCGCGGACCTGCGGCACCGTGTCACCGGCAAGGACTGGCGCGCCCAGCTGCACCGGGCGCGCCAATACCGCGACGTGTGGCTGGCGCTGGCCGCGGCCGGCCGCGTCAGATCACGGTCCCGGCGTCGCCGGAGTCGGTGACCACCGGCTTGCCGGCCTGGGCCCAGGCCTGCATGCCGCCCTCGACGTTGACCGCCTCGACGCCGTTCTGGTTCAGGTAGTCGGTCACCTGCGCCGACCGGCTCCCGGCACGGCAGATCACGTAGACCGGCCCCTCCGGCTCGCCGAGCTCCTCCTTGCGCGCCACGAACACGGACATGGGGATGTGCTTCGCGGCCGGAGCGTGACCGGCCGCCCACTCGTCGTCCTCGCGGACGTCCAGCAGGAAGCCGTCCTCGGGCAGCGATTTCACATCGGTCGTGGCGGTCATCGGGACTCCTGGGTTTTTCTCGGGACGGGTTCGTGGACATCCATCAAAGCATTACGGGACGGCGATCCCGACCGGCTAGCCTTGGTCCATGATTGACCTGCGTCTGCTCCGCACCGACCCGGAGCGTGTCCGCGCCTCGCAGCGCGCCCGAGGTGAAGACCCCACTCTCGTCGACGCGCTGCTGTCCGCGGACGAGGCGCGCCGCGCCGCCGTCTCCCGCTTCGACACCCTGCGCAACGAGCAGAAGCTGCTCGGCAAGCAGATCCCCAAGGCGGCCGGCGAGGAGCGCGCCGCGCTGCTGGAGCAGGCGAAGAAGCTCGCCGACGAGGTGAAGGCGGCCGAGGCCGAGCAGCACGCGGCCGACGCCGACCTGAAGCGGTACCAGCTGGCCCTGTCCAACGTGGTCGTGGACGGCGTGCCCGAGGGCGGCGAGGACGACTTCGTCCTGCTGGAGACCGTCGGCACCCCCCGCGACTTCGCCGCCGACGGCTTCGAGCCGCGCGACCACGTCGAGCTCGGCAAGCTGCTCGGCGCCATCGACCTGGAGCGCGGCGCCAAGGTCGGCGGCGCCCGGCAGTACTACCTGACCGGCGTCGGCGCGCTGCTGGAGATCGCGCTGCTGAACATGGCGATGGCCCAGGCCGGGAAGTACGGCTTCATCCCGATGATCACCCCGTCGCTGGTGAAGCCGGAGGCGATGGAGGGCACCGGGTTCCTCGGCCAGGCCGCCGAGAACGTCTACCACCTCGCCGAGGACGACATGTACCTGGTCGGCACCTCCGAGGTGCCGTTGGCGGCCTACCACATGGACGAGATCCTGGACGCCGCCAAGCTGCCGCTGCGCTACGCCGGCTACTCGTCCTGCTACCGCCGCGAGGCCGGCAGCTACGGCAAGGACACCCGCGGCATCATCCGGGTGCACCAGTTCGAGAAGGTCGAGATGTTCTCCTACGTC
>JABFXP010000779.1 GCA_013361685.1 Catenulispora sp.
GATCGCGAGCGCCGAGAGCGCGCGGCGCTTGGCGCGCGAGGCGCCGGGGCGGGCGGACGTGTTCTTGACCATGGAGCTCTCCTGTGGGGTGAGGCTTTGAGCCTGATGGTGGAGCCACGACATGGATGGCGGCGCTGACGCCCGAACACGCCGACACCCGGCGCCGACGACGGAGGTGACTGTCAGGGGTCTGCCTTACCCCGCACCGGTCGTCGGCGGCACGAGTCACAGTAGCTCTAAAACAACAACAGTCAACGACTGTTTATGAGAATTTTGCTGGGCTGGTTTCTGGCCGGTCGCTCTCAGCGGCCGTCGCCGGTGAACGCCCGGTGTACTTCGGCCGCGGCCTGCTCCCCGAGCAGCTCCCGCGCGGCCAGCCACCCGGCCCCCGCCGCCCCGTCCCGGGCCAGCCCGAGCGGCGAGTCCGGCCACCGCCGGGCCACCGCCGCGGCCACCGCCTCGAACACCGGTGACTTGCTGACCAGCACCGACCCGCCGAGCACCACCGGCTCCCCGGCCACCGGGCCGACCCCGGCCAGGGTGTCCACCAGCACCCGCGCGGCGTCGTCCACGATCTGGCGCGCGGCTGGATCGCCGTGCTCGGAGGCGATCATCACCAGCGGGGCGAGGTTTCCCAGGGCTACGGTGGGCTGTGCCGCCACCGCGCGGACCAGCTCGGTGGCGCGGCGTCGGCCGCGCAGGGTGAAGCCGGCGCCGAGGACGGCGGCGAGGGATCCTTCGGGAGTCGGGTTGGATTCTTTACCGGAAATTGACTTCGGGGTAACGGCGGAGTCAGGGTGCTGCCGCGAAAGCGGTTTGGTGACGACGGCTGGGGCGACTTGAGCGGTTTGGGTGGTGGGGCCGGCCGGGGCGGCGGAGGCGCGGCGGCCGGTCGTCGGCGAGGAGTCGAGGCTCGGGTCGAGGTCTGAGCCGAGATCTGAGCCGAGGTCTGGGTCGAGGTCTGGGTCGAGGTCAGACGTGAGGTCCGAGGTGAGGCCCGGGCCCTGGTCGAGCAGCGCCGCCAGCACCGCCTTGGCGAGTTCGGCCATCGGCGCGCGCCCGTCCGCGGCGGCGATCGCGGCGCGCGCGGCCTGCCGGCCGATCCAGAAGCCGGAGCCTTCGTCGCCGAGCAGCCAGCCGTAGCCGTCCCGGAAGCGGGCCGGGAGCCGGTCCCGCATCCGGGCCGCCACCGCGCCGGTTCCGGAGACCAGGAGCGTGCCGTCGGCTCGGGGGGTGCCGGCCGCGAAGGAGACGGTCACGTCCGACACGATCCGCACCGGGCAGCTCAGGCCGGCGTCGGCCCACGCCCGCTCCAACGCTCCCGGCGCCTTCGGATCGGCCATCAGGGTGCTGACGCCGGCCACGCCGACCACACACGCCTCGACCCGCTCCCCGGCCACCTCCCCGAGCGCGGCGCGCAGCGCGGTCACGATGTTCGCGATCGCCGCCTCGGCCCCCAGCACCGTCGGATTCCCGCCCCCGGCCCGCCCGGTCCCCAGCACCCGGCCTCCGGCGGTGGCGAGCAACGCCCGCGAGTGCGTCCCCCCGACGTCGAGCCCCACCACGCACGGGTCGCCCATGAATGCGCCACCTTCCGGATCGCCCGCGGCGGGCACCCGGATGTGCCGCTGTGGCGTTGTGTGGGATCTTGCCAGAGTGTGCACCACAACTCAACGCCATCGCAGACCCTTGACGAGCAAGTCGCGATCTGCGACGCTCCCGGACGAACCGGTACACCGGCTATGGCGTGCGGGAATCGGCGGATGTGGAGGCTGGGCGGCGTCGATCTGGGTTGATGTGGATTCTTGGGCGAGGGGGTGGCTGGCAAGGCAGGCATCGTCAGCCGCGCATCAGCGCGGCGAGGGGCTCGGCATGCCGGCAGCGGCGGTCCGGCACGGTGGCCGCGCGCCGGCGGTCAGCGGACGGCGGTCACATCCGCGACGGCGCGGCGGCGTACCGGCCGCGCATCAGCGCGGCCCGGCACGCCCGAACCTTGAACTTCTTACTCCGTGGCCGCCCCTGCCGCCGCCGACACCGCCCCGGCCGACAGCCGCCCGTGGACCGCGGCGTCCAGGCCCGGTTCCAGGACGCGGGCGGCCAGCCAGGCGGCGCCGACCGCGCCGGGGGCGGCTATCAGGGGGGTGCCGCCGTGGTGGTCGGCGAGGCGGCGTTGGACTTCGGCGCCGATGGGGCCGGGGGCGGTGAGCAGGGAGCCGGCCAGGACCAGGGGTTCTTCGGGGTTGTCGCCGGTGAGGGCGGTGACGGTGGCCATCAGGAGGCTGACTGAGCGGTCGACGATGCGCTGGGCCACGCGGTCGCCGGCTGTGGCGGCTGCTGACACCAGGGGTGCCAGGGCTGCCAGGGCGATCGGGGGGCCGTCGTAGACCGCGTCGCGCAGGGCCGCTATCTGCTCCTCGGTGGTGCGGGGGACGGCTTCGTCGCCGGTGACCGTCGCCAGGACCGCTTCGGCCAGCAGGGTCGGCTCGCCGCGGCCGTCGAGGGCGGCGAAGACTGCTCGGACCGCTTGGCGGCCCATCCAGAAGCCGGAGCCGTCGTCGCCGACCAGCCAGCCGTTGCCGTCGATGCGGGCGGTCACCTCCTCGCCGTCGACGCGGGCGGCGATGGCGCCGGCGCCGGCGATCAGGACCGAGCCGGCGCGGCAGGGGGTGCCCGCGGCGAAGGCCGTGACCGGGTCCGCGACCACGTGGACCGGGCAGGTCAGGCCGGCGTCGACCCAGAGCTTGGCCAGGGCCTCGGCGCTGGAGCCGCGGGAGTAGCGCAGGATGCCCGCCGCGCCCACCACCACGCCCGCGACCGAGGCCGGGGACACGGTGCCCAGAGCTTGCCGGACCGCGTCGCCCAGGTGCGCCACGACGTCCGCGATCGGCAGCGCCGTCGGGTTCGCCAGCGCGGAGCGGCCGCGGCCCACCACCTCGCCGTCGACCGTCGCGACCATCGCCTCGACCAGTGTCGAGCCGGCCTCCACGCCCAGCACGACCCCGGTCCGCGCCGCCGCCCGGCCCGCGGAGGTGCCGGCCGCTGCGGGGCCGGCTGCGGAGTTCGAGTCCGAACTCGGATCCGGGTGCGGGACGGCCGGGGCCGGGGCCGCGGCCGAGGCGGCGGGCGAAGCGGACGGCATGGATCCTCCTGGCGTGGTGCGCGGGTATGCCGGTGGTGGTCGGTGCCTGACATTGTGGCCAGATAGCAGTCTGTCACGGGATGCCGGGCCTAGGAACGGGCCCTGGCCAGGCCTGAGCGGGTGGACCGCGTTAGCGGCCCACCCGCTTGTGACGACGTCCGCCCCTACCTCACGACGTCGACGCCACCACGTCCACGTCGGCGACGTTCACGAACGCCATCCGGTGGTTGTACGTGATCAGGTAGTACTGCATGCCGCCCTTGAAGTCGGTCTGGTCCATGAACGCCGACCCGTCGATGTTGTAGGCGTCGAACCAGTCGCCGGTCAGCGGCTTGCCGTCGGTGACGTACGCCTGCCCGGCGGCCAGCACGTACTTCGTGGCGATCCGCTGCGACCGCGGCACGCCGCCGTACCAGTCGGTGAACGCCTTCGGGTAGGCCGTCGGCTCCGGGAACGACTCCGTGTACACCGGCACCGACGTCTTCCCGGCCTTCGGCGTCACCGTCAGCGCCCGCACCGGCGCCGCGCTCACCGGGCCGAGCTGGTTGTGGAACCACGCCTTCTGCCCGGCGAACCAGATCGCGATCCAGCCACCCGGTGCCCGGTCGGCCACGACGAACTCCTGCCCGGTGGAGGCCTGATCGCCCCAGTCCGCCGCCCGCGTCGTCCCCGCCGAGCCGTCGGCGTGGATGTAGGGGTCGGCGATCAGCGGCGCGCTGTCATCCGGCGCGGTCCGCAGCCACACGAAGTTCGTGCCCTGCTTCGGCATGTTCAGGTAGTAGCCGTCCGGGCAGGGCCCGTTCAGGTTCGGCCACTCCGCGCCGTGGTACGGCCCCGGGAACGGCGTCAGGTCCTGGATGTTCTGGCAGCCCGAGACCACCTGCTGGTTCAGCTGGAAGACCGGGTTGACGGCCACCACGTTCGACGTCGGCGGGGCGTCGGGGTGGATCGGCGCGCCGACCAGCGCCATGAAGTGCTGCCAGTCCCAGTACGGTCCCGGATCCCAGTGCTGCGTGGCGATCCGGGTGTTGCTGCTGCCCGGGATGTTGTCGTGCCCGAGGATGTGCTGCCGGTCCAGCGGGATGTCGTACTTCGCCCCCAGATACCGCACCAGCGACGCGGTCGACCGGTACATCGCCTCGCTGTACCAGGTGGCCCCGTCGATCGCGTAGCCCTCCTGCTCGATGCCCACCGAGTGCTGGTAGAACGACTCGTTCGCGCTGTCCCAGGCGATGTCCTCCGTCGGCATCATCTGCGTCACGTGGCCGTCGTCGCTGCGCACCTCGTAGTGCGCCGAGGCCTGGTACGAGGGGTCGTGGAACAGCCACAGCGTCCCGTCGTTGCTCTCCTCGTTGTCGTGCAGCGTGATGTAGCGGATGTCGGTGGTGGTGGGCCGGTTCGCCGGGTCGTGGTCGCCGTAGTTCGACTTGTCGGCGGGATCCAGCTGGTAGTAGCCGTCCGGGGAGTAGCTGCAGGAGATGTCGGCCGGGCACTCCGGCGCGGTCAGCTGCGCCGGGTCGTGCACCGGGTCGGCCGGCGGCACGACGCTCACCAGGCCGAGCCGCCGCGCGCCGTCGCCCTGGTCGTGGGCCCACGGCTGGGCCGGCAGCGACAGCGTCTGGCCGTCCTGCGTGGTCGTGGCCTGCCCGGTGCGGATGGTCGTGAAGACGTCGTCGGCGAAGACCTGCGCGACCTTCGTCTCCGAGGCCTCGGCGTACCGCGCGACCCCGACGGTCCACCCCGGCAGGTCCGGCGCGGGCGGCAGGACGCCGTGGTTGTACTGCTTCTCGTACGAGGCCAGCAGCGCGGCCCCGGCGCGGATGTTCTGCACGTCGTTGGTCTCGGCCGTGGCCAGGTCCACCCCGGCCAGCGCGGCGGCGTTCGCCGCGGTGTGCAGCGCGGGCGCGTTCAGCAGGTCCGGCGACCGGAACTGGGAGCTGAACCCGGCCCGGTTCAGGTCGTCCTGCGTCAGGTTGGTCAGGTTCATCGGGCCGTATCCGGCCGAGAAGCTGGGCTTGCCGCCGTGGCCCTCCCACAGCGACTCGTTGTAGGACACGGCCATCAGCACCGGCAGCGGGACGCCGAACTCCGCCGACGCCGCGACGAACGCGGCCTGGCGGGTGGTCGGGTCGGCCGGGGTGGAGGGGCCGGCCGGGGCGGCTCCGGCGGCTCGGGTGGATCCGGTGGCGCCGTGCGCGGCCGGTCCGAGGACGGCGGTGGCCGCGACCAGGGCCGAGGCCACGACCGGTATCAGGGCTCTTCGCCGGGGTGGACGCATGGGGCGACTCCTTCGTGGGTGACCAGGGTGTGGTGCTCGGCTCAGGCGGCGGCGTGGCAGGCGGCGTGGCGGCCCCCGGCGGGCAGGGGCGCCGGGTCCTCGGTCAGGCAGCGGTGGGCGATGCCGAGCCGCTCCGCCTCACCGGAGGCCAGCAGCGGGCAGCGCGGGTGGAACCGGCAGCCGGACGGGATCGCCGCGGAGTCGGGGGTCTCGCCGGACAGGATCACCGCCTCGGTCCCGGACTCGGCGACCACCGACAGCAGGGCTTTGGTATACGGGTGCTGAGGATCGGTGAGGACCTCCTCCACGGTCCCGGTCTCCACCACCCGGCCCAGGTACATCACCGCGACCCGGTCGGCGATGTTCCACGCCAGCCCCAGGTCGTGGGTGACCACCAGCGCCGACAGCCCGGCGGTGGTCCGCAGGTCCAGCAGCAGCCGCAGGATCTCGCCGCGCACCGAGGCGTCCAGCGACGCCACCGGCTCGTCGGCGACCAGCACCTCCGGATCGAGCACCAGCGCGCCGGCGATCACCACGCGCTGCCGCTGCCCGCCGGAGAGCTGGTGCGGTCGCAGGTTGACGAACCGCTCCGGCGGCCGCAGCCCGGCCCGGGACAGGGCGTCGGCGACCTTCGACTTCTCGTCCGGGAACGCGCCGAGCGCCGACTTGCCGTGGATCCGCAGCCCCTCGGCGACGGCCTCGTAGACGGTCCGGCGCGGATTCAGCGCGCCGGTCGGGTCCTGGAGCACCAGCTGCACACCCCGCCGGTACGCCTTCAGGGCCCGCGAGGTGTACGAGACCGGCGCCCCGTCGTGCAGCACCTGCCCGGAGGTCGGCTTGACCAGGCCGGTCAGCGCCCGCGCCAGCGTCGACTTGCCGCAGCCGGACTCCCCGACCAGCGCCACGATCTCGCCCGGTGCGATGTCCAGGTCCACGCCGTCCACGGCCAGGGCCCGGCCCCGGCCGTACCGGGAGCGGAAGCTGACGTGCAGGTCGCGGACCGACAGCACGGAGGGGCGTTCGGCGGCGGCGTCGTCCGCGGCGGTGGGTTCGGGGGAGGGGTCGGCGGTGGTTTCGGCGGCGGGTTCCGTCCCGGAGCGCGGGGCGACGATCTCCCGCCGGTCGTCAGAATGCTGACCGTCGCTGGGTGCGTCCGCCGACTCGGCAGCTGTGACCTGCGGTTCCAAGGTCTCTTCCGTTCCTGGTGATGCGGGATCGGGCCCGGTCACGACGCCTCCCGGACGGCGTCCATCCGGATGCACGCCGCCAGCCGCTGATCGCCCGCCGCGACGAGCGGCGGTTCGGCTTCCAGACAGGCGTCGGCCACGTGCGGGCAGCGCGGCGCGAACGTGCAGCCGGCCGGCAGGTGTGCCGGGTCCGGCGGGTCGCCGGGCAGGCCGCGCGGCCCGTGCCGGGAGGCCGGGTCGCCGATCCGGGGGAAGGCCCCGGCCAGCGCGCGCCCGTACGGGTGCCGGGCGTCGGTGAACACCTGCTCGGCCGGGCCCTGCTCGGCGACCCGGCCGGCGTACATCACCGCCAGCCGGTCGCAGTGCTCGGCCAGCACCGCCAGGTCGTGGCTGATCATCAGCAGGCTGATGCCGTGCTCGGCCACCAGCTCGCCGATCAGCCGCAGGATCTGGGCCTGGATCATCACGTCCAGCGCGGTGGTCGGCTCGTCGGCCACGATCAGCCGCGGCTCGCAGGCCAGCGCCATCGCGATCATCACCCGCTGCCGCTGCCCGCCGGACAGCTCGTGCGGGTAGGCGGCGGACCGCGCCGCCACCAGCCCCACCTGGTCCAGCAGCTTGGCCACCCGCCGTTCGGCCGCGGCGCGGCCCACCTTCTCGTGCAGCAGGATCGGCTCGGCGATCTGGTCGCCGACCCGGCGGACCGGGTTCAGCGAGTGCATCGCGCCCTGGAACACGATCGAGGCCTGCGCCCAGCGCACCGCGCGCAGCCGGCCCCAGCTCATGGTCTGCACGTCCTCGCCGCCGAGCAGGACCTTGCCGGTGACGGTCGCGGACTTCGGCAGCAGCCGCAGGATCGCCGCGGCCAGCGTCGACTTGCCGCAGCCGGACTCCCCGGCCAGGCCGAGGCGGCCCCCGGCGGGCAGCGTCAGGTCCACGCCGCGCACCGCCGGGACCGGGCCGTCGGCCGTCCGGTAGGAGACGTGCAGGTCCTCCAGGCGCAGCACGTCGGCCGT
>JABFXP010000138.1 GCA_013361685.1 Catenulispora sp.
GGCCGGGCCGTAGCCCGGCAGCGCCTTGATGAGGGCGGTCACCTTCGTCTTCTTGACCATCTCCTCGCCCTTGGCCGCCCGGTCGAGAACCGCCTTCAGGGACAGCTTCCCGGCCTTGACGTCGGCCAGCATCTCCGAACGGGCACGGCGCACTTCCCCGGCCTTGGCCAGAGCGGCCGCGCGCTGTTCGGGGGTCAGTGTCGGAAGAGCCATGGAACTTCTCCTTGCCTAGTACGGTCACGGCCCGCGACGGCGCCGGAGCCGTGGCCCATCATGGCGGATCCGAGCGACAGATCACAGCTCAGGGGTAGGGGATCCACCCCATGTCTTCCAAGGTGAGGCCGTTCGAGGCGAGCAAACCGGCGCCCGAAACGGTCCAAAGCGTATCATTGGCGACCAACGAGCGGGTGATCTGCTCCACACCGGGGATTGGCCCGAACGTGGAACCGCCGTCACGCCCGGCGTGTTTCACCAAACCCTCCTCGGTGATCCGGCCGTCCCCGACACGCAGCACGAGTGCTCCGCTCGCAGAGCCCGCGAAACCATCCGAGCCTTGCGAAACGGGCACAACGAGCATTCCGGTCGGCTTCCAGTAGAGGAACGCGTGCGGATCGCCCTCGGCGCCGGAGTAGGCGTCCGGAAGCTCGTAGCGGGCCGTCAGCCGGGGCGCTGAGGGGTCTGAGACGTCGAACAGCGACACCTGGGTCCCCAGCCGGCGGCCCGTGGCCGAGGAGGCCTGCCCGAGCCCGATGAGCGTCTTGTCGTCCACCGGGTGCAGATACGAGGAGTATCCGGTCAGCTCCACCTGTCCGGCCGTCTTCGGATGCGCTGGATCGCGCAGGTCGATGACGAACAACGGGTCCATCTGCCGGAAGGTGACCACATACCCGACGGGTCCGGCGAACCGGACGGAGTAGATCTTCTCGCCTTGACCCAAACCGGTGACGGCGCCGATCCGGGCGAGCGTGTCGCCGCGCGGCGCCAGGACGTAGACGGCGCTGCTGGAGGTCGCGTCGGCATGATCCTGATAAGCGCCGGTGGTGGTGGCTATGCGGAGGTTGCCCTGATATTCCGAGAGGGAGTACTGATTCAGCAGCCACCCCGGAACGGTCCCGGACCCGACCGGCCGCGGCGCGGCGGTACCGGAGATGTCGAACTTGTAGACCTCGGTGCGGGAGACCGGCCTCTGGTAGGCGTCGGAGGGCGCGGCCTGCGACCCCCGCATCAGGAGCCCGGGCCGGATCAGCGGGACCGACTGGTAGGTGTGCAGGTCGTTCGCGATGTAGAGGCTGGACCCGGTGGCGTAGACGGTCTGCCCGTCCGCGACGACCGACACCGGGTTGCCGGTGCCGAGGCTGTACCGGCCGGCCGGGGCGCCGAGGTCGAAGGTCTCCAGCGAGACCAGCGCGGTGCCGCTGTAGACGTCGGGGTGCCGGACCGAGGCGCAGTCGACGGTGCCGTCGGTGACGCTCTGCGCGCCGCCCAGCCCGCCGATGTGCGACTGGAGCGTGTACTGCGGCAGCCAGCCGGTTCCGGAACCGGTCGGCGGCAGGACCGGGTTGGAGCGGGTGACCGCCCGCACCACGGTGCCCGTCATGCGGGCGTCGACGAAGGCGCCGGTGAAACGCAAGGTGCTGACGGTCTGGGGCCGCGTCGGATCGCTGATGTCGACGAGGGTGAACTGCGTCTGGGGCCCGGAGGTGACGGGCCGGCTGCCGGGGGCCTGGACGGCGCCGTCGGAGGTGACGCCGCCCTCGCTCCCGTCGTAGGGGAGGATGTCGCCGACCGGCGCCCGGCTCATGACCAGGACCCGGTCGCCGGCCATCAGCAGCTGGTCGTCGCCCTGCGCGCCCGGGTAGTACGCCCGGCTGAAGGCGGTGCCGGGGAGCTGGAGGCTGCCCACCATGCGCTTGTCGGATGTGCTGACGATGTGGAGCGCGCCGCGGGAGACGGTGACGATGATCTTGCCGTCGGTCTTGACGGTGTCGGGTTCGTCGACGCCGGCCTCGGCGGTGTTGGTGGTGGAGTGGTCGGGGGACTGACTCCGATCCGCGGCGCCGGCCGAGCTCGAGTTCTGGCTCGAGTCCTGACCGGGTTTCTCCGCCTGGTCGGGGGCCGCGCCCGCGGCGCTTCCCGGTGCGGCGGGCAGCGCGGGGCTGTCGGTCCGGGCGCCGGGCGGCGCCGCGTCGCTGGACGACTGGTTGCCGGCGGCGGCGGCGCGCTGGGCGAGGCGGAGCGTGGCGAGGGCCTCGTCGCAGGACGCGTAGTTCTTCAGCGGGACCGCGACGGATTCGGTGTCGGCTTGCAGCCGCAGTGGACCGGCGGTGCTGTCCGAGGTGGTCTGTGAGCGCCCCGGCCAAGGGTGGTGGTCGGTGCTGTGCGAGCAGCCGGTGAGCGCGAGGCCTAGTGCGAGCGCGGCCCCGGTGAGGCCGCGGGAGGTGCGTGCCCTGGTTCCCATGTCGCTTCGACGCCGCCCGGCGGTGCGCGGTTCCGCCGACTTCGCTACTTCAGAAGGGCGACCACCGCCCACAGGCCCGCCATCGAGACCAGGGTGGAGAAGACGACGGCGTTGCGGGCGAAGGCGGTGTCGAGGGCGTATTCGCGGGCGTAGATGTAGACGTTCTGGGCGGTGGGCAGGGCGGCGCAGAGGGTGACGGCCAGGACGTCGTGGGCGTGGAGGTGCAGGACGTAGCGGGCCAGAACGTAGGCGAGGACGGGTTGCAGGGCGGTTTTGAGCGCCACGGACGTCACGGTCTCCAGCAGGTCGCGCCTGCCGCCGTCCGGCTGCGTCGCATCGGCGGCCCCCTTGGGCGCGACGTGCAGCGACATGCCCAGCGTGACCAGCGCGATCGGCACGGCGGCGCCGCCGAGCAGGCTCAGGGCGTGGGCCACGTCCCCGGGGACGTGCCGGTGGGTGCCGGCCACCACCGCCCCGAGCACCGAGGCGATGATGATCGGATTGCGGACCGGCAGCAGGAGCACCCCGCGTATCCGCTGCCGCCACCCGATGCCCGGCCCGGCCTCGTTCCCGACGTCCATCAACGCCAGCGCCACAGGGGTGACCAGCATGGTGTTGAACAAGATCACGGTCGACAGGAGCCCGGCGTTGCCCAAGACCTGCACCGCCACGGGGATCCCCAGATTGGCGGAGTTGACGTACCCGGAGGCCATGCCGACGATCGCCCCGTCGCCGACGCTGTGCCCGAATATCCTGGTGCTGACGATCAGCCCCAGAGCGCACGCGGTCAGCGAGCTCAGCCCGAACGCCACGATCGAGGTGTTGGCCAGCGCGCTCAGGTCGCTCTTGGCCAGCATGCCGAACAGCGCGGCCGGCATGGCTATGCGGAAGACGAAGCGCCCCAGGACGGTCTCGACGTCGACCGTCTCCGCCCCCACGAGAGCGAAGCGTGCGATGAAGTAGCCCAGGACGGTGAGCAGCCAGATCGGTATGAAGGCGCCGAGCACGCCGTCACCGTACCGAGCGGCGCGGGCCGGGACGAGGGCGATGTGACGTAGGACTCGCCCCGGCTTCGCGGTCAGTACATTCCGGCCGTGGTCAGCTGCTTTCCGCCGCTTTCCGGGCATTGTCCGCCAGCGCCGCGAGCGCCTGGGTGAAGCACTGCGCCGGAGGCGTCACCAGCCCGGCGCCGACCTGCCCGGTCCCGGCGACGCGCCCGGCCATGCCGGTGTTGATCTGCGGGAGGATGCCGGTGCGGACGACCCGGGTGACGTCGATGCCGGTCGGCGTGCCGCGGAAGTCCAGGGCCGGGACGGTGAAGGCGGGGTTCTCGCCGAGGGCGATCTCGTACATGCGCCCGGTGGTCTCCACCGCCGCCGCGGCGGTCCCGCCGACCAGCCGCGCGATCGCCGGGGCGGCGGCCATGGCGAAGCCGCCGACGCCGGCCGTCTCGGTGATGGCCGAGTCGCCGATGTCGGGGTTGGCGTCCTGCGGGCCGTATCCGGCGAGGAACAAGCCTTCGGGGGTGTCCGCGGGCGCGGTGAACCACCGGTCGCCGGTCCCCGCCGTCTGGATCCCGAAGTCGGTGCCGTTGCGGGCCATCACGGTGACCACGGTGCTGCCCTCGATCCCCGCCGCCGCACCCGCCGCCAGCTTGCAGGCGGGCATGACGAGGTTGAGGAAGAAGTGATCGTTGCCTGAGACGAAGCGGACGACGTCGGCCAGCGCCGCCGGCTCCTCGCCGCCTTCGATCAGCGCGGGCAGCAGCTCCCGCAGCAGCATCAGGGTCCCCGCCCGGTTCCGGTTGTGCCCCTCGTCGCCCATGTGCAGCATCTGAGCGATGATCGCCTTGACGTCCACGGCCCCGCTCCGGCGCACCGCCCGCTGCATCATCGGGCCCAGGACCCCGGCCATCCAGCGCAGCCGCGTGATCACCTCCGGGCCGTAGGCGCCGTACCGCAGGACCTTGCCGAGGCCCTCGTTCAGGCTGCACCAGGAAGTGCGCCCGCTGCCGGGGTCGCGGACTTCGAACAGCCACATGCCGGGGGAGACGACGCCCGCCATCGGCCCGACGCCGCCCCGGCTGTGGCAGGGGGCCAGATCCGGGCCCCCGCTGCTCCCGGCGGCGTCCCCGCTGAGCCAGGCTTGCGCGGCCTCCGGCGTCTCGGCGATCCCCTCGAACAACGCCGCGCCGATCAGCGCGCCCCGCATCGGCCCCGACGCCCGGTCCCAGCCGATCGGCGGTCCGGCGTGCAGGAACTGTCCGGTCTCCAGGCCCAGAACCTCCCGGGCGGGCCGCACATCCACCAGCTCGGCACCCGCCGCGATCATCCGCCGCACCGCTGCCGCGTTCGCCTCGATCCGCCGCGCGTCCACCGCGACGTCGGCCAGGTCCGGCTCACCGGCCCCCAGCGGCGGCCGCCAGTCGACCCGCGTCACCGCCACGCCCTGGCCGGCGAGGTCGTCGGCGAACGTCGCCACCCCCGCCGTCACGACCTGAGTCACCGGCCCCAGCACCGCGGAGGACGACACCGACGACATCACAGGCTCCCTTCCGACTGCGCCGCCAACCGCGCGGCGGCCGTCGCGGCCTCCGCGTTCGACAGGTACACCGAAGCCCCGGCCTCGGCGAACGCCCGCGCCTGGTGCTCCAAGCCCTGCGGATCCCCGGCGGTGCCGCACAGCGACACCACGACCGGCGCGCCGCAGCGCCGCACCGCCGATGCCAACTCCCCGGCCGGATCCGCATGGGCGCCCCGCCCGAGGACCACATCCAGGAGCACCACGCCCACCTCCGGATCCTCCGCGGCCTCCGCGAAGGCCCGCAGGCGCACCGTGTTGTCGATCATCGGATGGGGCCGGCCACGGGTGTAGGCGTCGTCGCCGAAGTCGGTGAGGTCGATGGCACACGGGGTCCCCGTCAGCACCGCCTCCGCTTCCGCGCACAGGGTGCCGCCGCTGAACAGGCCGCGGATCGTCCGGCCCCGGCCGGCGGCGCTTTTCGGCTCTGCGGTCGCGGGTGCGGCCGCGGGCCAACTGGGCCACGCCGCCGGGGGCCGCCGGCCGAGGGCGGCGAGGATGGTTTCAGCCGTCTGGGTCAGGGTGGGGCGGCCGGGCCCCAGGAAGGCCAGCTGGACGGGTTTCGGAAGCCGGGCGGCGTGGTCTTCGATGCTTCGGGCCACGGAGGGGTGCGGTGGTTTGGAGACCACTGCGATGAGCTCTGTTTCGTCGTCCGCCGCGAGGGCGTCCAGGGCGGCGTGGGTGGAGCGGCCCGCCACGTCCTCGGTCAGGTCCCGGCCGCCCACGCCGAGGCAGTGGCGGATGCCGGCGCCCGCCGCGTCCAGGAGCGACATCAGGTGTTGGGCTCCGGTGCCGGAGGCCGCCACCAGGCTGACCGGACCGGGACGGGTGACGTTGGTGAAGCCGAGGCCGGTTCCGTGCAGGACGACGGTGCCGCAGTCCGGGCCCATGACCAGCAGGCCGCGGCGGCCCGCCTCGTCTTTGAGGCGGATCTCGTGGTGGACGGGGACGTTGTCGCTGAAGATGACCACCGATGCGCCGTATTGCAAGGATTCCATGGCTTCGGGGACGGCGGCCAGACCCGGCGTGGAAATCAGGGTCAGAACAGCACCCGTTCGGCTCAGTGCGGCGCCGGTGGTGCGGGGGTGCGGCAGGCCCGGGGGCGTGTTCCCGGCGGTGGGGACAGCCGGGGTGAGCGCCGTGGCGAGTGCTTCCAGGGCCGCGGTCTCGGTGGGCCGATCGGGGGCGGTGAAGGCGATGACCAGATCCGCCGGGCCGGCGGCGGGAGCGGGGTGGCCGAGGTCGGCCAGCAGCGTGCGGTTCACATCCGTGCCCATCGCGACCAGGGCCCGGCTCACACCGGGAACCGTCGCGACCGCACGGCCGGCCATCATCAACGTGACAGAATCGTGGTACTCACCGCGGCGCACCTCTACGTGCTCGACCGCCTGTCGTCCCTGAGCCGCCGACACCGGCATCGATCCTTTCCGCGAGAGCCTGTCGCGACGCTAGACCGCGGGACTACTGTCCCGGCATGGGCAATCCTGCCAAGGACACGGGCGAAGCTTCGCAAATATCGACACCGCCGACACCGCTGACGCCGCCGAAACCGTCGGCACCGTCGATCCCGGAGGGACCGGAGATTCCCGAGACCGCCGCCGGCTCGGCCGCCGCCGCGATCGGCCTCACCGTGGACCAGGCCCTGACCCTGCCCGCCCTCACCGGCGCCCGCATCGTCGCCGGGCACGCCGGCCGGCACCGGGTCGTCGAGCGGGTCAACGTGATGGAGGTCCCGGACATCCTCCCCTGGGTGAAGTCCAAGGAGCTCCTGCTCACCACCGGCTACCCGCTGCGCCACTCGCCTTCGCCGCTCACCGAGCTGCTCGCCGACCTGGACCGCGCCGGGCTGTCGGCCGTGGCCATCAAGCCGCTGCGCTACCTCGGCGGCCTGCCGCCGGAGCTGCTCAGCGCCGCCGACGAGCTCGGCTTCCCGGTGGTCGAGCTGCCCGAGCGGGTGGCCTTCGACGACATCCTCACCGAGGTCCTGTCCGCCGTCCTGGACCGCCAGGCCGCGGTGCTGGCCCGCGCCGACCGCGTGCACCGCGCCCTGGCCCAGATCGCGCTGGAGGGCGGCGGCCTGGCCGAGCTGACCGCCGAGCTGTCCCGGCTGCTCGGCGGCCCGGTCCTGGTCACCACCCCCGACGGCCGGGTGCTGGCCGAGCAGGGCGCCGCCGACGTGCGCCACCTGCCGTGCTTCGACCCCGAGCCCGGCGACCAGCGGCTGCGGACCGAGGCCGAGCCCGCCGGCCTGGCCGTGCACGACGGCGTCCAGCACGCCCTGGTCCCGATCGTCGCCGGCCGCGTCGACCACGGCCGCCTGCTCGCCTTCGCCGACCGCCGGGTCTTCGACGCCGCCGACGTCGCGGCCCTGGAACGGGCCGCCACGGTCGCCGCGCTCGCCGTGGTCAAGCAGCTCGCGGTGGCGGCGGTCGAGGACAAGTACCGCGCCGACTTCCTCCGGGACCTGCTGACCGGCCGGCTGGACGACCTGCAGTCGGCCGCCGCCCACGCCGCGACCCTCGGCTGGGACATCGAGCCGGACCAGCCGGGCAGCC
>JABFXP010000848.1 GCA_013361685.1 Catenulispora sp.
GCCTGGACGCCGGGGCCGCTAAGGCTTGGAAGCGGTCTTGATGTAGAGCAGCACCGCGCAGCCGACCGCCATGGCCGGGGCCAGGAACCAGGTCTCCATCTTGTTCCCGGTGCGCTGGATGATCGGTATGCCGGTGCGCAGCGTGAACGGCCAGAACAACCGGCAGCCGTGGTCGGTGAGACAGTCCCCGGCCAGGTGCGTCAGCGCTCCGAGTCCGATCGCGAAGGGCAGCCAGCTCGGCGCGCTGGCTATCCAGCGGTCCATCAGCACCGTGCCGCCGCCGGCCAGCAGGACGCAGGGCCCGTACGCGTCCAGCTTCTCCCCCGGCGGGCACAGGTTCAGCGCCCGCACGGCCAGCACCAGCATGAAGAAGACCAGCGACAGCGTGAAGTACCGGCCGAGGTACTTCTCCCCGGCCCAGGTCCCGTAGGCGACGGCGGCGACGAACGCCAGCGAGTGCGTGGCGTGCCGGTGGCCGCCGCTGATCGCCGAGACGCCCTTGGTCAGCGTGTGGGTTATCGGCCCCATGGAGTGCGCGATGGTGCCGTTCGGGTGGTCGATGTCGGGCAGCAGCGCCGCGCCGGCGGTGATGAAGGTCCCGAAGATCAGGTCCTTGGCCTCGATGTGCGCGGTGGAGCCGTGCATCGCCGGGTAGGCCAGAACGCTCATCGGCAGCGCGCTGGCGGCCGCCGCCCACGCCAGTCCGCCGCTGGTCGCGTGTGAGTGCCCGAGCATGCGCGGTCCGCCCCCTGTTCTCCTGTGCGAGTACTGCGTTGAACGTATCAGGAAGACCGGACGGACCAAGAGGGCGCAGAACCCTTACAGCCAGCGGAAACCGGGTCAGATCGTGCAGGACCCAGCTCGCGCAGAGCTCAGATCACACAGGACTCAGATCACACAGGGCTCAGATCGCGCAGGACTCAGATCGCGCAGGCCTGCGTGTTCACCGGAGCGGTGGAGCGCGCGCCGGTCTGCGCGTCGGAGGCGACCTCCTGAGCGGTCAGCGCGTAGCCGGTGTTCTTGTCCTCGAGCGACTTGGCGAACACCACGCCGAGCACGCGTCCGTCGGTGGACAGCAGCGGACCGCCGGAGTTGCCCTGCTGCACCTGCGCGTACAGCGAGAACACCTCGCGCCGCACGTTGCCGATGGAGTAGATGTCCGCGCCGGTGGCGGTGATCTGCTCCCGGATCCGCGCCGGGTCGACGTGGAACGGCCCGTCCTGCGGGTAGCCGACCACCAGCGCCGAGTCGCCGGACTTGCCGTCCTGCAGGAACGACAGCGGGGTGGCGGTCAGGTCCGGGACGTCGAGCACGGCGATGTCCCGCTTGGGGTCGAACAGCACCACCGTGGCGGTGTACTGCTTGCTGTTGGACTGCCGCACCACCACCGACCGGGTGCCGCCGACGACGTGCGCGTTGGTCATCACCTTGCCGGGGGCGTAGACGAAGCCCGAGCCCTCGATGTCCTTGCCGCACGAGGGCGCCTGGCCCCGGATCTTCACGATCGAGGCCCTGGTCTGGCTGACCACCGGGCTGTTCATCAGCGCCGGGTCCGGGGCCGGCACGTCGGTCGGGTTCTCGGCCTGGAACGGCGCGAACACCTGCGGGAAGCCGTTGCGGTCCAGGATCCGGGAGAAGGAGTTGAACCAGGTGTTGGCGTTCGCCGGCAGCACCCGGCTCATGCCGTTGAGGATGCTGGAGGAGCGCACCTGGTCGCTGACGGTCGGCACGGTGGAGGTGAACAGCGCCAGGCCCAGGAACCAGGCCACCAGCAGCACCGCGACCACCGACACCACCGCGCCGCTGATCGCGTCCACCATCTGCGCCGGCTGCCAGGTGATGGCCTCCCGCAGCTTGGACCCCAGCATCGAGCCCAGCACCTGCCCGACCACCGCCAGCGCCAGCACCGCGCATAACGCGATGACGCTGGGCAGCAGCCCGGCCGAGGAGCCGTCCAGGAACGCCGGGATGATCACGAACCCGAGCGAGAGCCCGCCGAGGAAGCCGGCGAAGGACACCACCCCGACGACGAACCCCTGCCGGTACCCGGAGACAGCGAACGCCGCAACGATCAACAGCAGCAGGAGGTCGAGGATGTCCATCTAGCTATCTTCTCCCCCCGGCGCGGTCAGGTTGCGCACCGCCAGCGCCAGCACCTCCTGCGGCAGCGGCACGACCCGCCCGGTGTCCCACGGCCGCTCCCAGCCGCCGGCTTTGAGCACCCCGTCCAGCAACGCGGCGGTGAAGCCCCAGATCAGCAGCGGCCCGGCCTCGAAGGCGGGGCCGGAGAGCCCGGAGGGATGCACCAGCCGCATCCGGTTGGCGGGATCGACCAAGTCGCTCACCGCGATCCGCGCGACCGAAGCGACTTCACGCGTGTCCCGTACCCGCACCGGGCTCGGCGTACGCCACCACCCCAGCACCGGCGTGACCAGGAAGTCCGAAGGGCCCACGTACTGGTCGGGCAGGATCCCGAACACCTGCACCCCGGCCGGGTCCACATCGGTCTCCTCGTTCGCCTCCCGCAGCGCGGTCGTCACCGGTCCCTCCCCCGGATCGACCTTCCCCCCGGGAAAGGCCGGCTGCCCTGGATGGTTCCGCAGCGTCTTGGACCGCTCCACGAACAGCACGTCCGGCCCGCTGACCGGATCCTCCCCGAACAGGATCAGCACAGCGCTGCGCCGCGGGCGGCCCGCCAGCCCGGCCGGCCGCTTGAACCGCGGCCCGAGGCCCACCCCGCTCTCCGCGGCGCGCGCCAGCGGCAGCAGCCAGTCGGGCAGGGCATCGGCTGAGGCGACTATCTGAGGTCCCATGCCATCCGCAACGCTCACAGAGGCAGACCGCCTTCCCCCGGCTTGTACTTGAGCAAAGCGGCAGCCTTGACCGGATCCTGCACTCCGATACCCCGGCTGGGGCACAACTTGGCGATCGGACACGCACCACAAGCAGGCCTTATGGCGAAGCACACACGCCGCCCGTGATAGATCACCCGATGGGACAGCCGCGTCCAGTCCTTGCGCGGGAACAACTCGCCGATGGCGTGCTCGACCTTGACCGGATCCTCCAGCCGGGTCCAGCCGAACCGCCGCACCAGCCGCCCGAAGTGGGTGTCCACGGTGATCCCGGGCACGTCGAACCCGTCGCCCAAGACCACATTGGCGGTCTTCCGCCCGACCCCGGGCAGCTTGACCAGCTTCTCCAGCTTGCCGGGCACCTCCCCGCCGTGGTCGGCGACCACCGCCCGCGACATGCCGAGCAGCGACTTGGCCTTGTTGTGGTAGAAGCCGGTGGGCTTGATCAGCGCCTCGAGCTCCTCGGGATCAGCGGCGGCGAGGTCGGCGGCGGTGGGGTACTTGGCGAACAGCGCCGGGGTGACCTTGTTGACGCCGACATCGGTGGACTGCGCCGAGAGGATCACCGCGGTGAGCAACTGGAACGGGGTCTCGAAGTCCAGCTCGCACTTGGCGTAGGGGTAGACGTCACCGAGCTCGCGGTAGATCCGCCGGGCACGCCGCACCAGGGCGGTGTGGGTCTCCGGCTTCGTCGTCTTCGGCTCGGAGACGTCCGCCGCGGCTCGGGTCATGAGCTCCACCTTAAGCCGGTGAGCCTAAGAGGCGCGTGTGATCCGGCAGGCATTAACCAAAGAAACCGACCCGCGTTCGGGTCAGCCAAGGTGTACCGGCCGACCCGAACGGGATGAAGCCCTGTCATCACGACTGCCGGTCGCCATGGCGTTGCCAGGCGGCGAACAGCGCGCCACCGGTCGTCGCCACAGCCGACATCGCCGCCATGCCCGCCAGGATGTACAGCACGGTGGAGGCGCCCAGCAGCGACAGCAACGCCAGCAGCCGCAGCACGCCCTCCCGCATCGACGGCGCCACCGCGACAGGTGGTGTCGTATCGGCTGGCATCTCCGGTGCCGGCCCGGGTTGAGTGTTCGTGTCCATGCCTTCAGCACAGCGTCGTCACCGTCGGCTTTCCAGCAGGTGGAACGAACCCGCGTGGATCTGCACCGCACACCGGACCGCGTGAACAACAGCCCCTGTTCGAGGAACACCGACCGGTGTGCGGCATGCGTCACCGGCGCTACGTCCGGGTGCACGGGTGTCTGTCGATGTGTGGTCGCGTACAGTGACGTACACTCAGCGTGCTCGGAGCGTCACAGTCAGGGGAAGGGCTGGGGGATGGGGCAGCACAGCGGTGAGGCGATGGACTGGGTGGCGCAAGCCGAACAGCTGACCGCAGAGTTCTTCGACGCGATGCAGCGCATGTACATCGGCGCCGGGGAGCCGGCGCTGCGCACCGTGGCCTCCCGCAACGACCGGCTGTCGGCCTCGAACCTCTCGGCCCTGTTCAGCGGCAGACGCACGGCGCTACCCAATTACGAGGTGATGACCGCCGTCGTCGACGCCCTGCTGCACGACACGTCGGCCACCGAGCGGGAGCAGGAGCACGCCCGCTGGAAGCAGCGGTGGGTGGACGTCAGGTACGCCACCAGGCAGGCCAAGAGGGCAAAGGCCGAGCGGGACCGTCAGGCCGTCGACATGCTTGCCGAGACCGAGCGGGTACTGGTCGAAGCCCTTACGGCCCGCACGAGCGCCGAGCGGGACCTGCACGAGTCCCGAGCCAAGTCGGCACGGGTACTGCAGGAGGCCGTGCACCGCTCTGCGGAGCTGGAAGCCGAGTGGCACACCGAGGTCGGCAACCGCCGGCAATCCCTGGAACAGGAGCTCACTGAGAAACGTCTGCAAGCCGAAGCCCAGGTCAACGAGATGGCCGCGTGGGCGGAGAAGTTACGCTCGAACACCGAGGTCCACCGCGACCGAATCATCGAGGCGGCCCGCGCCGAGGCCGAGAGAACTCGCGAAGCCGCCGGGGCCCGGGTTCTGGAGATGGTTGAAGAGGCCGAAAGGAGAGCCGCGCAGCTGTACCAGGCCACGCAGATCGAGACCGAGGCGATGCGTGCCGAGGCCGAGATGATGGCCACAGCCGCGAAGTCGGAGTCCGAGCAGAGCCACGACGCCTCGGAGATCCTCACTACGGCCCGCCGAGAAGCTGCGGCGATAGTGGACGAGGCCCGCGAGCAGGCCGGTCGCAGGCTGGAGGCCGCCGGCCGGGACGCCGACAAGCTGGTCGCGATGGCGCGCTCGGAGGCTATGAAGCTGCGCACCGAGACCGAGCGCGTCACGTCAGCGGCGAAGGCGGACGTCGAGCGGATGATGCGGACCGCGGACGGCGTGCTTGTGGCCGCCGACAAGAAGGCGCTGGAGACCCGCGAACAGGCGGACTACGAGGCCGCGACCGCGCTGGCCACCGCCCGCAAACATGCCGCTGACATGGTCGCCGAAGCCCGCGAGCGGTCCGAACTGCTGGTGGCCAAGGCGAAGGAAGAGAGCGAGCAGATCCTCGCCGAGGCCAGGAGCGACGCCGAGGGAATCGAGATCCGCAAGCAGGAGATCAAGGCCGAGATGGCCCGGGTGCACGGTGTGCTGGACGTGCTGGCGACGTCGGTCTCCGTTCCCGTCGGGCCGCGCTGGGAAGATTGATCCTAGATCGAATCTTCTTGGATAAGCAGACTTCGAACACCAAAAGCGTGTCATTCGGCGACCAGGTGGCAGCGGCCGCTGTCTAGCCGTTCAGCCGGTCGGCAGCGAGACCGAGACCGTCGCGGTGCTGTGCACCGGCCGTGGCGCGTAGGTCATCGAGGTTCTCTCGCACACCGCGGTGCTGGGCGCGATGGTCACTGTGCCCTGCGCGAAATCGGCCGGGACCTCGAAGGCGACGACCGACTCCGTGTCGCCGAACGACTCCGGTTGCGCCGGCACCGACGTGGCCGCGGCGGACGACTTGTACTCCTTGCCTGCCGCATCCTTCAACGTGTACGCCGACGCCGGTGTGACGCAGGTCGAGTATCCGTCGCTGCGGTCCGTCACGTTCAGCGTGAGCCAGCCGTCGGCCGGGTTCGACGGGATGGCGGCGTCCTTGCCGGTGAAGTAGCCGAACTCGGCCTTGGTCACGGTGACCTGGTGCGCCTCGTCCTTGTCGTAGACGGCGACCTTATAGGTGACCGGCGAGAGGGCTTCCTGATGCAGGGTCGTGCCGCTCGTCGAGCGGTACAGCGCGGCGGGACGGTCGCCCTTGGCCTTGCCCGCCAACAGGTCGAAGCTCTGCACGACGTTCGACGCCTTGAGCTCGAGGTCCACCGCGCCCTTGGTCTGCCCGGTCGCCAGGACGTAGTGCAGTTGGGTCCCGCCGCCGGACCCGCTGGAGGTGCCGAAGAACTCCGGCAGCGTGCGCTGCGTGCCGTCGACGTTGACGTCGGCGACCACCGTGCCGTTGCCCCCGTCCATGCCTTCGTCCCGCGCGACCGTGACGGTGAACGCCAGCAGCGAGCCGCCGGCGGCCGCGCGATAGCTCTCCCCGGAGGAGGCGTCGCTGACCGTGTCGGCGGTGCCGACCTCGACGATCTTCACCGTCGTGCCGTAGCTGCGGATCATGCCGTCGGCCACCGGCTGCATGCGGGCGCCGTCCGTGCTGGCGACCTGCGCGACCTCGCCGGGCTGGAGCGTCTTGCCGGTGAACGGCGTCGCGCTGGCGGTCGGCGTCTGGCCGGTCGCCGGCGTCTGGCCGGTGGCCGGTTCCTGGCCGGTACTCGGTGCCGAGTTCCGTCCGATGGGACTTCCGACAGTAGAGCTGTCACTGCACGCGGTGGTCATCCCGGCCACCGTCGCGACGGCCACCACCGTCATCCCCAGTCGCACCCGCATTGGTCCCTCTGTCCCCTTATTCATCGCGAATGCCAGGCGATCACGTCTACCCGATCACCGCCTGGCACAGCATCTTCTGAGCACTGCTCCGGCCGCCGTGCGACCGGACTTGCCGGACGGATCGCACAGACGGCTTGACCATACGGTTAACGGGCAAACAAGTTTCTAACAGTTAGCTGTCCGCGGTCGCGGGACCGCGTAAGGTACGACCCGGTTATGGACTTCTCAGTGCTCGGGCCGGTGCGGGCGTTCATCGACGGGCAGCCCGTCGACCTCGGCGTCCGCAAGCAGCGGTTCGTCCTCGCCGTGCTGCTGCTGGAAGCCAACAAACACGTGCCCGCCGACCGGCTGATCGATCTGGCCTGGCCGCCGGGCGAGGCCCCGGACACCGCCCGGGCCGTCATCCACACCCAGATCAGCCGCCTGCGCACGATCTTCGCCGGAAGCGAGGACGTCACGCTGGTGCGCGAAGGATCCGGCTACCAACTGCGCCTGGACCCCATGCGGGTCGACGTGTTCCGGTTCCGAGCTCTGTGCACGCGGGCACGATCCGCCACTGACGAGCGCCGGATCGAGCTCCTGGACGAGGCGCTGGCGCTGTGGGACGGGCCCGCCCTCAGCTCGGTGGCGACCGAGGACATCCGCCTCCGGGTCGCCGCGCCCTTGGAAGAAGCACGGTTGGGTGCGCTGGAGGACCGGTTCGAGGCCTACATCCGGCTCGGCCGCCAGACCGAGATCATCCACGAGCTCGCCGAGGCGGTGGCCGAGCACCCGCTGCGCCAGCAGCTGGTGGCCAAGCTGATGTTCGCGCTGCACCGGCTGGATCGCACGCCCGAGGCGCTGGCCGCGTACCAGCGGCTCTACCAGCACCTCGACGAGGAACTGGGCATCGAACCGGCGCCCGCGGTGCGCCAGCTCCAGGTGCGGATCCTGCGCGAGGACCCCTCGCTCCTGCCGTTCACCGGCCCCCGCCAGCTGCCGCCGAACGTCGACCACTACACCGGCCGCGACGACCACCTGGACACTCTCGCCACGCTGTTCGACCCCGGCGACCAGGCCCCGGCCGTGGTCGCGATCACCGGGAAGCCGGGGCTGGGCAAGACAGCACTCGCAGTCCGCGCGGCCCACCATCTGACGTCGCGGTTCCCCGACGGGCAGCTGTTCGTCGACCTGCAGGGCGCCGGCCCCCGGCCGCGTGACCCGGTCGAGGTCCTGGCCCGGTTCCTGCGCGACCTCGGGGTCGCGAGCACGGACCTCCCGGCGTCCCTGGAGGAGCGGATCGGGCTGTTCCGCGACCGGGTCGCCGGTCGGCGGGTGCTGATGGTGCTGGACAACGCAGCCGGCGAGGAGCAACTACGCCCCCTGATCGCCGGAGGCCCGGAGTGCGGTGTGCTGATCACCAGCCGCCACCGCCTGACCGGGCTGGACCTGCGGGGCCTGATCGATCTCGACGGCCTGGCCGCCCCGGACGCCCTGGCGCTGCTGACCGGCCTGGCCCCCCGGGTCGCCGACGCGCCGACCGAGGCCGCCGACCGGATCGTCCGGCTCTGCGGCGGCATGCCCTTGGCCCTGCGGATCGTGGGCACGAAGCTGCGCTCCCGTCCGCACCAGACGGTCGCCGACCTGGCCGCCCGGCTGGCGGACGAAAGCCGTCGCCTGGACGAGCTCGTCGGCGGCGACCGGGAGGTCCGGGCGAGCTTCCTGCTCAGTTACGACGGCCTGGAGCCCGCGCAGCAACGCGCTTTCCGGCTGCTGGCGGCCATGCCGGAGACCAGTTTCGCGGCCTGGGCGGCGTCCGCGGCCCTGGGGGAGGATCTCCGCACGACGGAACGGCTGCTGGAAAGCCTGGTGGACGTGAACCTCCTGGAATGCGGGCGCGGCGAGTTCACGCCGACCAGGTACCACTTCCATGACCTGATCCGCTTGTACGCCAAGGAAAAGCTCTCGGCGTCGGAGCGGGCCGCGGCGTGGCCCCGCATCACCGACGCCTATCTGCACCTGGGCAAGCACGCGGACGCCCGGCTGGAGTTCGGCGGCCTGCACCAGTTCCCTCCACCGCCGCTGGTGCTGGACGCGCCCGGGCTCGTCGCGGACGTGGACCGCAACGCGCTGGCCTGGCTGGCAGACGAGCACCCCGCGATCGTCCACGCCGTGGAACTGTCGGCCGCGGCCCGCGACGACGCGACGACCTGTCGCCTTTCCGCGACGGTGGCGGCCTTCCTGGAACTGCGCGCCCACTGGAGCGATCTGAAGCGCGTAGCAGAACTCAGCCATGCTGCAGCGACCAGAATGGACAGTGCGTACTGGACTTCCTACGCCCTGTTCGCGCTCGGCCTGGCGGCCAGGGAGACACGGGATTTCGCGACTGCGGAACGTTCCTTCCGGGACTGCCTGGCGATCCTGCCGCGTGCGGGAGACCCCTTGCTGGAGGTCGTCACCCTGTTGTCGGTGGGCGTATCCCACCGGTTACTGGGGCGATGGGACGAGGCGGCAGCACACTTCGATGGTTGTCTGTCGAGATTGGATTCCCTCGCGGCGCCTCGCTGGCGGGCCTACACCCTCCGGGAGTACGGCGTGCTACACCGTTACCGGGGTGAGTGGGCGAAGGCGAAGGAGTTCCTGACCGAGGCCATCGCGACGTCCCGCGCGCTCGGCGACGTCAGGTGGGAAGCGGTCAGCGGACGCGAACTCGGGATCGTGCATCAGGACGAAGGAAATCATCGGGCTGCTGTGGAGCTGCTGACGGCCAGCCGCGAAGCTCTCCGCGACGTGGGCGACGGCCGGCGGGAAGCCGCCACGCTCCGTTGCCTTGCCTGGGTGGCGCTGGAAGCGGACGACCTGCCCGAAGCCCTCGCCTACGCCCGCCAGGCACGGGAAATGCTGAGCCGGACACGGGACGCCCACGGTCTGGCCGGCACCGAAGTGCTGTTGGGCGACATCCATCTCGCCCTGGGCGATCCGGTGACCGGTCGCGCCCACCTGGACCGCGGAGTGGCCTACTTGGACACCGCCGGCGATCCCCGATGGCGGGGCAAGTCCATGCTCAGCCTGGGCCGCCACCTGGCCGCGGCCGGCGACCACGCGGGCGCCCGCGGAGCGTGGGAGAAGGCCTGGGATGACCTGTCCCGGATAGGCGCTCACGAAGCAGCGACGGTGCGCGCCTTGCTCGACGGAGTCAGTGAGACGCCTTGAGCACGAGTGACCTGAGACGGATGGCGGAGACGAGGAAGAAGATCCCGCCCAGAACGGCATAGCCGCCGACGCCGGAGATGCTGGTCGGATGCTTGGCGGATTGCGCCAGGAAGCTGGCTCCGGCGAGGACTGAGATGGCGCCGCTGACGATCTGCGGCACCTGACCGCCGGAACCGCGCCGGGAAGCCGCGGTGACAAGCTGCGCGATCCCGGAGGCCGCGGCCCATGCGCCCCAGACACCGAGGGCGGCGGCTATGGACACCGTCGAAGCCCAGCCGAGCGCGATGGCGACGATGACGCTGACCACCACGTTGCTCCACTCCGCCACGGACGAACCCGGCGTGCGGTCCTTGGAGCGCAGCTGCCACAGGACGGCGGCGGCGTCGACGAGCGGATAGACGACCAGCAGAACGGTCAGGACGCCCCCGGTGTGCTTGCCGGACGGGAACAGCAGCGCGGCCCAGACGACGGCGAACGCGAAGCGGATGAAGTACAGGCGGCTCAGCACCGCGCCGAACGACGGCGGCGAGTCGGTCTCGGAAGCGGTCCGGGTCTCAGCAGTGGTCATGGTGCTCTCTCTTTCGTGTGTGGCGGCTACCGCCTCAGGCCGTGCCGAGGGGCGCCTTCCCCAGCTCCACCCCAGGTGTCGCCATGTAGAGTTACTAGTACGTCTACATCGGCGACTCTAAACTGTGGACAGCGCTGGTGCAACCAGCCGGACCAGAACGGGAGCAGGACGTGCACGCCGACACCACCGAACCAGCGCCCCCGACCACGTCGGGCGCCACAACGCGAGCGCGCATCCTCACCGCGGCGAGCGAGCTGTTCTACGCGCAGGGCATCCGAGCCACGAGCGCCGACCGCATCATCGAGCAGGTCGGCATCACGAAAGTCACCTTCTACCGCCACTTCCGCACCAAGAGCGACCTCGTGGTCGCCTACCTGAAAGACCAGGCAGCCGCAGAACGGAAGTGGTTCGAAAGCACCCGCCGCAAAGGCGACCCCGTGGCGTCACTGCGCACCCTGGCCACCGGAATCGGCGCGGCAAGCTGCCGCCCGGGCTTCCGCGGATGCGCATTCATCAACGCGGCGGCAGAGTTCGCCGACCCCGACGACCCGGTCCGCACCACCGTCGAGGAACACCGCGCATGGATGCTCGGCGAATTCGCCGACATCGCCGCAGAGACCGGAACCCCCGACACCGAGACCGCCGCCCGAGAGCTGATGCTCCTTCGCGACGGCGCCATGGTCAACGGCTACCTCGGCGATCCGGCCTCCGTCGCCGACACCCTCACGGCCGCGTTCACCGCGATCATCGTCACGCTCCAGAACGACGGCGCGGAAACGACCACAGACGCAGACGGTCGGTAACGAGAACTGCGCTGGTCAGACCGTCAACGCTTCGGCAGTCAGCGAGGGATGCCGACTGCCATCGCGTAGCCGCCGGCGTTGGCGTCGGTCAGGACGAGCGTTCCGGGAAGCACAGCCATGGTCCCCGGAAGGAAGATGGGGATCTTGAGGGCGTCGACGGGCTTGGTGCGGGACATCTTGCCGTTGACGAGGGTGAGGATCGAGACGTTGCTTTCGGCGACTACGTTCCACTTCCCGTCGCGAACGTGCAGGACGTACTGGTGGGTCGCGGACCCGTCCAACGGAGTCGGCCGTGGCGCGATCGGGTATATCGGCTCCCCGGACGCCTCGCCTGCGCGGATGTAGAAGCCTCCAGAGTTGTCACTGACGATGTCCGAGACCGCCAGGCTTCCGGGATCTCCCGCCACTCCGGGAATCGTGGCGGGGATGGGAAACGGAGCCTTCGTGCCGTCGGGGTTGACGGCGATCAAGTGGTGCATGAAGAAGTCGGGGTATGTCCCGCTGCGCCGTCGCAGGGGGACCACGACGGTGCCTTGGGTGCTCACCGCTCCGATCGCGCTGTCATCGTCCTCGCCGCGCATCATGGGGGTATCGGCAGGGGCTTGATACACCCGGTGCAGTGTCCCGTCTTTGAGGCCCCACAACACATCGCCGTCGACGATCCACACGGTGCCGTCCGGGCCCTGGCCGAGTACGCCCACCGCGTCGGTGAAGGCTACAGCGCCGGCGGCGACCGTCGGCGGAACGGCGGTGCCGATTTCTCGAGCGGGAACCAGGGTGTTGGGCCCTGCGACCCGTATCGCCGGGCTGTCCAGAGTGGCGTTTCGGTATATCCACCCAGCGCAGTTTCCACCACAACGGTCGCCAAAGCCGGCATCGGTCCCCCGGCCGCTGCACGACGACAGCAGGCCTCCGCCAGAGTCCAGATACGGCGAAAGTGTGCATTGGTAAGCCTGGTGTCCTGGTGTCGCTCCAGATCTGTACAGACCGAACGACCCGTTGGCCAGGTCGAGGCTGTAGAGATAGACATTCCGCGAGCCGACGAGAATCTCTCCTGACGGGGAGACGGTCGGAGTTGTGCGCTCGGCAAGGAGCTGCTGCATGTAAAAGTATTGCTCTTCTTCGTGGCCCATGTGTGGCTGGACCACTCCCACTGCCTGCCCAGGCGGCGGCGGAAGCTGCGGCTTAGCTGACGTCGAGGTGCAACTCGTGATCACCAGGAGACTGACGATCAACGAGCCGGCAGTGCGAACGCGTCTGATCATGACGTCGCAAGGTTCCCGCCTGCCGTGAAAGCGCTGGCCCTGCTGTAGATATATAGCCGACCAGCGAAATCCGCGTGCGCCCCACCGTCAACATATAGACCTGCCACGCCAGCCCCCCGGCATCAGCTATTCAATATCCGCTGTTCGATCTGTATGCGCCGGGCAACCGTAAGCGACGATCCGCAAGCGTGGCAACAGCTGGCCCCGGTGTCTCAAGGACCCAGACCTCTGATTCCTTAGCCCGCCACTCCATAGGCGGCCGTGAACACGCGAACGGCGCTGTCGGCATAGTGGTCCAGCTCCGCTTGAGTGAACCGGGTGTCGTCGCCGCAGAACATGAACTTGTTGACCGGGATCGAGACGACGAGCCAGGTGAAGTGGTTGGCGGCGAGGAGTGGTTCGTCGACGCGCAGCAGGCCGCGGGTGGTGAGCTGTTCGAAGGCTGATGCCAGGCCGGCGTGTACGCGTTCGGGGCCGGCCTCGAAGTAGGCGTGGCCGAGGTGGGGGAAGCGGCCCGCTTCGGCGATGACGAGGCGGCGTACGCGCAGGTGGGAGGGCTGCATGATGGCGTGGACGAACTTGCGCGCGACCGCTGTCAGGGTGGCTTCGACGTTGTCGGTGACCGCCAGTTCGCCGATGGCCGCCTGGAAGATCTCGCCGATGCCGCCCAGGCGGTCGAGGACGATCTGCTCGAAGAGTTTCTCCTTGCGGCCGAAGTGCTTGTAGATCGTCTGCTTGGACGCGCCGGCTACAGAAGCGATCTCGTCGGTCTTGGCGCCCACGTAGCCGTCTTGCAGGAACACTTCCGTCGCGGCGTCGATGATGCGGCGCCGGGTCTGCGTGGTGACGTCGTCGCCGGTGTCCGGGGATGACGGACCGGGTCTGATCATGTGCTGCTCCTCCAGGTTCCGCGCCAAAAGACCGTTGACTCGCTCTCGAGTGTACCGTACGGTACCGTACTGGAAGGCAGTACCGTACGGTACAGTTCACCTAGAGGAGTCCTCATGCGTAAGATCATCTCGAGCCTGTTCGTTTCCCTGGACGGCGTGGCCGAGGCGCCCGACACCTGGCACTTCCCCTACTTCGACGACGAGATGGGCAACGCCGTGGGCGCCGCCATGGCCGACTGCGACGCGATGCTGCTGGGCCGCGTCCAGTACCAAGAGTTCGCCGCCTACTGGCCGACCAGCGAAGACGAGTTCGCCGGCTTCATGAACAGCCAGAAGAAGTACGTGGTCACGACCACCCTGACGGAAGCCACCTGGAACAACACCGAGATCATCACCGGCGACGTGCTCGCCGGCCTCCGCGCCCTGAAGGCCTCCGAAGGCAAGGACATCGGCATCACCGGCAGCGTCACCCTCGTCCGGTCCCTGCTCCAGGCCGGACTCCTCGACCGCCTCCAGCTGTTCGTCCACCCCCTCGTCCTCGGCAAGGGCGCCCGCTGGTTCGACGGCCTCGAAGACGTGAAGCTGACCCTGTCCTCGGCCGAGACCTTCGGAAGCGGCGTGATCAACCAGATCTACACCCCGGCCGCCTGAACGAAGGGCCGCCGGTGGCGAGGATCGAGTCGGAGGCCCGTCGTTCGACAGACAGGCGGGCTTCCAGTGAAGGCAACCACCGCGCACCGGCCACGCTCTGCCGGACGCCTCCCGGTGGGACTGGTAGTGCATAGTGCAGGGCATGTTCGCCGACTTGCTCGATATCGACTGGGCTTCGCTATCGCATGCCTATGGCACCGCCGAGGATGTCCCGCCGATCCTCCAGGGTCTGCTTTCGGAGGACCCTGACGCGCGTGAGATCGCGTTGGACCAGTTCCACGGGGCCGTGCATCACCAAGGCGACATCTACGACTCGACGGTGGCGTGCCTGCCGTTCTTGTTCGAGCTCGTCGGGAACCGAGCTGTGCTGGGACGCGGGCCGGTCGCCGAATTGTTCTCGAGTCTCGGGGAGTCGCTGGCCGGGGCGGGGCAGGTGCACGGCGATGAGGACGCGGACTGGCTGGATCCGTATCAGCAGGCTGATGCGCTGATCCGCTCGCGGGCTGATGAATTCGTGGCTTGGCTGTCCGACGCGGATGCCGAGGTACGGGCAGCGGCGGCGGCTGCGTTGGCGTATTTTGCGCCGGTGGCGCGGGAGGCTGTGCTTCTGTTTGAGCGACGGCTCGTGGAGGAGCCGGAGGTGGAGTGTCGCCTCGCCTTGATCGAGGCGGCGGTGGATATCGCGGTCCGCGAACCGGACACGGCCGAGCGGGTCGCCGACTGGTTGCCCAGGATCGCCGCAGACGCCGACACCGATCCCGGCACTCGGCTCGCCGCGCTCGCCCACTTGGCCCGCCTGGCGCCGGGGCGTGCCGTGGACGATCTGACCGGCCGAGCGATCGAGCTGCTGCGGGAGATCAGCACCTACCCCAGCTACACCGCTGCGCCAGTCGATGACCGGCCGGCGACGCCCACACTGACCGGCGAGGTGCGGGTGTTGTTCGCCCCCGAGCGGGAGGGCCGGGCGGATGCCTGGACCGCGGATCTGGTGCGGGTGCTGCACGACGCGCTGGCTGAGGCTGTCGCCGACCGGATCGTGCTGATCGCGGACCAGCTCGATCACCCCGATCCGGGGCGTCGGGGGGACGCGCTGCGCATGGGCAGTCAGCTGATCGGCCGCTGGCGTGGGCCGTTCGAGCAGCTGGTCGCGCTCATCGGTGGCCAGCTGGATGCGCCCGAATATCCGGTCCGCTATATGGCGGCGCTGGCTTTGCAGGACACGTACGACCTGGCGTCCCCGGCCGCCGACGCCCTGGCCGCACAGGTGGTTGCCATGGGTCCTGATGCCTGGAGCGCGGCGGACCGCGAGGTGCAGGATCCCTACCGGATGATGCTGCTCGCGTTGGCCCGCATGGGCGACCCGCGGGCGGTGCCCGGCATCGCGGCGGCGCTGGCCGGGGACGACGAGACGTCCATGCTGGTCCAGACGCTCGGCAAGTTCGGCAACTACCGCCACGAGTTCGAGCCCGACCTCCTTGAACGACTGGCTGCGGTACCCACCGTGATCGACCGCGAAATGCAGCCCAAGGTCTCCAACCTTCTATCGGCCGCTCGGTACCTCGGCACGGCGGAAGCCGTTCCCATGGCGATCCGGATCCTCAACGACGCGGTCGTGGATGAGAACCAGCGCGTGGCTCAGAGCGCGCTGCACACTCTCAAGGCAGCCGGACCAGCCTCGCAGTCGGCCATGCCGTGTATACGTCGGCTTACCCAGCACTCGAATACGCATCTCGCGCTACTCGCCATCGAATCGTCCTGGGCGGTCACGCAGGACATCGATGAGTTCCTGTCCGCGCTGCGTCCACGCCTCGACGCCTCCGATCCGACCAACAACCCGGCCTTGGCCGCCGTCACCGCCGCGATCGTAGGAGCCGCCGCCGCATCGCTGGCCGACCGTATTCAACCCCTGATACACGCGGATGATCTGTGGACCAGGGTCCGTGCCGCCACCGCGCTCATCAAGATCACCGGAACGGCCGGCGCCACGCTGCCCGTCCTGGCTGACGCCTGGCACGAGAACCTCCACACCCGCCTCGACACCGCCGGGTGCATAAGCATCGTCGGCGCCGACGCTGCGGAGTTCCTGCCCTTGCTTCGCGCCGAGCTGGCAGAACCCCGCCGCTACACCTTCCGCCAGAGGCTCTGGTCTAGCAGCAACATCCCCAACGACGAGAACCTGCTCAAGATGTGCGCGGAAGCAGTGGAGCGCATCGCCACGTAGAGCAGCGTCTCCGGTGAGCAGCGCCTCCCGTACGAGCCCGGCTCAGGCGTGCAGCGTGGGCCGGTAGACGAGTTCCTGGGTACGACCGTCCAAAGTCCGGCTCTCGACCAGGTCCAGGTCGAAGTCGGCGAAGCCCTCGAAGACGCGCTCCTCGCCGGTCTTGCCGGTGAGGACGGGGTAGATCGTCACCTGGACGAAGTCCACCAGTCCTGCGGCCATCAGCGCCCGGTTCAACGAGAGGCTGCCGTGAGAACGCAGCGGCACGTCCGACTCCGCCTTGAGCCGGGTGACGATGTCCACCGCGTCCCCGCTGACGACCGTCGCGTCGGGCCAGGCCAGCGGCTCGGTCAGGGTGCTCGACACGATGTAGGCCGGGGAGTGGCGCATTCGGGTGACCCACGGGTCGAAGACCTCGCGGCCCTCGCCGTCTTCGGTGGCGGCGGCGAACAGCTGCTCGAACACCCGGTACGTGGCGGCGCCGAAGACCATCCGCTGCCCCTCGCTGTAGCGGCCCAGGCGGTGGGCCAGCAGCTCGGGCCCCTGCTTGCCCCAGTAGCCGCCCCAGTCGCCGTGGTGGCTGCCGAAGCCGTCGAGGCTGCTGAAGATGTCGAAGGTGTAGGTGGCGGTCATCGGAGTCTCCTCGGATCTGTTTGATCAGTACGTCAATGCAGACGGGAGCGGCCGGCGAAACTCATCGGTGCCAGCCTTGTCGATCACGCTACAGCGCGCACGGCCGACCCGACTCCCAGCGCGAGGAACGCCGCGACGAGCCACGCGACGTGCAGCAGACCGGACGCTGAGCCGTGGAACGCCGGTCCGGCCGCCGACAGGTACACGCCGCCCAGGCCCGCCACAGCCAGCACGCTCGCCAGCAGCGCACCGGTGTTGGCCAGCGCCGACACCGCCGAGGCGCCGGCCGCCCCCACCGACTCGGTGACACGGGAAAGCAGAGGGCTGAAACCGGCGGCGTGCCCCGCTCCCGCCACGATCAGCAGAGCGGGTGCCGCAGCCGTCGGCCACGCACCGTGCGCCGACGCGGCCAGCGCACCGAAGGCGCCCGCGAACGCGACCGGACCGGCGATCGGGAGCGCCGTTCGCACCCGCGCCGGCATCCGCGCCCACGTCAGTCCCACGGTCGCGAAGCCGGCCGTGTAGGGCAGGAAGGTCAGGCCGGCGCGAAGGGGCGAGAAGCCCAGACCGGATTGCAGATGCATGGTGATGGTGAACCCCACGGCGGAGTAGCAGCCCATCACGATCCAGCAGGCGGCCAGCCCGGGCCGGACCGCCGGACGATTCAGGACTCGGAGATCCAGCAGCGGGGTGCCGCCCGTGGCCGCGACCCGCCGCTCCCACATGGCGAATCCCGCCAGCAATCCCCCGCCCGCGCCCAGCGAGCACCACGTCCACACCGGCCAGCCGTGCTCCCGTCCCACCGCCAACGGCGCCACCACCGCCGTCATCGCAAAGGCCAGGAGCAGCGCCCCGATCGGATCCAGACCGCCGGCGCGGCTCCCGGGCCGGGTGGGCAGCACCCGCGCGGCCAGTGCCAGCACGCCGGCCCCGATGACCACGTTGACCAGGAAGATCGGCCGCCAGCCGGTGCCGAACAGGTCGGCGCCGACCAGGACGCCTCCGGCCACCTGCCCGGCCGCCACGCCGAGCGCCAGCACCATCGAGTACCAGCCGATCGCCCGCGCCAGCGCCCGGCCGCGGAACCCGAGCTGGATGACCGACAGCACCTGCGGCACCACCAACGCCGCCGACACCCCCTGCGCCACCCGGAACGCGGTCAGCGCCGCCGCCGACGGGGCCAGCCCGCACGCCGCCGACGTCGCCATGAATGCCGCGATCCCGCGCCGGAACACCAGCGCGTGCCCGTAGCGGTCGCCGAGCCGCGCGCCGATCACCAGCGTCACCGCGAACGCGAGCACGTAGCCGGTGACGATCAGCTGCAACGCGCCGCCGGAGGCGTGCAGCCCGGCGCGGATGCCGGGGGCGGCGACGGTGACGATCGAGGTGTCCATCGAGGCCATGGCCTGGCCGGCCAGCAGCACCGCGAGCAGGCCGCGGCGGGCCGGCGGTGCGGGCGCTGGGAGCTGGGTGGGCGCCGCGGATCGGGCTGGTGCAGCGGGCGCGACGGCTTCGGCAGTCTGGATGACGCGATCACTGGTCTTCACCGTCCCAGAATCGGCGCGCAGACCCCGGTTCGTATTGACGATTCTTGCGCCCCGCACCGGCGATCTGGTTTCGAACCGGTCGGCGGCGGCCGGCGATGTGACTCCGGTCCAGAAGGGGAAACGCCTTCCGGACTGCCTTCACCGCCTGACCGCCGACTCGTAGATGGGGTGGCGGTGTGTGTCGATCTGCTTCAGGTACTCGGCGGTCTCCTAGGGCATGGTCACAGCTTCGGTGAGAACCGTGATGGCTGTCAGGAGGATCTTCGGCCCTGGCGTCCCTGTCCGGCTCCCGCAATGGGCGTATTCAGTACGGCGTAAGTGTCCACCCCGGGCGAACGCCGGTCGGCATGTGTCTGGGCGCTCCGGCATCAGCCCAGGTACGCGGCCAGATCGGCGAAGATGTCGTCGCAGCGGTCGAGCATCAAAGACAGGTGGCCCTCCGTCGGCTGCAAGTGCGGCACGGCTTTGGGCAGGCGGTCCGCCAGCCACCGGCCGTGGGCGAACGGCACCATCCGGTCCTCAGAGCCCTGCCACACCGAGACAGGGACCTGAACAGCGTCGAGATCGAAGCCCCAGTCCCGAACGAACGCCAGGTCGTCGTCGCGCCACCCCTCGATCCCGGTGGAGACCGCCAGCCGGAAGGCCGCCGCCGAGTACTCGGCGAAATCATCGCTCAGAGCCCTGCGATCCACCTCGGATATCAAGTCGCCCAGCGCCGCCGCGATCTGATCGCCCTGCACCCCGCCGAGCTCGGCTGCCACCGGCGTCAGCAGCGCGGTCAGCGGCTCTGCCCCGGCGACAGCCGCCCCGAACTCCTCGATGTTCTCCGTGCCCATCCCGTCCGACCAGTCGAGGCCGTCCGCCACGTAGGGTGCGACGCCCGCCACGGTCGCCGCCGCCGCGCAGCGCCGCGGCAGCAGCGCGGCGCAGGCCAGCGCGTGCGGCCCGCCGCCGGACCAGCCGGCGGTCACGAACCGGTCGGCCCCCAGCTCGTCCAGCAAGGCGTCGACGTCCTCGGCCACCGCCGCGACCGTCCGCCCCGGCCGCGCCGACGATCCCGCGTACCCGGGACGACTGTGGATCACCAGCCGCAGATCGTGGCGCGCGGCGGCCGCCACCATCGGCTCGAACAGGACCGCGGCGAACGGGGTCCCGTGGTGGAAGATGAGCGGCGTGCCCTGCGCGGGTCCGGCCGCCAGGTACTCCAGAGTCCGGCCATCAGCCAGGCGAAGACTGGTCATGGGAGGAAAGTACCTCAGGGCGCACAGGCTGTACCGTGATCGATCGGCTCAACGTCGGCAAAGAGGGTTAGGCGGAAAGCAGCGATGGACACGATCGCCCCCGGCATGGTCATCGGGGTCTCCCGGCACGGACAGCGGACCGTCGAGACGGCGGGGCGGCTCCGGGCCGACGGTGCCTCGGCGCTCCGCATCGCGTCTTTGACGAAGCCCCTGACGGCAACCGCCACCGTGCTGGCCCTGGCCGAGCGGTCGATCCCGCTCACGACACCGGCCGTCGAACTGCTTCCGGACCTCGCGGCCGACTGGCGCGCCGATCGCGCCATCACCGTCGAGCAGTTGCTCGCACAGGTCACCGGTCTGCGGGAGTCCGTGGAGGGCACGACGGTGGCGGCGCTCGGCGACGGGCCCGACGTCCTGGAGCACGCCGCCCGCCTCGTCGTGCGGGCCGGGAACGATCGCCGGCCGGGCGAGCGGTGGTCGTACTACAACGGCAACTACTTCCTCGCCGGCTGCATCCTCGCGACCGTCTGCGGCCTCAGCTATGAGCAGGCTCTCGACGAAGTCCTGCTCAGCCCCTGGAACCTCGGCGCCACCGGCTTCGACACCCCCGGCGCACCGGTCTCCGGCTGGGACGATCAAACCGCTGTGCCTGTGGAGGCGTACCCCAGAGGCAGGCGGCCCAGCGGCGGGCTCTGGTCGTCCGTCGACGACTATCTGTCCTTCTGCGAGCGCCTCCTCGGCACGCCGAGCCTGCTCGACGAGATCCGCCGGCCGCGCACTCGTCCCGACGATCCGATGGCCTACGGGCTGGGCTGGGCGCTCGGGCCGTCGGGGCAGATGTATCTCAACGGACGCCTGCCCGCCTATCGCTCCGCCGTCCTACTACTCCCCGATCACGGGTATGCGAGCGTCGTGCTCGGCAACCAGGCGCAGGATCTCCCGGAGATCGCTCGCCGTCTCAGTGAGCTGCAATACGACCTCACCGGCGACGACCTGTCCGTCGATCTCGACGCCTTCGCGGCCTGAGCGGCTCCGGCCGAAACCGACTTCTCAGGCCTCTGACACCGCTGCCGGGACCGGCGCCGCGCCGGGGCCCGGCAGCGGGTCGATGTCGGTGGCGTGCATCGGCTCCCCGCAGTGGTCGCACCGCAAGTCCACGCTGCTGATCTCCCCGCAGGCGTGGTGCCGGTACAACACCGGCGGCCCGGCCTCGCCGGCGAGCCACTTGTCGCCCCACGCGGTCATCACCATGAGCAGGTCGACGAGTTCCGTCCCCTTCTGCGTGAGCCGGTACTCGAAGCGCGGACGCCGATCGTAGGGGTGCCGCTCCAGCACGCCCTCCTCCACCAGGTGGTCGAGGCGTTCGGTGAGGACCTTGCGGGAGATCCCGAGGTCCGCCTGCATCTGGTCGAAGCGGTTGATCCCCACCCACACGTCCCGCAGGACCAGCGGGGACCAGGGCTCACCTATGACATCGAGGGTGCGCGCGATCGAGCAGGCCATCGCGCCGAACTGAGTGCGCTGCATGAAACCAGTCTAGCAATCGGGGTTCCCTGAGGGAACTCCAAGTGCTACGGTGGGAACCACAGGGTCTCTTAAAGGAACTCCAGAGGGGAAACCACCATCATGACCAAGGTCTTCAGCGCCCTCGCGGTCTCGGTCGACGGCTACATCACCGGGCGCGGTCCCGGCGCCGGGCACGGCCTGGGCGACGGCTCGGTCCTGTTCGACTGGTACTTCGACGGCGACACCCCCAGCGAGGTGTTCGACGGGTTCCGGATGAGCGCGGCGAGCACCGCGGTCTTCGACCGGGTCGCCTCGCGGGTCGGCGCCATCGTCGCCGGCCGCCACACCTACGAGGACTCCGACGGGTTCGGCGGCGGCAGCCCGCACCCGGACGTGCCGCTGTTCGTCGTCAGCCACGGCCCGGTCCCCGGCGTCAGCGCGGCGCAGACCCTGGTCACGACCGGCATCGAGGACGCGATCGCGGCCGCGCGCAAAGCCGCCGGGGACAAGGACGTGGCCCTCATGGGCGGCGGCGTGACGACCTCGGCGCTGGCGGCCGGGCTCGTCGACGAAGTCGTCCTGCACCAGGTGCCGGTCCTGCTCGGCGGCGGACGCCGGTACTTCCAGGACCTCCCGGAGCACATCCGCCTGCGGCTGGTCGAGGCCGTCCCGGCACCCGGCGTCACGCACCTGCACTACGAGGTCGAATCAGACGACTGACGGTCGCCCGCCAGCCAACCGGCAGCAGCCCGCCAGCCCACCCACAGCCACCCCAGTCACCCCAGCCACCTCCAGGAGACGACAGCCATGCTGACCACCGAACTGCGCGACGTCCTCACCACCGACGTCCTGGCCCACCTGGCCACCGTCCTGCCCGACGGCGCCCCGCACTCGATCCCGGTCTGGATCGACACCCACGACGACCGCATCGCCATCCTCACCGGCCCGACCAGCCGCAAGGCGCGGAACATGCGCCGCGACCCGCGCGTGGCCATCTCCTTGACCCGCGACGACAACCCGTACGACCCGGTGATCATCCGGGGCCGGGTCGTGGAGTGGATCGACGGCGACGCCGGCTGGGAGATCATCGACCGGATCGCGATGAAGTACATCGGCAGCGCGTATTCGCGGGACAAGGACCGGGTCGTGCTGCTCATCGAGCCGGAGAAGTAGGACGTCACGGCAGAGCGGCGCGAGGAGGCCGCGCACTCGAAGCCGAGCACAAGCCGAACGGCCCACCCCCGGTGAGGAGGTGGGCCGTTCGAGTCGTGAGCCGTGAGCCGTGCTGTCGGGGCTCAGGCGAGAACGAGTTCGCCCGCCTCGTCGTCGATCGTCTCGACGCCCTCGGTCTCCTCCGCGTTCTCGATGGTGTCAGTGCCGGCTGCGGTCGGCGGCACCGGCTCGTCGCGCAGTGCCCGCAGGGCGAACACCGCGGTCAGCGCCAGCAGCACCGCACCACCCAGAGCCGCGGCGTGCATTCCGGAGGAGTAGGCGTCGCGAGCGGTGGCCAGCAGCGTGTGGGTCGCGGTGCCGGGGAACTGCCCGGCGACCGCCGCGGCTCCGCCGATCGTCTCGCGGGCGGCCGACAGAGCCTCGTCCGGGATCCCGGGCGCCGTCGCACCGCTCATCCGGTGGTGGTAGATCGCGGCGCCGACGCTGCCCAGCAGGGCCATGCCCATCGCGCTGCCGAACTCCGAACCGGTCTCGTTCAGGGCCGAGGCGGCGCCGGCCCGCTCGGCCGGGGCGGCCGTCATGACCATGTTCCCGACGATGGTTTGGGCCGCGACCACGCCGCAGGCCACGATGCCGGCCGCGAGCAGCAGGACCACGACCGGCTCACCGGGCTTGGCGAACAGCATGACCAGCGCGCCCAGAGCGGACAGCACCAGGCCGCCGCCGATGATGAGCGCCGGCTTGACCTTGGAGATCAGGGCGCCGGTGACGGCGGAGGCGACCCCGACCATGGGCATCACGGTCAGCGACCACAGCGAGGCGGTCAGGGGCCGCATACCGACGACCGACTCCAGGTACTGCGTGTTGTAGAGGCTGAAGCCGATCATCGCGAAGTTGCTGAACATGTTCACCAGGACCGGCGCCCGGAAGGCGGGCTTGCTGAACAACTCCATGTCGATCAGCGGGTTGCGGACGCAGCGCTGGCGCTTCACGAACACGGCGCCGAGGGCGACGCCCACCGCCAGGGCGGACGACGCGACCGGGCTGAACCCGTCGATGGCCAGCTGCTTGATGCCGTAGACGGCCGGGAGGATCGCCGCGATGGACAGGACGGAACCGAGGTAGTCGAAGGAGTGCTCGCTCTTCTCGGCCTTGTACTCGGGCAGCAGCACCGGGCCCAGGATCAGCAGCAGCGCCATCGCGGGCAGGTTGATCAGGAAGGCCGCGCCCCACCAGTAGTGGTTCAGCAGGAAGCCTCCGGCGATCGGGCCGAGGGAGACGCCGCCGATGAGTCCGGCGGTCCACGCCGAGATCGCCTTCTGACGCTGCTGCGCGTCCGGGAACATGTTGCGGACCAGGGCCAGGGTCGAGGGCATCAGCGTCGCGCCGGCGACGCCGAGCAGGGCGCGGGTTCCGATCAACACTTCCGCGCTGGTGCTGTAGGCCGCGATCGTCGAGGCCGCTCCGAACGCGGCGGCTCCGATCAGCAGCAGCCGCTTGCGGCCTATGCGGTCGCCGATGGCGCCCATGGTGATCAGCAGGCCGGCCAGAGCGAAGCCGTAGGCGTCCATGATCCACAACTGCTGCGTGGCGCTCGGCTTGAGGTCGGCGCTGATGAACGGCAGCCCGAACAGCAGCACGGACATGTCCATCGAGATCAGCAG